>JBCCLV010000001.1:0-146879 GCA_039026695.1 Bacteroidota bacterium
ACCCAGCATCATGTCATCCCAGGAAATGCGGGTATAATGCTCTACTTCTGGCACCTCCTTCTGTAGTGTAGGCGTAAGAATAGGTGCAGTAATTGCCCACTCCTTATTGTAGTCAGGGTAGATTCTGTTTAGTACAATTCTATGGATGTTTTCTGCGTCAGGATGATGCTTATCATACGACCATTCGTGATGGACATATCCTGCAATCATGAGGCAGGCCGAAATAGCTACCGCCATTCCCAAAATATTCAATATAGACTGTAGGCGATTTTTCCGCAGGTTTCGTAGTGAGATCTTGAACATGGTTTGATTCATTTTGAGATTAGATACTTGAATCAAACTACGTCTATCCTTCGCTGCGTAAGGTGCTTTCCGCTCGGAGAGACGTTCTTCCCCATAAGTTCGAACGTTTTTTGCCTTACGATAATCGGAAGGCGTAAGCCCCGTACGCTTTTTAAAAGCAGTATTAAAGGAAGATTTTGAGTTGTAACCCACCATATTGGCTACTGTCTCAATTTTTAGCTGTTCATTGGATTCCGCTCTTAGCAGCTTGCAAGCTTCCCGTATTCTGAACCGAGCCAGTAGGTCCTGAAAGCTGATCTTCAGCGAATCGTTCAGTACTTGTGAAAGGTGATGATTGGTCACCCCCAAGAGATCGGCCAGCTTGCTTAAAGAAGCGCCATCATCACGATAGAAGTGGTTTGCTTCCATTACCTCTTCAAGCTTATCAATCACCGCTACTTTTATCTCCGGTGTTAAAGTTGACTTTTTGTACTTGTTTCCTATAGGAATAGGTGACAGAAAAGCAGATTCCTGAAAAAGTTGATAAAGTACATGGCTTAATAGCAGCCAAAACAGCGCACAGCTAATCCAAACATCTAAAGACAAAAGCGACAGAATAAGCCATCCGCTTAGGATGAAAACGAAGTTTCTTAACCATGCAATTCGTGGACCCGCATTCTGAAAGTAAGAAAAGCCTCTGGTTTGGCTTTCTTTAGAAAGCAGCTTTGTACTGAGAACTAGATACGCTAGCCCGATTGCTCCGCAAAAGATCCTTAAAATCAAAGCATAAGATGCCAAGAAATAGCTGACCAGACCAACCGGTAGAAGCACTACATAATGATAGAAAGGAACCCTTCTTTTTTGATAGAAGAAAGCATGCAAGTATTGATGGGCTATGATCAATACAGAAACAATGACTGCTGGTAAGTAATGCACCACACCACCCGCCTTGACCGCTATTACCATCAACAGCGACAACAACAAAACGCCAAGCCACCTGCCAGCTGGGGATCTATTGACCATGAGAAGCAGGCCTGCCAGCAGGCCAATCAGCAACGTGGCAATCAAAAAAGCTTCTACTACTGGAACATCAGCCCACCTTTCCATGTATCAAAAATGGATAATCTGGCGGAAAGTTGCTCTAAACGATCATTCATATACAATTCCTTTCAAATGCGCTAATAGAATATCCTAAAGAATGAGCTCTTGCAACTATGTCAGTAAGCTTATGGGTGATGGTATTTAACACACACACTTAAGCCACATTTATTTGATTGTTCAACATCATGACGCTGAAATTCACTTGCGCTTCCAGCGCATTGAACACTTTTAGAATGGTTTCGATAGTTACATTACCTGTGTTATTTTCTAATCTTGAAATCTGAGCTTTCTTAACCCCAATAAGTTCGCCAAGCTGTTGCTGCGTCATGTTTCTTTGCTTCCTGACTTCCTGAATCATATCGCCGATTAATTCTAGTTTTAGTTCAAATTCATATTGATCTCGCTCTGGAGTCCCAATCTTGCCGATCAAGTCATCTTTAGTTTGTTCAAGTGTATATCGTTTCATAGCCCTTTATTTTGAAGAAATTCCTGTCTTATTCATTTAGCTTTATCAATTTCCTTTTTATCTACTTTACTTGTTTTCTTAATGAATCCATGAGTTGCAAACACTAGTGTTGTAGCCTGCTCAGTCTTTTCCCAAAAAGCAAGAAATCGGTACTGAAAACCTGAAAACAATGTTCTAAACTCCCATATTTCATCGTCAAGCTTTTTGAATAGTTTAGGATCAGTGTGAAATTTTGCTCGATCCATATTCTGAAGAATCTTCTTTCTATGCTTATAATTCAACTTTTTCAGAAATTCGTACGCTTCATCAAGTAGCTCAACCTCGAATCTCTGAATCGTCAAAGTTTACATTTAAGTTTATTTTTTAAAAGTATGAAAAGTTTCGTTTAGAGTAAACTTCAATCGGTAACAACAGTGAATTGTCAACCAAAATTTCAAACCGTCACAGCGTATATCAACAGCTTTGACGGAAAGATCCATGAATACCTTCTTGAGATAAGAGCTCTCATTTTTCGAGCAGTGCCTAATGCAGAAGAGCTAATCAATTACAATATTGCATCGTATGCCTTAATTGAAGCTGGTAAAAGGGAAGAACAAATTATGGTAGCTGGTTGCAAAAACCACATTGGATTTTATCCGTACCCAACTACCATTGCACATTTTTTAGATCGTCTCTCAAATTACAAAACCGCCAAGGGATCAATTCAATTTAAATTGAATGAGGACTTGCCAGAAAAACTAATTATCGAAATGGTTACCTGGAGGAAAAATGAGATATTGAGAGGGCTATGATTCCCATGATAATTAGTAAGCTTCAGAAATCTATCACTAGTCCCAGTGTAGGCAGTATCTGACTTGTATCAATATTCTCTATCTCCCTAAGTTGACGAGGCTGAGCAATGTCACCATCATCGTTTCTGACCAAGCCAAAGAGAGGTTCCTGGGGCGTCTGTTGACCAAATGCATTTTGAAGTTCTAAAAATACATCCAGCGTGAAGCCTTTTAAATTCCATTTTTTGTCGATTCGGATATCTGTCTGATTAAACGCATCCAGTCTTTGCTGGCCTTGCCTGGAAAAGTCTCTGACCAATGCAGGATAATTTGCCAGAGTAGCCTGTTGGTCGAGTGGTGCTGTTGGTGTCTCCCCCAGATACCTGACCCTCGCACTCACTTCCCAATTATTTCCAAACTTGTATCCGCCTGTGAAAGTCAACAACGTACCGTTATCCCATGTCGATGCAACAAACTCCTCTTCATCAAAGCCGGTAAATTCACTGTTATACAGTGTCAAAGCCAATATCCCGTAAAAGCTCTTGGTGAACTTCTTTTGATACAGAAACTCTACACCGTAGGTTCTGCCCAAACCTATACTTGCCACAGGTTCATTTCCAAGCACCGAAAAATCAGCACCCAAATTCGCGAGCGATACACTGTCAGTAAGTGAAACTGGATAGTCCCTATATCGCTTGTAGAAGCCTTCTACAGTAACTCTCGTGGACTTGTTTAAAATACGCTCAATACCAAGCACTGCATGATCATTCTCAATGTACTCAACATCTCTGTTGGCAAGCTGACCATCGTTATCCGTAAAGCCAAGTACTGTGTAAGGAACTATTTTAAAATACCTGCCGACTGAGCCGTTGATCGTCCAGTTACCTTGGGCGTCTAGTTTGTAGGAAAGCGAAGTACGCGGGCTAAAAGTTCGGTACATCTGGTTACCATTTGTTGTGAATGAATTCCCATCTACGCGAAAGCCAGCTGAAAAGCTCAGTCGGTCATTCAGAAAACTTCGAGAAGCCTGTCCATTAAGACCATACCTCCAAAAATTGATACCGTTATCAAATTGGAAGTTATTGACAAGATCTGAGGTCTCGTTCTGATAATCAGCGTTTTGAATCACCGCTCCCCCAGTCAAGATCCAGTCTCCTGCAAAGCGTGTGTACGCATACCTCAACTTGGTTTCTTGTTCCCTGGCTACATTGCTAAGCAGCGCATTGACTTGTGAAGTATTGTCCTCAAACTGAGTGAAATCATTGTTGAGCACATTGGTGCTGATGGCAGTGGTCATAAAGCCCTGCCCATTTTTAAATCGTCTTTTCCAGCTTGCTCCAACTGTATTTGTTCGCTGCTTGATAATTGGAACTTGATCCAGGTTGGCTTGTTGCTCTTCATCGATATCATCCGGTATGTTTACGGAGAAGTTATCAATTGATCCTACACCAGTGACCGTCAAGTCATTGTACTTGTCAATTTTATGCGTGAGCTTGTATTGATAATCCCAATAGTCGGGTAGAAAGGGAAGGTCCAGAGCTTGAAAAAGAAGCTGTAGATAAGATCTTCTCACTGAAGCGATGAACGAGGTATTACTGTATTCATTGGCGCCTTTGAATAGCGGACCTTCGAACGTCAGTGCAGCTTCACTGCTACTTATTCGTACATTGGTCTGGTAGTCCCGATTATTTCCATCACGCTGATCAAATTGAAGAACCCCCGACAGCACATTGTCATATTGAGACCCAAAAGAGCTGGTTGATAAAGTTACTCCTTCAAAAAACGAAACATTCAAGAGACCTACCGGGCCTCCTGCGCTTCCTTGGGTGGCAAAGTGATTGATATTTGGGATCTCGATCCCATCTAAATAATATACATTTTCGTTGGGTGCCCCACCTCTAATGATCACATCATTTCGGAAGCCTCCCACCGAACCAGAAACCCCGGGTAGCGCCTGTACTACTTTCGCAATGTCATTATTTCCCCCAGGAAAGGTGGCAATCTCCTCGGGTGACAAGCGCTGAATGGACAATGGTGTTTCTTCTGTCTTCCGAAAAGGACTAGCTGTAACCACCACATCATTAAGTTGACTTGATTCTTCTTCCAATTGAAAATTCACATCTGGTGTACCACCCGAACGAACCACAATGTTGTATCGAACATCGGTAACAAAACCAACGAACGAGGCTTGAATGGCGTAAGTCTTTGCAGGAATATTCTGAATAAGATAATAGCCATTGATATCTGTAATGGCACCAAGATCAGTATCCACCAACCTTACGGTGGCTCCTATCAATGGTTCTTCGGTTTTCTTATCCAAAACATAGCCGGAAAGATCACCTGTATTTTCTTGTGCGCCCGCTGTAAAATGGATCAATGTGATGACTCCTATAATACTGATTTGTAGTAATTTTTTCATTATTTTGTAGTAATTCAATAATCAGAAGAGCTAACAGTATTTATTACAATTTTGTTTAAATAATATTACAAAAAAATAATTATGACAGAAGGGGAAAGCCTGCACGAGCTAGTAGGACATTGGGTAGACTATTCTAAATTGCGTTCTAACCCATCTGTAGAAGGCTTTTCAAATTGGCTGAAAGCCAGAATCAGCCCTCCTGCTACGGAGAATGCTACCACTTTGCAGGAGAAGAAAATATGTTTGGGCCAGGTTTTTGGTCGACTCGTCAACTTCACTGAAATGTGGGGAAAACTTGCTTTTAAGGACTTACCCATCAAGCAATTTGAGGATTTCGGCATCTTGACTGAAGTAAAATACCGCACGAACCCCTCTAAAAATGAAGTTGCCAATCTGCTACTAAATGAAAAGAGTACCGCTTTTGAGATCATCAAACGGCTGATTCGAGAAGGGCTGCTAACTGAGGAAGTCGACCCACACGATAAACGCATTCGCAGGATCAGGCTCTCTGATTACGGGCAAGAAGTGGTAGAAAAAGCGGAGATACAGGCCGGCAAAGTATCAGAAGTTCTGATGGGAGATTCTTCGGAAGCTGAGATAGATTCCATGATTACCAAATTTCAGGAGCTGGACAAATATCATACTGATCTATATGAAAATGTTGAATACGAAAGCATTGATGATCTCTTGAAATAGCCTCCTCTTTGGACTGATTCCCCTCTACCCTAAATGCTCTGTTGGTAAAATATTGCGAGATTGCTTGTAGCCAGTACCCTTGATTGCTGATCAGCTCAAATCTTCGCTCTCCCAGCTTTTACGCTTACCAATCCACTCAATCCCCCATTACTTATACAAATAATGAAAAAATATCTTTAATACTATGAGATTCTGAAATGGTTTTTTATACATTTGGTGAATAAATCTGATTTTCAATGAAAGGAACAAACCTGGGTGAATTTGAAGAAGTGGTGCTATTGACCATCGCATCGCTGCTCGACCAAGCGTACAGCGTCCACATTGTGGACACCATTGCGGAAGTAACAGGCCGGAAGACTAAGCTGGGAGTAGTGCACGCTGTTTTGAACCGACTAGAAAAGAAGGGACTTATTTCCAGCGAGCTTGGCGAGCCTACGCAGGAGCGCGGCGGACGCAGAAAGCGTTTCTTTTCCATTTCTCATGCAGGGAAAGTGGCCTTAATGAAGGCAAAAACGCAACGCGACCAGCTCTGGGCAAATATTCCTGAACTCGTTTTTAAGGAAATCCTGTGAGTGAAAAGCGCATCAATCCTCCCAAGTGGATGGATCGCCTGCTTGCAATCTATTGCAAAGAAAGTCTTTTAGAAGACTTGCAGGGGGATCTGCACGAGTACTATCACCGGAACTTACCATATGGTCGCTTTAAGGCCAATGTGATCTATCTGTTTGATGTACTGAAGTTCTTCCGGCTTTACACCATTAAAAAACCATCTTATCTAAACCAGTCCATTATGCTTACACTTCTCATCAACTACACCAAAACATCTTTTCGCAACTTAAAGCGAAGCGTGCTATTCTCCTCCATCAACATCTTTGGATTATCCATTGCCATGTCCATCGGTTTCCTGATGATCACCTACATCGGTAATCTGCTCTCATTCGATAATTTTCACGATAAAGGAGACCACATCTACAAGGTACAAACCAACTACGTAGACTATGTCTATAGCGAAGGATCTGTCATGCAATTGGCCTCTTCGTCTTATTTCCTAGCTGATAAGCTGCAAACCGAGGCAACAGGCATTGAAAAAGTAGCGGTAGTGCGCTACTCCGGTGCTGCAGATGTACGATATGAAGAAAAGCAGGTACCTCTCGAAGGACTCTACGCTTCCAATGACTTTTTAGATCTTTTTTCCTTTGAATTACTGAGCGGAGATCGTGCAAGTTGTCTCAAAGAGCCCTACAGCCTGGTCCTGACAGAAAAGGGTGCAAAAAAACTCTTCAAGGATACCGATGTAGTGGGAAAGACAGTGACAGTGAAAGATCAAAGCTATCTCATTACGGGTGTCATGAAAGACCCGCCTAAGAATACCCACTTTGGTGATTTTGAAAGGTTAGAGTCTTTTAGCTCGCTGCGTCCCAAAGGGAAATTATCTGAAGAATGGAAAACAGTCTGGAGCTATCATACCTATATTCTGCTACATAAAGAAGCCAATCCCAGCACTGTGACTGAGTATCTCAACAACTTAGCCGAAGTTGAAAATACAGATCTAAGCAAGTATGAAATCCAGCCCTATTTACAGCCACTTGATCAAATCACGCCGGGAGCTGAAAATAATCGCCTTGGCCCGTACGTCGAATGGTCAGATTTGAACAAACTCATCGCGCTGACACTGATCATTGTCGCTTGCGCAATCTTCAATTTTACCAATCTTTCCCTCGCTCAATCCCTAAGAAGGGCCAAAGAAGTGGGAGTAAGAAAAATTAATGGTGCTTCCCAGGGACACGTTTTCGCGCAATTCATTTTAGAAGCATTCCTCACCACAGCCATTGCAGTACTCTTTGCGGCCGCACTGTATTTCGCAATCAAGCCGGAATTCATTACCCACATCATTGGCGAAGAGCAAATACCCATGTCAGTTCAAGTGAACTTCTTACCCTACATTCTGCTATTTGTGCTTGCATTGAGCATTTTAGCCGGGATCCTTCCTTCTTACTTTCTATCCCGCATCACGTCAAAATCAGCATTTTCTTCGGTACAAAAGGTTCAATCCTTACGGGGTATTTCCTTTCGGAAAATACTGATCGTCCTTCAGTTTTCTGTGTCAATGGGCCTAATCGTGGCAGCGTCTATCATGTACAGGCAGTACCAATTTGCGATTGACTATGATCTAGGGTTTCGCAGCGAAAACATCCTAAATATCCGCGCTGAAACTGAGCAAATACCCTTGCTAAAGAGCGCTTTTAGAGGAGTTTCTAACGTGCAAAAACTCTCTACAAGCACCATGATTCCAGGGATTCAAATGATGTATCTCACCGAGATCGCCTACGAGCAGGATACTATACAGGCCTTCTATAATAAGATAGATGAGGCATACTTGGATGTACATGAGATCGAGCTTTCAATGGGGAGCAATTTCCCCAGGAAACCAACTGCTGATAGCACTGCATACGCGATTGTGGATCAACTGCTGCTGGATGAGTTTGGAATCGACGATCCATACGAAGCACTGGGTAAGCAACTGTACGATAATGAAGAGGACTTCAAGTACGAAATATGTGGAGTGCTTAAAAACTATCAATACACCGAGCTGCAAAGCTCAACCGGTCCTACCATTTTGATCCAGAGTGTGGCAGAAGATCAGGAATATGTCAACTTACAGATCGGAGAAGGTGATGTGCTTGAAATGCTATCTCAACTGGAAGAAACCTGGAAAACAGTGGATCCTTTGCACCCATTTATCGCAAATTTTTATGATGCGCAAATTCAGGAGGCGTACAGTGAATACAAATCGATGTTCAGGATCTTTATGTTCCTGGCAGCAGTAGCCGTATGCATTTCTTCTTTAGGATTTCTGGCAATCGTCATACTTACTACCGAATCGAAAGTAAAGGAATTGAGTATTCGGAAAGTCCTGGGCGCGACCAACAAAAACTTGGTCTACCTACTATCCCGCAACTTCTTGATCATGCTCGTGATAGCTGGAAGCGTAGCGATTCCTATTGTTTATTATTTGTTTGACGAGTACGTTCTTCCCAATTTCAGAGATCAGATCGTAATGGGGCCGCTGGAACTTCTTTCAGGATTTCTGATCATGACCACCATTACATTTCTACTGCTGAGATGGCAGGCACTGAAAGCTGCAAGGACTAATCCAGCAGAGATGCTACGGGATGAATAGTTTGTGGAATATTCCAAAGACTCAACTTAAGGTTTAGAGAAGGCGCTTGGTCAAAGATTTGCCACTCTTATAATTTGCAGGTATTTGCGATTACCAAAGAGTAAACCTAGGAAGGATCTATAACCAGCTATTAGATGATGCATTAATGGAATAAAAGCTTCGGCGGTAGCAAGTGATTTTTCCTACAGAAACTTGATTTTGTGCACAGCTGCGAGATCTGATTTTTCATCATCTGACGCAGATGAGCCTAGCTCATTTAGCTTCTCGAAAAAGTCTTCAAAATTCTTTCCAGGAATAACATAATTTAAAACCCTGGCTTTGGAGCTTCCAATCGTTTTTATACCGTGCTTTACTCCACGAGGAAGGTAGATAATGTCACCTTCTTCACCACCGAAAGATTCCTCGCCTAGCCTGAGCTCCACTTTTCCTTCCAATACATGAAATATTTCGTCCTCAAGCTCATGAACATGTACCGGAACCTCACTACCTGCAGGCATAATTCCTTCCACTAAATAGATATCTCCATCTGTCTCTTTTGCAGAAAAAATCACTTTTCTACTTCCACCTATTAAGAAGTCTCTTTGATCACCTAAGGATGCTTTTTTTGGTTTTTTCATATCGTCCCTTTTCTGAAATTAGCGCTTGCTGTACATAAGCTGAGCCCTACGTATTGGGCACTTGCTAATTCTGCTTAAAAAAGATGAAAGCTAAACATTGTGACACAAAAGTCAGATAGCAAGTAGATAAGTGTTGTTGGAGACTGATTCTATTCCGTACGAATTACCTCTACCGGATTTTGAATCAAGACTTTCCTTATTTTGAAAGCAAGCAATGCAAAGGTGACGATTACTCCGCCTAGCAGGTTCAAAGGAATCAAATAAACTGGTAAGTCGATCCGATATGCAAAACCTTCCAGCCATTCTTGCATCATCCAAAAACTGACCACCCCACCTATCAAATTAGCCAAAAACAAGATCAGTGTAAATTCTTTAGAGATTACTTTAAAAGCCTGGAAGTCACTGGCCCCAAAGATCTTTCTCAATCCAAGTTCTCGATACCTTTTGGAAATATTGAACGTAAGAAGACCCAGAATTCCCCCTATGGCAATAAAGACCGCCACTGCCATCACCATGCTCGTAAGGTTGCTGATCATCTGTTCATGACCGTAAGCGCGCTGATATTCCTCGTTCAGTATTTTGTACTTCATGGTAATAAATGGCTCAAACTCATCGTAGACCTTTTCCACCGCCTCTATTGAAGCAATGGGCTGTAGGGGATCATAGCGAACGTAAAATGTCCCAGAGTAGCGAGGTTCAACTTCATAGTAGATCGTTGGCATCATATCCCAGTGGAGGGATTCAGAATTGATGTCTGCGACTACCCCGGCTACCTTATACTTTTCTGAGCCCATCTCCACGGTCTTACCCACTGGATCTTCCAAATCCATCGCAGATACAGCACCGCTAGATAAGACCATCTGCCGAATCGTATCCCTGGGATTAAAACCATTACCTTCTATCAGGTTGAGCTGAAAAACTTCCAGCAGCCCCTGATCACCGCCGATGATCTTAAACTCGGTCTCCTGATCGCTACTTTTTCCCGGCCAGTAAAACTGATCGGTGGTATTGGTAGCCTGAACCATATTGGCATTCGAGATACCGATCGCCTCTATTTGCGGATGACTTCTGAGCTGGTCCTTAAAACTTTCAAAAGCCTTGATGTGACTGAAAGTAGGTTCCACCATTAGCACACCCTGAGGATCATACCCAAGGCTCTTCGTCTGCAGGAAATTAAGCTGTAAATAAAATGCGCTAGCCATGGTGATGATGATGCAAGAAACACTGACTTGCAGAACAGTTAGCCATTTTCTCACAGAGCCTTTTCCCTTCTCCTTTAGCGACGTGTGCTTGATGATTTCAACCGGATTGAACCGACTCATCAAATAGGAAGGATAAGTTCCGGCGAGAAAAGGAGTGACAAGGGCTACCACCAGCAATTTCAACAGGGTATCAGTTTCGATACGAACAGGGATTTCTTCCTGGATAATCCGCTCCAGAAGTGGGATGGTCAGGTAGGTAAAAAGCGCAGCGAGCGCAATTGCAATCAGTACCTTACAAAACGTCTCAAATAGAAATTGCAGCTGCAGCGCACTTTTTTGTGCACCTGATACTTTCCTCACACCAATTTCCTTGGCTCTGGCTGTGGCCTGTGCTGTAGTAATATTGACAAAGTTGACCAGCGACATGAGGAAGACAAAAAATGCGAATAACCCAATGATCCGCAGGTAGTCAATAAGACCACCCGCCTTTTTTCCATTTTCAAATTGCGTGTAGAGATGCTGATCCAGCAGAGGGTGAAGTAAGTAGGAATCCTCTGGGTAGTTTTTCGATATCGGCACAGAAGCGATCTGATCAGCGACAGTCATTGGCTCAGCATTGTTCAACTTTACATACGTATCAAATGAGCCTTTCTTCATTTGATCAATGCTCATGCCCCAAAGGGCATAGGCAACATTTAAAGGAGCTACAAAATCAAACTGTAAAGACGAGGTGGCAGGTATGTCCTCAAAAATTCCAGTGACCGTTACCTCATAGTGATTATCCAGCAAATATTTCTTGCCCACAGGATTTTCATCACCAAAAAGCCGCTTTGCAACCGAGGCTGAGAAAGCGATACTGCGGAGTTCGGTCAGTGGATTTCCGGCACCTGCTGTGATCTTAAAATCAAAAACTTTAAAAAAAGAAGAGTCGGAAAAAATGCCTTTTCTATACAGGCAGTCTACTGATTCATCTACTTTGAGGCACTGCTCTGAAGGCCACCTCCAGGTACTTATGATCCTGGTAACATGATCAATAGCAGGCAGAGTATTCTTGGCCTCCTGCAATACTTCGTATAGTGCACCACCCCTGGTTTGAATAGTGCCATCACTGGCAATGGCATTTCTCTTTACTTGGAATATCTGCGAAGCATCTTCATGCATTTCGTCGAAGCTTTCGTGATAGCTAATCCAAAGTGAGCTGATAAAAACAGTACAAAGTCCCACACAGAGACTGAATATCGTAAGAAAACTGTGTGCAGGATTTCTTTTCAACTGGCGTAGAAAAATGGTGAAAGTGGTCTTAAGCATAGCAGCGTGATTTGTGTTGAAATAGTGAGACTTTGCAGCAAAAGGGCGCAGCAAGGTGAAGACATTGATATAGAACTTTAGGTTGGCTATCCAGGTAGCATGGGCCTTCCTATGAATTTGGTATTGCTCCTCTAAATCGCCCAGCAGTGGTTCGGCCCAGGATTCCTTACAGAACCATTTGAAAAAACGAACAGCTAAGCGAGGCGGTTGACTATCGGTCTTTTTGCGAAAATCACCCATTTTTCAGCTGCTCAAATGCCAAATCAGGAATCTGATTCCAAAGATCATTTCGAAGGGATCTGTTAAGCTCTAAAGATCTTTTTCCCTCAGCAGTTATTTCGTAGAGTTTTTTGCGCCTTCCCCCTCGCTCATGCGTAGCGTCATCCAGATGGGCATTTAGAAACCCTTTCTCCTCTAAGCGACTCAATGCAGAATGCACTGCGCCCATAGAGGTTGATCTTTTAGACTGGTCCTTTAGTGACTGCATGATCGCCAATCCGTAGGCATCAGGATAGAGCACACCTACGATCAGTAGAATCAGTTCTTCAAATTCCCCTAAATGTGTCCCTTTCATAATTATCAATTTTCGTAAATGTAGAACATAAAATCTACATTTACGAAAATTGATCTAAAATGAATTTTATTGGACTTCATAAATGATCGGGTGGCTGTATTTAAGACATCCGATTTCTTTAAGAAATCGGATGTCTAATTATCTACCTAGCTGTTATTCTGAGCGTAACCCTACCGAAGGGTTTATGAATGCGGCCTTTAGTGATTCGAAACTGATCGTTAAAAGTGCAATCACGACGATCACACAACCTGCACCGCAGAAAATCATCCAATCAAGATTGGTACGGTACTCAAAATCCTCCAACCAACTCTCCATCAAGAAGTAGCTGGCAGGAATCGCCAAAATCAAAGAGATGCCAATCAATTTGAGAAAATCAGAGGTAAGAAGAGTGAATATTAGACTGGCAGAAGCACCTAGCACTTTTCTGATGCTGATCTCCTTAATACGCTGCTCCACCATGAACGAAGACAATGCAAACAAACCTAGGCATGCCACAATGATTGCAAGCACTGCAAAGACAAAAAAGACGTTTCTCGTTCGCAAGACATCTTCATACATGTTTTTAAAAACCTCATCCATAAAGGAGTATCTGATTGGTTGATTTGGCATGAATTCATCCCACACCGCAGTAATTGAAGCAAGAGTGGCTTTCATATCTTCTGTCTTGATTTTTACTGGAACCACAGATCCAAACCTTCCTGAAGCCAGCCCTAGCCCGCCAATCTCACCCCTCATGGACTCAAAATGAAAATCCTTGACCACACCAATCACCGTCCAGGATTGCCAATTTACGATCCTTGCCCCGATAGGACTATCCAACCCCAGCTCCCTAGCAAAGGTCTCATTAATGATCAAAGAAGCAGAGTCCCGATTTGAAGTTTTATCAAAATCTCTTCCGGCAATTAGTTCCATGCCCAAGGTGTTGATGTAATCATCATCTACTCTCCAGATCTGCGCACCAATCCCCTTATCCACTTTCTTCTTTCCTTCTTTCCAGAATGTATTTAGATCTCGCTTGGAGCCAGTTATTGGTAAATAGCTGCTCGCTGTAACATTCAACACATGTGGGTCTTTTAAAAGTCTGTCCTGAAAAAGCTCGAGTCTTTTCTCCAGTGTATTTGCTCCTTCAATCAAGACCACTTGTTCTTTGCTGAATCCCACGTCTTTGTTCAGTATAAAAGACATTTGCCGGTAGACCACCATAGATCCCACTATCAAAATGACCGAGCAAGTAAATTGAAAAACCACCATTCCTCCTCTCAACCGGGATGTTTTTGTGCCAAGACTGAGCTTTCCTTTTAGTACTTCAATAGGCCTAAAAGCAGAGAGGTAAAATGAGGGATATACCCCTGCGATAAGTCCCACTATAAGCGCCAGCAAGAGGCATGACGGAAAGAACCACCAGGTTCCGAAAGGCATTATCAGAACCTTTCCTGAGATTGTATTAAAGAACGGAACGAAAATCCACGCCAGTAAGACACCCAATATCACAGCCACCAAAGAAATAAATGTAGATTCTGTAAGAAACTGCTTGATCAAATCGCTTTTGAACGAACCTACTACCTTCCTTAGCCCCACTTCTTTTGCTCTGTTGGCTGATTTGGCCGTAGAAAGATTAATGAAATTGATACAAGCCAGGAGCAAGATAAAAATAGCAATGGAGCCAAACATCCATACCTTTTTTATATCGCTATGTTGAAAGCTGTCGTGAATTCGCTCTGACCGAAGGTATATATCCTGAATTGGCTGAAGTAAAAAGGCCCAATACTTACCTACATCGTCCGCCTCCACATCACCCCTTTCCTGCAGGTAGGGAACATAACTACTGACGTACAGTTCCGCTAGCTTCTTTTCTAGTGCATGAATGTCTGCTTCTTTATCTACTTTAAAGTAAGTCGCATAGTTGCTACAGCAAAAGCTCGTTTGCTCCCCTTTCCAAAACTCCTCAGAGGTTAGGGTCAACAAGAAATCAAACTCAATATGGTTATTCGAAGCAGGATTTTCCATCACACCTCCAATTGTCCAAGGACGATCTTCTTGCTCATCCAAAATGATCATTTTTCCCACCGGATTCTCACCTGGAAAGTACTTTTCGGCCTTTGCTTCAGAGATCACCATCGAATTTGGTTCAGACAAAGCAGTACTTCGATTCCCGTAGATCATAGTAAAGCCTAGCATTTCAAACAGCTCCTGATCCATGTAGGCAAAACCTTCCTCGTATGCGTTTTGCAATCGGCCCGCTCTTCTGACTTGATTGCTTCCAGCAAAAGACCATCCAGAATAGGGGATCAATCGGCCGGCATTCTCAATTTCGGGAAACTCTGATTTCATCATATCAGCGATCATAGGCTGACACGATTCCCACTTCTCTACCTGGCCGGGCTGGTCCCAGACGTTGACTAATCGATACAGCTGATCTACGTTCGGAAAATCTTTATCATGGCCTAGCTCATCAATCACAAACAATGAAATCAAGATGCAAACGGCAATGCCTATGGATAATCCACCAATTTTTATTGTGGAATACATGCGATGCCTCAGAAGATTTCTCCAAGATACTTTCAGGTAGTTTTTGTACATGGACATGGAACTTGAGTTTTTTGAGATGAAAAATTTCTTTAAAGCGAAAGGTCTGATGACGCTCAGCATGTCAAAAACGAATCCAACGTCAGCACTGAGTTTTGAGCCTAGTTTCCTTCGAAAATTATATAGCTCGTATAGGTCCCCCTGCAATGTCTCTATGACTTGCTCATTACAAAAAGCCTTTAAAATGCGATCAGCCCATTTTGGTGGTTCTGTAGTTTTCTTAGAATTCATCCAAGCCAAGGTTGAGTCCTTTAATGTTCTTGGAAAACTCTATGCGTAGCTTATTCACTTCTTTGATCGCCTCTTTCCCTTCCGAAGTGATTTGGTAGTACTTTTTCCGTCTCCCACCTCTTTCAGTGGTGGCCCCTCCTTCGTAAGACTCCAAGAATCCTTTGTCTTCCAATCGGTAGAGGGCAGAATGCAAAGCACCTATGCTAGGATTCTTGCCAGTTTTTTCTTTTAAAAGCTCTTTCACCGAAACCCCATAGGCCTCATCTCCGAGAGACCCCACTGCCAGCAATACCAATTCTTCAAAGGAACCAATCTTCATTTTTACATTATTTTCCTAAAACCAAATCAAATATAGAAATATATTTTTCCTATTTGCAAAACAAATGAAAAATTTGGCGTCTCATTTAAAAGATCAGACCTGAGGTGGGTAGTTCTGTTTCCTCAAAGTAGGACTGCCTGCTTTTTAAGAAAAATAGAAGATGAATGCATTTCAACTCTTGCCGAGGAGAATCAGTAAGAGTTCAGTATGATATAAAAAGCTTGAAATACAATAAATATCAATGCTTAATCTTGCATACCCTGCAAAATTTTTGCTTTCCGGGTGGGCGCTTTTTGGGTGGGCGCTTGTGTCCGTAGAAACTCTCTCCTTTTTTGGCCTCCTTCATTTTTACTCGCTCTGCCTTGATGTTGGTTTTTTCATTCTCTCGATAGGCTTGCGAGACGCGCCTTCTAAAATCAGCTCTTTCATCCTCCAGACTTCTCAATTCTGTTTGCGGTTTGTCGCGTTTCAAAAAAGAAAACAAACCCTTCTTTTCCTTTTTAAAAGCTTGGTATTGAGGTTTAGGGGGTTTGTAAGTCTCCGGCGACCGTGTATCTTGTCCTAGCAAGGGGGCTGCTGACAGAAAAATCACAAAACACAAAAAAAATTGTACACCTTTCATCGTAGTGCAAACGTATTGAGAGCTATTTATTGTTCCGATTTTACAAAAGAACCGAATGAAAATGTCACGATTTTTATGGTGTGAATTTTGTGCTTCACTGGAGCATGGCGGCAAAGTCTCTTTAAAATCTATCAGAACTTTTCAAATACTGAGATATTAATCACAAATTACAAAAAGGCAACAAGCCTGAGATTCAGCAATTTGCAGTGAAAGTGAGAAATGTAAAACACCTCTTTCTGGTGCTTTTACTCCTAGGCAGTTTTCTTGGTCAAGGGCAGATCATCCGAGAATCAGAACTACGGAGACGCATGGATGTGGGCGCTGAGCTAATGGCTACCGGCTACTATGACAGTGCCCAGGTACTTTTTCAATCGGTGCTTCAAAATATGGAAAAGCTCCCCTCTGAAGTGGCCTACCTTTTCGGTCGTAATAGTTATCACCTAGGAAAGTACAAGCAGAGTATAAACTGGCTTAATAAATACATCCAGCTAAAAGGCACAAAAGGCCGGTATTATGAGGCAGCAATTCAATTTCTTCAGTTTGCGGAAGATGAATACCTAAGAATTCAACGACAGGCTGCCAAGCAAGTCTCAATTGATCTAAATAGTGCGGAGTACGATTGCGGAGGATTAGAAAAAATGCTTTGTCCGGTTTGCCATGGTTCCGGGGTAGTCATACAGGCTGGTGTTTTTGAACGTGTATATAAAACCTGCCCCTATTCCCTGGGAGAGGGATATCTGTCTTGTGATGAATATAATTTGTTCATGAGAGGAGAACTCGCACCCAAAGGCAAATAGCATTTTGAAGATAACTTAAGCCTTTCTACTTTAAGAAAGTCTTCGCTTGAAGTCCTGGTATCCGAATTCCCGAACTAATTCAAAGCCTCCATCCTTTCGTTTAATTCCAATTGAAGGATGCCTCACACCATTGAAAGTAGTCGTCTTCACCATGGTATAATGCATCATATCCTTGAATACCAAAGGATCTCCTACTTTTAACGGGTGCTCAAACCAATACGAATCAAGGTAGTCTCCGGCTAGACAGCTTACCCCACCCAGTCGATAAGGATACCAGCCATCCACCTTGATAGAAGATCCTTCTGCTAGAAGAGGTCTGTAGGGCATTTCCAAACAGTCTGGCATATGACAAGTAAATGAGCCATCAAAAATGGCTGTCTTTTCTCCCCCATTTTCTACAACGTCCAGAATGGTTGTATGTAGATCTCCAGCTTGCCAGGCAAAAGCACTACCTGGTTCCAATATAATGGCCACATAATGCTTTTTCTTGAATGAGATCAACTGCTCTACTAGATGATCAAGGTCATAATCAGCTTGCGTCATTAAGTGCCCACCTCCAATATTGATCCATTTCAGCGCTGGTAGCCATTTTCCAAATTTGTCCTCAAATGCGGTAAGTACTTTTTCCAAGGCATAAGAATCCGACTCACAGAGAACATGAAAGTGAAGGCCTTCCACCCTTGCTGGGAGGTCAATAAGACTTTCGGCCGACATACCAAGTCTTGTAACCGGGCTTGAAGGATTGTAGAGATCTGTTTTTACGTCAGACCATCCAGGATTTACCCTAAGACCTACGCTCACCTCTTTAGGTACCTGATCGATGAACCGCTGATATTGACCTAGTGAATTAAAAGTTAAGTGACTGGAATTTGTCACCATCTCTTCGAAATCCTTCGGATCATAAGCCACACAATAGGTGTGCGCCTTCACACCCATTTCTTCGTTGCACAGTTTGACCTCATGTAGCGAACTGGCAGTGGCACCACTTACGTATTTAGAAATCAGCGGAAAAGTGCTCCACATCGCAAAACCCTTGAAGGCCAAAATAATCTCCACTCCTGCCCTTTCCTGGACGCTTGCGATCGTTTGAAGGTTACTTTCTAGTTGAAGCAGGTCTAGCACATAGCAGGGAGTAGGTATTGTTTGCTTCATTCTATCGACTAATCCATGCCTAAGTCCAATCCCTCTTCTTCGTGCCAGGGTAAGCTAGAATCAGCCAGCTTTTTTAAGAAAGGGTCAGCATCAAACTCTTCCACATTAAAAACACCTGCACCCTGCCACTGCTTGGTGAGCATCATTGCAGCTCCTACCATCGCTGGCACACCGGTAGTATATGATACTCCTTGAGCACCTGTCTCCTCATAAGCTGCTTTATGGCTACAGTTATTCCAGATGTAGTAGGTCTGCGCTTTTCCGTCGAGCGTTCCGCTTATCCTACACCCAATTGATGTTTGGCCTTCATAGTTCTCACCTAGTGATCCTGGATTGGGAAGTACAGCTTTCAGAAACTGTAATGGCACAATCTCCACACCATTGTAATTAATAGGTTCAATGGAAGCCATCCCTATATTTTCTATCACGCGCAAATGCGTCAAATATTCTTCTCCGAAAGTCATCCAAAACCTCGCTCTCTTGATGGTAGGAAAGTTCTTGACCAGCGATTCCAACTCCTCATGATAAAGAAGATAAGAAGGCCTTGCACCAATTTCAGGGTATTCCAGGTCTTTTCGAAACTCGAATGGTTTGGTCTCGACCCAGTTTCCATCTTCCCAGTATTTTCCATTTTGGGTAATCTCACGGATATTGATTTCCGGATTAAAATTGGTAGCAAATGCTTTTCCATGATCGCCCGCATTGCAATCTACAATGTCCAGAAAGTGGATTTCGTCAAAAAAATGTGTTGCAGCTCTTTTGGTGAACACCCCGGTAACTCCCGGGTCAAAACCGCAACCTAGTAGCGCCATTAGCCCTGCCTCTTTAAATCGGTCATGGTAGGCCCATTGCCATTTATACTCAAATTTTGCTTCCTCCGGGGGTTCATAGTTGGCTGTATCCAAGTAGTGAACGCCAGTATCGAGGCATGCTTCCATGATCGTAAGATCCTGATAAGGAAGGGCCACATTGATCACCAATTTTGGATCATACTTTTGAAACAATGCCACTAGCTGCTCCACATAATCTGCATCTACCTGGGCGGTCTCTATCTTCTCACCATGGTCTCGCAGAATGTCTTCAGCGATTGCATCACATTTTGACAAGGTCCTGGAAGCAAGAATAATCTCTGAGAAAATTGAGCTGTTTTGCGCACACTTATATGCGGTGACTCTCCCGACTCCTCCCGCTCCTATTATTACTATTCTTGACATGCTTTTTTTAGGTTAAGCTTACCCTCAAAAGTAGGCGATATTCCATATCTTCCAGTTTGATCATCAGTCCAAATACAGCATGATAATCACCAAATTTTGTCGGAAATCCTGCCTAAGTACACTGACTTGCCTGATCACAGTTGTGGCGGTTTTTGCTCAAAAGCAAACGAAGGATCTAGAACCTACTGATTTAGATGAAGTGACCATTATTGCCCCCAGGTTCAAGGCAGAGCAATCTGCACCCTACGCGATTACAAAGCTTGATAGTTTGCTACTAGCCCAACCTGTCCAGCAACTTTCCATCAAGGAGCAGCTACTTATGATCCCTGGTGTATTTGTACAAAATGCATACAATTTTGCTCAGGATCCACGCATCTCTATTCGTGGTTTTGGTGCCAATGCAGCTTTTGGTATTCGAGGAATCAAGTTGCTGGTGGATGGTATTCCTGAAACTACCCCCGACGGAACCGGACAATTAGACAATTTAAACCTGGATCAAATCGGAGACATTCAGGTAATCAGAGATGCAAATAGCAGCTTGTATGGAAATGCATCAGGAGGAGTAATTCAAGTACAATCGCGTAAAGTAGATCGGGACTTCATCTCTTCTCAAAGTACGATTGGTTCGTACGGATTTTATTCCCAATCCGTCTCCGCTGGCTTAAAGAGAAAAAGTACCACGTATCAGGGGAATTTCAGAATTTTTGGAAGCGAGGGCTATCGTGATCAAAGTGCATTCCAACAGATCAATGCAAGGTTTGCTACACAACACAAATTAAGTGAGCGAACAAAAGCTTCACTAATTGTAGAGTACATAGACAGCCCCATTGCTGAAGATGCTGGTGCTGTAGACTTAGCGCAAAGCGAAGAAGCCCCGAGTAGTGCTAGGATCCAGAACATCGATTTTAATGCAGGTGAGGCAATACAGCAGTGGAAGGTAGGTACAAGCTTTGAAACCACCCTGAAGACCAATTACCATCTTCATGGGTACGCTTTTTACAATCGCCGCAATTTTTTCGGTCGCCTACCTTTTAGTGATGGAGGAATCGTCGATTTAGATCGCGACTATTTTGGAGTAGGTAGTAGTTTAAAGTTAATTTCCGGAGTTCACTCGATACAGGTTGGATACGATTTACTAAATCAAATTGATGATCGTACCAGATATGATAATCTAATGGGATCTACGGGTGTGCTGACCTTTAATCAAGAGGAGTCTTTCTTAAACTTTGGCGCTTACATTCAGGACGAAGTTGCCTGGCATCAGTGGGTCTTTTCTGCGGGTTTAAGATTTGATGCAAATCGCCTTCGTGTGAAGGACCGCTTTTTAAATGATGAGAATGACTCTGGCAGCACTCATTTGCAAAATTGGAATTACCAAATAGGAATCAGCCGAGACCTTTTCAATAGCTTGTTTGTCTTTGTGAATCACAGTACCAGCTTTGAGACCCCTACACTGCAGCAACTGAGTAGCAGACCCGATAATAGAGGCGGATTTGCTGATCTAGATGCTGCCTCTACCAGAAATTATGAAGTCGGCGGTAAGTGGAGCAAAAAACGCTTTACAGCTGAAATAGTGGCATTTCTTACCAATACAAGAAAAGAACTTGTGGCCTTTGAAGTTGCAGAATTCCCGGGAAGAGATTTTTTCCAGAATACAGGCGCTACGACAAGGAAAGGAATTGAAATGTCCTCAAGTTATCGCACCTCCGTACTGTCAATCTTTGGAAGCTACACTTTATCAAGCTTCACATTCAAAGATTTTCAGGTAAATAATACTGAACTCCAGGGGCTCAACTTACCTGGAACCCCAAGCCATTTTGGAAGTATTAATATCTCCTACTCACCAGCAGATAGGATTACTTTTTCAATCCCTGCACAACTTGTCGGGCCACTCTTTGCTGACAATCAGAATAGTACTGAGGTAACCGGATACCACAACATTGATCTTTTGGTCAATTATAGACTGAAAGTAAACAACCTTGAATTTACACCCTTTACAGGAGTGCGAAATTTAACAAATCAGCGCTATTTTGATAACGTGAGAATAAATGGATTTGGTCAAAGATTTTATGAAGCGGCGCCTGGAATCAACTTTTACGGAGGTATCAGAATTCAGCTTGCGGAGTACTATTAGTTTTCTGTCATCAAACTATTTTGATTTCCTGCGCTTGCACTTGTACCACATCTCCTTTTCTTAGCTTTTTTCTTTTCTGGGTTGCTACCATACCATTCGCCTTCACTAGACCCGCTAAAATCATTTGGTTGGCCTCCCCTCCACTGCCGGCCATCTGCATAATCTTGAGCAGCTTATTCAGCTCAATGAAATCATCATTTTCCAGTTTAAACTCCACCATAATAGGATCTACTTTTAATTGAGGCCAAATAAGTCATCTATAGCAACGTTAGTGAATTCGTAAATGCGTTGAGCATACTCGCAATCTAAAAGACCAACAGCTATTTTTACGAATCGAGCAACCATCTTTACGGAACCTTTGTCTTTCTGATGTTCATTACTCGATTCGCCTAAATCTGCCATGAAAAATTTTCTCATCTTTTGCTTGGTTTTGGGTAACTGCTATGTGTTTTCGCAGAAAACGGTAGTATCTGGGAAAGTAACGGAAGCAGAAACCGGCACTCCTATACCCTTTGCTACGGTGGTTTTTACTGGAACAGGTGAAGGAGCGCTTACTGATTTTGACGGGAATTTTACCGCCAAAACACAGGCTGCGGTCGACTCTATTCAGGTTAGTTACATCGGGTACAAAACAAGAAGAAAAGTACTGCTAAGAGGAGCTGTACAGGTAGTGAACTTCCAATTGCAAGAGGATGTGACGCAACTTGCGGAGATCATTATCACGCCAAAAGAAAACCCTGCATTCCCTATCATGCGCGAAGTTGTGGCTCGCAAAAAGTCGCATGATAAGCGACAACTAGAGGCCTATGATTATGAAAGTTACACCCGCACAGAACTAAGCGTGGATAATATCTCAGAAGAGATGCGGAAGCGAAAGATCATGCAGAAGATAATGCAGGTGATGGACAGTGTGGATCAAATCGCCGGGGAAGATGGGAAACCCATACTTCCGGTCATGACCTCCGAAGCGATATCCAGATTTTACTTTCGTAAATCTCCTTTTGCGAAACATGAAGATGTATTAAAAACCAAAGTAACGGGGGTTGGCATTACAGATGGCACCACTACTTCTCAGTTGCTGGGGAGCACCTACCAGGAATATAACTTCTACCAAAACTGGCTCAATATCGTAGGAAAAGAGTTCGCAAGCCCGATCATAAATAGCTGGAAAGTACTCTATGATTATGAACTGGTGGATAGCCTTTTCCTTGATGAAGTTTTCTGCTACAAGCTCACTTTTGTACCTAAGCAGGCTCAGGATCTGGCTTTTCAAGGCAACATGTGGATCACCAAGGAAGATTATGCTTTGAAGCAAATAGATGCGTACGTTCCAGACGCTTCAAACCTCAACTTTCTGGATAAAATTAAAATTCAGCAACAGCTGGCGCCCACAGAAGCCGGACCCTGGCTTCCCACAAAAACCAGGGTAATTGTTGATTTTAAGCCACTCACCCCAAAGACTGCTGGGATACTCGCAAAATTCTACGTTTCGAATACAGATGTAGTGGTAAATGATCCAAAGCCTAATCAGTTCTACATGAATACAGTCTCGCTAGACCCTCAGGTGAGTGTTTCCGATGATGAGTACTGGGAAGAGGCTCGCCACGACTCACTCACCCAAACAGAACTCAGCGTTTTCAGCATGATAGATACTTTAAAGGCGATCCCTACAGTGCAGCGTCTTACGCAAGCAGTCAAAATCATCACCTCAGGATACGTAAAAGCAGGTAATCTGGATGTGGGCCCGTATACTGTGCTTTTTGGTAACAATGACGTAGAAGGCTTTCGCTTTGGCTTGGGTGCACGTACCAATATCAACTTCAGTAATAAATGGACACTTGGAGGCTACACTGCATACGGCCTAGATGATGAGCGCTGGAAATACCAAGCGTTTGTTTCGTACCTACCGCGTAGAAATCCCTGGACAGAAATCAAATACGAGCAGCAGCGCGAAATAGATCAGGTTTGGCTCCTAAATGAGGATGTTGGCACCAATAGTTTGTTCTATACTTTTAGCAGGTTTGGGAATCTGACGCAACCCTTCCTTAAGAATAAATACCGTTTAGTCCTATCGAGGCAAATTGCGCAAGGCCTAAATACAGAAGTATCCTTCAAGCATGAGCGATTGCGTCCGCTTTTTAATTTCAGCTTTTTTCCAGAAAATAACAACGATCAACTGTCTTCTGATTATACAGTAAATGAAGCCAGAATTACCACCAGGTACGGCAGGGATGAAATTATAGTCGTGGATGATAACCAGCGTGTGAGCCTGGGACCGATCCGCTTCCCAATTTACACTGTAAAGTATACCTATGGCTCTGATCAACTAGGGGGAAACTTCTCATATCACAAGCTGCAACTAGGCTTTCAAAAGCAACAGAAGTTGGGCTTTTTAGGTGTTTCTAAATTTCAGCTAAATGGTGGCTATTTATTCGGAGAAGTACCATACACGTTGCTTTTCAGTCCCATAGGAAATGAGACCTTTGTCTATGCCGATTTTGCTTACAACCAGATGAATTTCTTTGAGTTTACTTCTGATAGGTACGCTGAACTACGCTATCGGCATTCATTTGAAGGCTTTCTGCTGAACCGGGTGCCACTCATCAGAAAGCTTAAATGGAGATTGATCACCAGTGCAAACCTGCTTTACGGAAGGATAAGAAGTGAAAATATCAACCGGGTTAATTACCAGTTGGATGCTCAAGGTAATCCCAGAATTCCCTTCAGAATCTGGACTGACCGTCCTTACATTGAAGTGGGCTATGGAATTGAAAACATTTTCAGATTTTTTTCAATACAAGCTTTTCACCGCCTTACTTACCTTGATAGTGATGTATCAAGATTTGGTCTGAAATTCAATTTTGCGCTGAGCCTTTAAGTACAGCAGAATTTGTAAGGCATTTGCGTGCGGTAATAGAAAAGCCTCTAATGCAGACTTTCCTGTGTTTGACTATCTTCAGACCCCTTATGAGATCCTTCTGCTCACTTTTGCTGCTCTTCACAACACTTTTGGCCTGTGTTCAGCAGAAAACACCCTTTGAATATGTAGATCCATTCATCGGGACCGGGGGTCATGGACACACCTTTCCCGGAGCAACGCTACCTTTTGGTATGGTCCAATTAAGCCCGGACACTCGCCTGGAAGGCTGGGACGGATGCAGTGGGTATCACTACACGGATAGTGTCATTTACGGCTTCAGTCATACGCACCTAAGCGGTACTGGGGTCTCGGATTATGGTGACATCTTACTCCAACCCTGCACAGGAAAGACTAATTATAATAATGGTGCCGACGGTACTCAAGGCTATGGATCGTCATTTTTTAAGTCCACGGAAGTAGCCGAGCCCGGCTATTATGCGGTCAATTTGGAAGATGACAATATCTTCGTTGAGCTCACAGCTGGAAAACGAGTAGGTTTTCACCGCTACCAGTTCAATGGTGCGAAGGACCGAAAGCTCATCATAGACCTTGCCCACCGAGATAAAGTGATAGACACTAAAATCACGAAGGTTAGTGATTATGAAATTTCTGGCTACCGTCACAGTAGCGCCTGGGCCCAAAGACAATACGTCTTTTTCCGAATGATTTTTGACACGCCTATAAGAAAGATCGAGTACAAAGCTGAGCAAAAGGGTAAGAAAGCTGCGGTTTCGTTTGGTGAGGGTAAGGATCTTAAAGTTAAGGTAGCAATTTCAGCAGTGGATGAAGACGGAGCAAAGGCTAATCTGGAAGCGGAAATCCAACACTGGGATTTTGACAAGGCAAGGTTGAATGCCATGTCGGCTTGGGAATCACAACTCCGCAAAATCATTGTTGAAGGCGGAAGCGATGTGCAAAAGAGTATTTTCTACACTGCGCTGTACCATACCATGATTGCACCAAACTTATACCAGGATGCCGATGGCAGATTTCGAAGCACAGATTTACAGATACACCAAGCTGAGGACTTCACAAACTACACCGTATTTTCACTTTGGGATACCTACAGAAGCACACACCCACTCTATCATTTAATCGAACGAGAGCGAAGCAAGGACTTCATCAATACTTTCTTAAAGCAATATGAGGCAGGAGGTCGTTTACCCATGTGGGAGCTAGCTGGAAATTATACCGACTGTATGATTGGCTATCATGCCGTTCCAGTGATTGCTGATGCGTATGCTAAAGGTATTCGAGGCTTTAACACTGAGCTAGCCCTGCAATCCATGATACACAGCTCGATGCAAAATCGGCTAGGTATCGACCAGTTTAGAAATAAAGGATATATACCCTCCGGAGCGGAAGCTGAGAGCGTTTCAAAGACTTTGGAATATGCCTACGATGACTGGACCATCGCAGAGATGGCAGGGGCAATGGGAAAGCCTGCTGTTGCCAAAACCTTTTACAAGCGAGCGCAGAACTACAAAAATGTTTTTGATAAAAGTACTGGTTTTATGCGAGCGCGAAATAACAACCGATGGTTCTATCCTTTTGAGCCATCTGAAGTGAATTTTAATTACACGGAAGCGAATGCCTGGCAATACAGTTACTATGTTCCGCAAGATGTAGAAACCTGGATTATACTACTGGGTGGGGATTCAATTGCAGAACGAAAACTAGACGACCTATTTTCTGCTAGGTCAGAAACAGTGGGTAGGGAGCAAGCAGACATCACTGGGCTTATTGGGCAGTATGCACATGGAAACGAGCCCAGTCACCATATCCCCTATCTATACAATTTTGTGGGTGCCCCTCACAAAACGCAAAAGCGAGTTAGGCAAATCATGCGTGAAATGTACTCAGACCAACCAGATGGGCTTTCCGGTAACGAGGATTGTGGCCAAATGTCTTCATGGTTAGTGATGAGCGCAATGGGCTTTTACCCTGTCACTCCGGGAAGCGTTGATTACATTTTGGGAAGTCCGTGGTTCGAAAAAATTACACTTAATCTTGAGAGCGGAAACCAATTTGTAATAGAAGCCAAGAATAACTCGAATGAAAACCTCTATGTGCAGTCCGTTATGCTAAATGGCACAGCTTATACCGAGTCATTCATCAGACAGCAAGACATCATGAAAGGTGGAAGTTTGTCTTTTTCCATGGGGAATAAACCCAGCAACTTTGGTAAGAAAAAAGAACATCGACCTAAGTCAAAAATAGAAGACGAGGCAATAGCTATCCCCGCGCTAGAAACAGGAGATAGGGCGTTTATGGAATCAACAATCGTGTCTATTTCCACTGCTACAGCTGATGCCAATATTCATTATGCAATTGATGATAAAACTACCAAGTTGTATGCAGGACCTTTTGAAATAAAGAACAACACAGAATTGACTGTATGGGCTGAAAAAGATGGAAAAGAAAGCTTAAGAGCTAAAAGCACATACTACAAAATTCCGGAAAAACGGAAAATAGAGCTGAAGACTCAATATGCCAATCACTACAGTGCTGGTGGAGCGATTGCGCTGATTGATTTCATCCGAGGAGGCAACGAATTTAGGACGGGAGCCTGGCAGGGCTTTGAGGGCGTAGACCTTGAGGCAGTGGTAGATCTAGGTAGAGAAGGAAGCTACAACAATGTGAAAATTGGATTTTTACAAGACGAAAATGCATGGATCTTTATGCCTTTGGAAGTACAGTTTGAAGCTTCTTCGGACGGAAGGAACTTTGAAAGTATTGGAACAGCGATCAATGATATCCCTTTCATTCGAAAAGGAGCGATTATAAAAGACTTTGAGTTGGCCGAGCCATTCACCGGAAGGTTTATAAAAATTACAGCCAAGAATCGAGGGGTTTGCCCACCTGTGCACAAAGGCGCCGGTGGCAAAGCTTGGATCTTTGCAGACGAAATAATGGTCGAATAAGCAGAGAAAAATGAGCTCTAGAAGGAAATTCATTAAAAGTACATTAGTGGCTACAGGAGGTATTGGTTTGGCCAACACCTCCTGCGCTACTCCTGAAAAAGAACTTTTGGTACGCGCGAAGAAATCCAAAGCGATCAGTACCTGGAATCACGGGCTCGCCGCTAATGTGGAAGCTTTTCGGGTAATGGATGCAGGGGGTTCTGCTTTGGATGCAGCAGAAAAAGGGGTGATGGTAGTAGAAGCGGATCCATCCGGAACCACCGTAGGAATAGGCGGGACTCCTGACCGAAATGGGAAAGTGACGCTTGATGCCTGTATCATGGATCATCAAGGAAATGCCGGGTCAGTTTGCTTCTTACAGGACATTAAGCATCCTGTGGCAGTGGCAAGAAAAGTGATGGAAGAAACACCACATGTAATGCTTGCTGGTGAAGGCGCCAGAAAATTTGCATTGGCACAAGGCTTTGCGGAAGAGAATTTACTTACCGCGAGTTCAAGAAAAGCCTGGGAGGAATGGTCAAAAGAAGCGAATTATAATCCCATAATTAATGCAGAAAATCATGATACCATTAGTATGATATGTCAAGACACAAGCGGCAACTTATCTGCAGCCTGCACTACTAGTGGTCTGGCTTACAAACTTCACGGAAGAGTAGGAGATTCTCCCATCATTGGTGCTAGCCTTTTTGTAGACAATAATTGTGGTGCAGCGGTAGCTACCGGTATGGGAGAGCTGATCATGAAGACGTTAGGATCGTTTCTTGTTGTAGAGCTCATGCGCCAGGGTGCTACCGCTCAGGAGGCATGCAAAGAAGCTGTACTAAGAATAGTTGAAAAGTTAGATTACAAAGCTTTTCAGGTTGGGTATTTGGCTATGGACATTGCTGGGGAAACTGGTGCTTATTCCATTAACCCTGGCTTCAACTACGCTGAGATGATAAACGGAAAAAATGAGCTGGTAGATGCTTCATCCTATTTGAAGTAAAGCTGAGTCCAGTGAAGAACTTAACTTTCTAGGCGATTTGTAAAAAATGCTCTGCGAAATTTAGTGTAGAGTGAAGATCGCGGTAGGGTATTGATCTATTCCGCTGTAGTAAGTGCATAAGAAAGAAGAACTAAGCATCATGAAGCAGAAAAATCACTTTTTATCCACTGTAATTATCACTGCACTACTCTTTTCCTGTAGTGGAGATGAAAGCGAGACACCAGCTCCGCTGGTCCGAGCGCTTTCTGTAAATGAAGCGGAAATAGCCACCTCAGCCAATAACTTCACCTTTGACCTCATGGCAAAAATTGATGCCGATTTTGGCGATGAGAATTACTTTATTTCCTCCTTCAGCATCAGCACAGCTATTTCCATGGTGATGAATGCTGGCTCTCTGGAGAGCCAGCAGGCCTTCATTAAAACGCTGGGACTGGAGGGTATGTCCAGTGATCAGATTAATGCTGCTTATCAGTCTTTAGTTTCCTACATCTATACCCTTGATCCATCTGTAACACTGAATGTAGCTAATTCCAATTGGTACTCGCAGGAATACACGATCCAAGACGATTTTGCCAATACACTTCGTACTTATTATGACGCTGAGCTTTTTGAAAGTGACTTTGCGGATCCGGCAACTTTACAATTACTGAATGGCTGGGTGGAGGCTGAGACTAATGGTAAAATCAAAAACATACTTGATGGAATAAATCCTGAGGACGTAATGTTTCTTATCAACGCAATCTATTTCAAAGCAATATGGACTAATCAATTTGATCCTAAAAATACGAGCGAGCAATCATTTACCCTTCAAAATAGTCAATCGGTAAATGCAAGCACGATGATGGCTCCTGTTAAGCACTGGTGGTCTTATGACAAGGACTTGGGCGTTCAAATCATTGAAATTCCCTACGGAAACGAAAACTATGGCTTTACGATTTTAATGCCCGACGACCCATCTCAAATCACAAATCTGATTTCAAGCCTTGACGTAAACTGGCTCAATGCGCTTCTCGCGGATTCTACCACAGTTACAAGAGACCTATATCTCCCTAAATTCCAAATTGATTTTAAAGCCAACCTTGTTAATATTTTGTCTTCCATGGGCATGCCTCGTACTGGGTTGGATAACCTTTTTGAGGAACCGCTCCCACTTGCGATCAGTAAAGTGATTCACCAGTCTTTTCTGGAAGTAAATGAAGAAGGTTCGGAAGCTGCGGCAGCTACAGTTATTGGTGTCGAACTCACTTCACTGCCTGCAGCAACACACATCGACCAGCCGTTTGTATTTTTAATACGAGAAAGAAACAGCGGTACCATTCTTTTCTCAGGAAAGCTGCTCGATCCAAGATAAAAGGGAAAGTTGGTGATTTAGGCAGCCTATTTATTATGTTGAATTAGAGCAGCCTAATAGGTCGCCCCAAAAAGCTGAATTAGTCACCTACGGCTTTGATATCAAAACCGAGTGGTGCTTTAAGCTCTCCAAAATCATACATGTTAATATAAACCGAAACCGTATCTGTGGACCCACCCCAAGTAACTCGATATTCATCCAGCATACCTTGACCCATCAATCCATTTTTCGTTTTGAAAGGGCAACAACTGCTGTAGCGATAATAAGAAATAGGTTCCCCATTAGGACCAGAAAGTGCATTAAGATAGCGCCGCTGATTTAGCGGTCCCTCCGATTTTTTAATGCCTCCCACCATGATCGGGTTCTTCTTCGTAAAGCCGTATCTTGGATCACTTGAGATTTCACTAATCACAAAAGTGTTTTGGTCCAGAAGTTTTGCTCTTTTAGCGGTATTTCCTTTAGAACTCACCATCCGGTTTCCGGTACAGGAAATTAGTACTGGAATCATCACTAAAAACAGAATATAAGCTTTCATATATTTCTAGTTACAATCACCAAAGTGCACTAAAAAAAACGCGATTGGGCTTCTCAAATTTCCAAGATGGATTTCAAGTCAGCCGGTGAATAGTTAATTGATTTAAGGGTTTTGTTATCTCCTTTTCTGAATACCAGCCATTGCCCGTCGCGCTGCTCGAAGTAAGCTTCTGTTTGCTTCTTGTCTTTATAAAATTGCACTGTTTGCATGGCTTCCTCTTCAGTTTTGCAAGCCTTACTCATATTGGATCGCTGCACCTCATTGAAAAGTTGTCCAAACTTTTCGCCCAAACCAAATTCTAGTACTGCACCTGATAGCACATATTGAATATCGCAAAGTGCGTCCGCTACCTCCACAAGATCCTTATCAGCAATAGCTTCACGCAACTCATCCAGTTCTTCTGCGATGAGAGATACCCTTAGTGCACTACGCTTTTCTGACGGTATTTCAGGATCAGAGAGAATAGGGTGTTGAAAGGTGCGGTGGAATTCTGCCACCTGATTCAATGAATCAATTTTGTCCATTTTGTTCTTTTTTAATTGCTTTAGCTAGAAAGAAAATAAAACCCCCTCCTACTACAGAAAGGATCAAAATCATGCTTATGATCGCTCCGGCGCTCATCTACTTACAAATTTTCGATATAAATATCCGTTTAGGATAAGCCCAATAACAATAACAAAACCCCACTGAGTGACTGTGGAGGCATTACTATAAGTGCCAAAAATATCCCACCAACCATCTTCTGTAAACCATTGCGCACTGTAGTCTTGAGACAACCACCAATAAATGAGGAAAAAACCTAGAGCTACATTGCTGAAGATAGCAATCCTAAATAACCAACCTGGAAAAATCACATCAGAACTTTGATCAATCACTTCATATTTGAATTTACCGGGATGGTTCAATGCCACAGCAATCATAATAAAAAGCCCTGTGACAATCAGCCCTACGCCCCATACCCAATCCTGATTAGAAAAAAATCGCAAGGACCAGGCAGAGGGAAAACCAAAGGCGATAAAACCAATGATGACTACCAGCCAGGCAATGCGCTTTGATATTTTGAGGTCTGCGACATTTTGAAGAAAAAGTTCAATCATAGGTAAAAGTGAACTAAATGCAGCCAAAGTCAAGGCCAGGAAGAAAACGATAGATAAGTATTGACCCCCAGGCACATTGGTAAAAAGCCACGGTATGATGGTGAATGTAAGCGCCTGATTGCCCTGTTGTAAAAACGTTATGGCCTCTGATTCAGAAGCTGCAAGCGCAAATACCGCCGGAAGTATCGCCATTCCTGCCAAAAGGGACGCTGTGTTATTTCCAAAGGCCCCAATCAGCGTATTGAGCGTTATGTCTTCCGAGTCTCTAGAAAAGGCTGAAAGTGTCATCATAAGGCCCCAGCCTGCCCCAGTACTCCAGGCAGATTGTGAGAGCGCCTCAATCCAGATGGTGGGATTACCAAAATACTCCCATTTAATAGCGAACATGTATTCCAATCCCTTAACTCCTCCCTCCATATTCAGCGCCACAAAAACGATGATCACAAGCAAGACAAAAAGGCTGGGAATCAAAAGTTTGTTGGCTTTTTCCAGTCCGTTCTTCACTCCTCTGGATAGAATAAATGAGGCCAATAATACCACGCAGATATAAATCAGCACGGTGTACCCGTCTTGACTGGAGATTCTGATCCAGAACTCATCTAGATATTCAGGATTTGCCTCCATTTTGGCCTTAAGTCCATCTTCGATAAAGGCATTTTTCACTGAAAAGCTGAGATATCTGAAAGCCCATGCAGTCACCACTGCGTAGTAAAAGGCAATCCCAAGTGTACAAATTGTGATGAAAAAACCCATCCAGGTGTACCGGCGACCAGCAAACTTGGCAAATGAGCCTACTACCCCACTCTTAAACTTTTTGCCAATTGCAAACTCGGAAAGCAGAAGTGGGATCGACCAAATAAATAAAAAAAGGATCCAAAGCAGAATAAAAGAGCCTCCATATTGGCCAGCAAGCCTCGGAAAGCGCCATAAGTTGCCAGCTCCGATAGCCATACCTAGGGCGGCCAGGACGATACCCCAGCGGTTGCTAAACTGTTCTTTGCTCATTAAGGCCTCTCAACAATCGAAAGGCTCAAATATATAGCGAATTAGATAGGCAGATTACTCATCTTTCAAAGTCCGTGCGGGATTCAGAAGGGCCGTAGTAATGGTTTTGTAACTTACCGTGATGGCTGCAATTATCAGCGTAGCAACAAATGCTACTATAAATATTTCCGGCCCGATACTGATCCTGAATTTATAGTTGGCTAGCCAGTCTGTAAGTAAGAAATAAGAGACCGGAGTGGCAATGACAAATGCAATACCGATCAATAGCAAAATTTCCTTGGAAAATGAAGTGATGATACTCGCCACCGACGCACCGAGTACTTTTCTGATTCCTACTTCTTTGGTTCTGTTCGCAGCAATGAATGCAATTAAACCATAGAGCCCCAGACAACCAATCAGTATGGAAACAAGAGAAAAAGTATTCATCAACCAAGCAATGTTCTGTTCCTGCTCGTAGGCACTTTTCAATTCAACATCTAAAAATTCCCAATCAATTACGTAGCTTAGATACACTTCTTCCCATGATTCTTCCAAGGCAGCAACCGCACTACGTACATCTGATCCAGCGGCTGTTTTTACTGCCACCTCGTAAAATACCTCCGGCATATTAATGAGAAATAAATATTCAATTTCTTCCTCCAAATTTTGTGAATGAAAGTCTTTCACAACTCCAATGATACTCAGCTTCATTCCCCAACCAGATGATAGGCGCTCACCAATTACTCCCTCGTAGTTGTCTTGGAATCCCATCAGCTTCGCTACTTTCTCGTTGATCAAAATGTAATTGGTGCTGTCTCCTTTGCGAAGATTCCTTCCAGCCAAAACTTCAAGCCCATAAAAATCGACGTAATACTCATCCACACACTTATAATTAGCATGGTAGCTGTCTTCGGAGTTGAGTGGCGCATAGTTAAAATCCGACATGGTATCAGAATTACCCGTGGGAGAACTTAGGGCATAGGAAACATTTTGGATTGCAGGATTGCTCACCAGCAAATTTCTGAAACGATCATTTTTTACCTCATCTCTTTCCGGGAGGTAAGTTTTAATGATGGCTTCCTGATCAAATCCTAAGTCTTTGCTAAGGAAAAAATCCATTTGAGCCGAAATGATCACTGTGCCGATAATCAAAAACTGAGAAATTGTGAATTGGGTCACTACAAGTGCCTTTCGAACATTTAAACCACCTGAACTATTTTTAGCAGTTACCTTATTTTTCAAGGCACTAACAGTGTTCATTTTAGATAATAGAAGTGCTGGGTAAGCACCAGATAAAATTGTAACTGATAACAAGATCAGCAGCAAAAATCCAAGTGATTCAAAACCAGAAAGCAATCCCAGGGACAGCCTGGTACCAATAACATCTTCTAGTATGCTAAAGAAAAACTCAGCGACCGCAAGGGACGCAAGGACAGAAATCAGCGTAATGAGAAAAATTTCAGCAAAAAACTGGAAAACCAACTGGGTCTTATACCCGCCAATCGCTTTTCGGATCCCGATTTCCTTAGACCGATTGGCAGATTGTGCGGTAGCCAGATTGATAAAATTAATACAGGCCGTAATTATCAAAAATAGTCCCACGAGACCTACTGCCCATAGCACTTCTTTCTTTACTGCATAGCTGTAATTGCCGTACACATCGTCGTAGTGAATCTCTGCCAAAGGCTGTGCCTTGAAGAACTTTTTTTCAGACGCTTCTTCAGAGTAGTATTTTTTGACCAATTCAATCAACTGCTTTTCAAATGCTACCGCATTGAATTCTTCACCCGTTAAAATCCAGGTATTGGTATTGGAACTCGTGGATCTCCATTTTTCTCCTTTATCGTAATAGGCATTTATTTCTTTGTGGTCCTGACCTTGGTATTCAAAAAGAACCTCAAATGGGAAATTGGTCGCCTCCGGTGGGTCTTGCACCACCCCGACTACTTTAAAGTTTCGGATAGGTCCTAAACCTAATACTTTGCCCATGGCTTGCTCTTCCTCTCCTTCAGCCAGACTAAAGAGCAGACGCGCCATTGAAGTGGATATAACCACTGTATTCGGTTCAGTGAGTGCTTTATCTGCATCCCCTGCTACGAAGGCTATATCCAAAAACTCGAAGTAGGAAGGCTCAACAAAGCAGGTCTTGTTCTCCACCACAAATTTCTGTTTATCGGCACCTGTACCCACATCAATCTGTGCCCAGCCAAACTCGTGAGTGCGTAGAACAGCCTCTACCTCGCTGTAGTCTTGTCTCAAAGCTGGTCCTAGTGGGTGTGGAGTACCCATTCCCTGGTCAATGGTATTGGGTCGGTGCTCCTCAGTCACTATACGATAAATTCTATTGTAATTAGCGTGGTGTTTATCAAAGCTTTGCTCGTAGGAGATGAACTTGAAAATCACGAACGTGCATCCTATTCCCAAGGCAAGACCTAAGATGTTCAAAATGGCGTATACGCGGTTTCTGGATAGATTTCGAAAAGCTGTTTTGAAGTAGTTTTTTAGCATATTCCACTCATTTGGAGACCTTTGGACAAATTACCAGAAAAGAAAAAAGAACTTTTCTGGTTGTGAATCAGATAGAAATGAGAGTAAAAGGCAAGAAAACCATGCCAAGCTTGACAAGAAGCTATTAATCAGCTATTTACGAGCATCCAAATTGAAAATTTGAGCTTTATCGCACAATCACTTGTACGTAATCGTACAGCTATAGATCCTCTTTTGAAACCTTAATCACCTTTCGATAAATGAAGACTAAAATTCCAATAAGTACCAACAATCCAATATTCTCGTATATCAGTGCTGCATCATAACCGGCCATCTTTTCAAAACCAAAAGCGGCAATGGCAATGGCGATAAAAATTCCCATCAAAGCCTCACCGGTAATTAAACCAGAGGCAAGAAGTAGTCCGGCGTTGGCTGACTTTTCCTGGTATTTTGAGCCTTTGGTATTTTTTGATATTAACCACCCTAGCAAGCCACCAACCAGTATCGACGAATCGAGCTCAAAAGGAAGGTAGAGGCCTACTGCAACGGCCAGCACAGGCATTCGAAACTCAGAACCTTTAGACTTTAGATACTGATCAATCAATATGATTACTACACCAATTCCTGCACCAATGTAGACCATGGTCCAAGGAAGTCCCCCTCCGAAGATGCCTTGGGCCACACTTTGCATTAGGGTGGCTTGGGGTGCTGTCAAAGAATCAGGTTGCTCTGGGGTAGGTGCGCCCATTCCATAAGCTAGGAGTAATGCATTAAGAACGATGGGGATGGCCAATGCTCCAGCAATCACTCCTACCATTTGCATTACCTGTTGTTTAAAAGGCGTTGCGCCCAGCACATGACCTGCTTTCAAATCTTGCATGTTATCTCCTGCAATTGCTGCCGCACAGCAAACTACGGCCCCTACTAGTATCGCAGCAGCAGCCCCAGCCAGTTCATTTCCGGTTCCCATCAAAGTAAGCAACAGTAAGGATGCAGAAAGTATTGTTGCAATCGTTACACCAGATATTGGGTTGTTGGAGCTACCTACCAAACCTGCCATGTAACCGGCAACCGCCGCAAATAGAAACCCAGCGATTACCATAACCAAAGTCATTGTAATGGTGATGGGTACGTCACCAATCGCGTCACGATAAATCAGGTAGATAGGTACAATCAAAACGCCTATCCCTATCAGTACCCAAGACATAGGAGTATCCATCTCCGTACGCACCTGGTCCTTTAGCGACTCACCACCTTTTTTAAAGGCAGCCACTCCGGCACGAAATGCACTACCTAGGGAACCAGCTAGACTTACAAGCGCCCATAAACCGCCAACCACCATGGCACCCACACCCAAATACCTGATCTGTGAGTTCCATACGTTTCCTCCAAGCGTAATTGCATCCACTCCTTCCTGGCCGCCATTGATCCATACATAAGCAGGAATGGCAATAAACCAACTGATAGCACCCCCTAGGAATACCAAAAATGAAATATTAAGACCTACGATATAACCTACAGCTACCAGCGCAGGAGAGAGATTTAATCCAAAATAGGCGTATAGTTTCTCGTTAAAAAGCGTCGCTTTCTGCCACGTGCCCTCCCATAAATTCAGCGCTGCATCACCTAGCTTAAAAAGACCTCCAATCAGCGAACCCCACACCAGGAATTTCACCGCTTTACCACCTTCTTGTCCGGTCTTAAGTACTTCAGCGGTTGCAACCCCTTCTGGAAATTTGAGGTTCTCCTCCACAATCAAGGCCTTCCTCAAAGGAATAGTGAAAAGAACGCCGAGCACACCTCCACAAAGCGCAATGGTCACTGTTTCAAAGTAGTTGAATTCCTCCCAGTAGCCCATGATTACGAGCGCTGGAATCGTAAATATGACACCTGCTGCTAGAGATTCCCCGGCAGAAGCAGCAGTTTGTACAAGGTTATTCTCCAGAATATTGGAGTTTTTAAATACCTTCAATAAAGCCATAGAGATGACTGCCGCCGGTATAGATGCAGAGACTGTAAGTCCTGCGAAAAGTCCGAAATATGCATTTGCCGCTGAAAGAACTACGGATAGCAGCGCTCCTAATACTACTGCTTTTACTGTGATTTCAGGTAGACGTGTATTTGCGTCTATGTAGGGTTTCTCCATGTGAAAAGGCTAGGTAAACTTTTAGGCACCAACAAAAATGCCTATTCAAATCCTAAAATTCCAACCACCCCCTTAGAAATCGAGTGATATCACAGGAGAATTTAGCAGCAAAAACTTGTTTCCAGAACGAATCTAGGTTCCACAATCGCCAGAAAACGCTTCATTTACTTACTATGTTGAAAAGGCATCAATCATACTCCTGATCTCCGCTTGAGGTCTCACCAACAACCATATATCTTCCTCGCTCTATGATCAGCCGCTTTTCCGCGGAACGGCTACCAACCTCCAGGTCTCCAGATGAGGCTCGCAAATCAAAACCTAGCTCTTGAAGATCATTTTTAAAGTCGATTTCCACATCACCAGAACTTGCATTGAATTTCGCATCGCCTGTAAGCATAATATCCCTTCCTTCAATCTCGCCTGACGTAGTTCGCACGGCAACAGTGCCTTCGCCTGTTCTTATATCCACGTCACCAGAACTTGCCTCAAGTTTCAAGTCACCTTTAAATTTCGACACGGTGATGTCACCAGAACTAGACCTTGAATTGATGGTACCTCGAAGATCATAAAGTCGCTGATCGCCACTCGTAGACCTGATTTTTGAATCACCAATGAGTCCATCAATATCAATGTCTCCACTAGAAGTACGGGATTCCAGATTGGCAACTACACTGCGCAATGTAATGTCTCCGCTGGACGCTTCGATCTTGGCTTCTGAAGCACGTAAATTTGCCACACTGACATCTCCCGAAGAATTATCCACGAATAACTTTACCCCATCCGTCAAAGTGATGTCTATTCGGGATTTCGTAATTTTTCTATTTTTCCAATTGTACTTATCCTTCGTGTATATGACCTTAATAACCAAAGCTGATCCTATTATATCTGCATCAAAACGGTAATCACCCTCATCGCCATTACCTTCGATAATACCTTCGAAAAAAACACGATCACCGTTCACAACATAGACATCTAAAAAAGATCCTTCTACCCGTACTTCATTTACATTTTCTGCTTCCAGCTCTGCCTCCGCCATTACATTTTGGGCCATTAGCCCAGAAGCCATAAGTGATAGAGCAATTACAATGTACTTTTTCATGATTTTTTTTATAGTAAGGATGGGAATAAAGGTGAAAGGTTGCGCTAGCCCACCTCAAATTTTTTCATTGCAGCAAGGAGCCTTAACCCTTCTTTGAGGTAGGGATCGTCTTTCAATTTTTTAGACATTTCATCTTCAACCTCCACCTCGGAATCGTCTAGCTCAGTTTCTAAATCTGCCTCTTTCTGATCAGCTTCACGTATTTCTAAATTGAGGGAAACGGAGGTTCGGGAACGGAACTCATTGGCTTTTTCAACATCTTCAACTAACTTTCTCAGGTCAGGGTCGGTGCTGAGATCCTGCAAATACAGCTTTGAAAGATGATCGAGCAACTCATCAGAAATCGCATTAACAGGGCTGTATTTCGCTCCCTGAATCTCATCCCACGGTAAGGCATTCTCTCGACTGGCCTCACCAAAATCCTCAGCAGAATACAGTGAAGGAAATTGGATATCAGGCGCTATTCCTACCCTTTGATTACTGCTGCCTGATACGCGGTAAAATTTCGCCAGCGTCATTTTCACCTGTCCCAGGTTCGTTTCATCAAGTAGATTTTTGATAGCCACGAGCTCGTCCACTTCGGATTGATTGCCTGCCAATAAATTTTGATTGATGGAATAGTCCAGATTTCTTAATACTTGAGGCTCCAACTCCAGAATGTTCTGCACGGTACCCTTCCCGAATGTACTTTCCCCTAGGACAACACCTCTCTTATAATCCTGAATGGCTCCAGAAAATATTTCTGATGCTGACGCACTGCCCCGGTTTACCAGTACTGCAAGCGGTCCATCGTAAAAGGTCTCTCCAAAATCCTCATCGTCGTACACATCTGTTCGTCCATTATAGTTCTTCACCTGAACCACAGGGCCATCAGGTATAAACAATCCAGTCAGCTCAATGGCTTCCTGCAGCGCACCACCCCCATTAAATCTAAGGTCAATCATCAATCCGTCCATCCCTTGCCCTTGCAACTCTTTGATCAACTTTCTCACGTCTCTTGTAGTGCTGCGATAATCTTCCTTCCCTGCTCGCATGTCTTCGAAGCTGAGATAAAAACTAGGAATAGTAATCACACCAAGATTATAAGTGGTATTTCCTTCCGTGATAGGTATCATCTCCGACTTTGCGGCCTGATCCTCCAATTTTATCTTATCTCTGACCAAACGTAGGGTATCTGGTAGTGCATTGATTCCCTTGTCAGCCTTTAGCAGTGCCAAACGTACCACTGAGCCTTTAGGTCCTCTGATTTTGGCAACTACATCGTCAAGGCGCCAACCGATTACATCCAGAAATTCACCATCTTCCCCCTGCGCAACCCCAACAATTTTGTCATCCTTCTTGATCCCTTTGCTTTTGTATGCCGGGCCACCTGGAATTATTTCGGCAACTTCAGTATAATCTAGGTTTTGTGTGAGTCTGGCACCAATTCCCTCGAGAGATAGTCCCATTTCAATTTGAAAATTTTCAGCGTCGGGCGGAGAAAAGTAATCTGTGTGTGGATCATAGGCATTAGTGTAGGCATTCATGTAGCTCTGAAATACATCCTCGCTATTGTATTGATAAATTGCTTTGCGAATTCTCTCGTAACGACGTTTCAAACTCTTGGAGGTATCTTCCCAGTCTCTTCCGGTAAGCTTGTAGCTAAGTGCTTGGTTTTTGATAATCTTCCTCCATAGCTCTTTGCGCTCTGCCTCTGTGGTAGGGTAGCTTGCCTCATTTCTATCAAAATCATATTTCTCGTCTACCGTGAAATCAAAACCCTGGTTCAAAAACTCAAATGCATAATCGATGCGCTCTAGCGCTCGGAGACGGTAAAGAGTGAATACATCAAAAGCAAACTGGAGTTCCCCATTCGGTATCTGCTGGTCAAGTAGAAACCGCTGATTTTCAAACTTAGCCACATCAGCAGCATAAAAGTCTGCTTTGTTTGGATCTAAAGACTCAAAATAATTTGTAAAAATTACAGAAGAAACAGAGTCAGAAAATGGCAACTTCCTGTAATGCAGTGTCTTAAGTAAATTAGAAATTACGTAGGCTTCACTGGGGTGCTCCTTTTTCGGGCTTAATATCTTTAGGGTATCACTGGCGCTAGTCTGGTGACTGAGACTGTTATAACCGAAAGAAATACCCAACGAAGACAGCAATGCTAATGCGACAATTAAAAACCCCTTACCCATAATTCATTTTTTATTTTTATTCTAAACGCAGTGAGAGCACGAATGATCCTAAAATTAGCCGATTTTTGACCAGCGGCAAGTGTGCAAAAATGATACCTGAAACAATTTGTTGAATGCTATGAAAAAAAATGTCTGGTTGGGGTTTGTGCTAGCCTCCCTATCAATTTTCAATGTGTCCCTAGTTGTATATGCTTTTATAAAAGCTTCAGATGCTGAAAAGGCAAGGCAAGAAGCTGAACACATAAAATATGAATCAGCCAAATTTCAATCTGATGCCCAAGAGCAAGTGGAGAAGGCGCGAGCAGAAGTGTTTGAATTAACTGAGAAATTAGCAGCTTGTGAGGGGAACTGAAAAATCCGTATCTACACTATTTGATTAACAACTCAATGATGAAGAAAAGAGTAACAGGAATTGGTGGCATCTTTTTTAAATGTGACGATCCCGAAAAGGTCAAAGTATGGTACAAAGATCACCTGGGAATAGAAAGCGATGAAATAAGTGCTTTATTTAAATGGAGAGATTACCAAGATTCTAGCAAGGTGGGTACTACTGTTTGGGGTCCATTCGCTAAAGACACGAAATACTACGATCCAAGTACAAAGGATTACATGATCAACTACAGGGTGGAAAACCTAGCTGAACTTTTAGAAATACTAAGAGAAGAGGGTGTGGAAATCGTGGGGCAAATTGAGGAGTACGAATACGGGAAGTTTGCGTGGATCATGGATCCCGAAGGAAGAAAAATAGAGCTCTGGGAGCCAATAGATGCCGCTTTTTTGTGAGCTACGAAATCAATGCCTTGCCCCCTTCCAAGTTCCTCCATACCTGTATCCTGGTAATTTCTGAGCGTTAGGAAGACAAGATTTGCACGAGAAAACCCATTCTTTGCCTTTTAGCTTTTGTACTCGGTACATGATGGGATGATGCTGATGACAATCTGGACATAGCTTGGTTTTCATATTTATCTAAAATTTCCAAATTAGACCTATTCCATTTTCACTAATCGCCAATTGATCCACTATGCCTGAAAGTGCAGCCCCATGTTTAGAGTGGATAAGATACAGAGTCAGGTCGAATGCAAACAAAAAGCCTCCTTGCAACATTAAAGACCTCCCAAATCCCATTAGTCGATCATTTGTACGCCTCATTCCCCGCTCATTGAGGTAAAGTCCTGCAGTAACGTACGCTAAGTCGAGTCCTGTATTAAAAAGCAGTATTTTCTCTATGGAATGCTGCTCATCTAGTGAGCCGGAAAGCGCAAGACTCCCAGGGCCTCCTGTGATCGCGGAGTAGTAACCAAAGCCCCCGATGATCAGGTTTATGCTATTCCAATATCCATTCATTTGGTGAAAGTGCTTATTCACTCCAGAAGTTCTAGAGGCCAAAATAGTACTGGCAATGATATTTGCGAGTGCCCAACCTCCCAAAACCAACATGCCACGTTTGTTAATCTGCAGCCTTTCTGAATTGAAAGCTTCCAGCTCAGAGGCATCAAAATCCTGTGCAGTCGCAAATGAAAAAATCAATAAAGTAGCCAAGAAGGTTCCGAGATTTTTATTCATGATATTCCCAAAATGCTAATTCATAAATTGATTTATAACTCTCGTATTGCTGAAAGTACTTGATTAGCGCAGCAAAAAAGGGATCTTGTCCCAATGTGGAAGAATCACCCACCACAACCAGTCTAAATCTTGCGCGCGTTATGGCCACATTCATTCTGCGATATTCTTTGAGAAAACCGATCTCACCACTACTATTTGATCTCACCAATGACATGTATATGACATCCCGTTCTTGCCCCTGAAAGGCATCCACGCTATTGATGTCAATATGATCTAAAAAGGGTGTAAGCTTTTTAGCGTTCTGAATCGCACTTTTCATTTGCTCTACCTGCGCCCTGTAAGGAACTATGACGCCCACAGAAAGATCTTCCTTAATTTCTACCTCCATTAGCTTTACTAGTAAATCTGCCTCCCCAACGTTATAGGTACTGAGTGTCTCCTTCTTTATTTGTTCTTCAAAACCCGCTCCGGCAGTATCTACCATTAGCAATGGACCTTCAACCTTCTTCAGGCGTTGAGCTATTGCTGTAGCAGCCTCAAGCCTGTTATCGTAAAACCACTCACTCGAAAAATTCATGATTGTAGGCTCCATTCTATATTGCGTCTCTAGCATCGTGACCGCTCTGGGTTGCGTCTCGATTCCTCGAGCAAACAACGTATATTCTAATCCTGCCTTTGCGGCCTCAAAAGACTTAATGGTAGGTGGCAACTGGTGGTGGTCGCCAGACATAATGATCCTTGACCCACGTAAAATTGGGATCCACGCCGCAGCCTCCATTGCCTGAGACGATTCGTCTATAAAAACAGTCTTAAAAAAACGATCTGCGACTGTACCTTGGGCTGCACCAATTAATGTACAGGCTACCACCTCTGCGTCATCGACTAAACTTTCGGTGATGTAAGACTCCAGCTCTCTACATTCTTGCTTCAGCAACCTAGACTCCCTGTACATCAGCTTTCGCTGTTCCCGCTCGCCTTTTCCGAAGTTGCGTTTGTACTTTCCGGCTAGAAATCTCATTTCCTCCGCCTTTTTGCGAAGTTCCTTTAGCCTAAAAAAAGACTTGTGCTTACTCACTTTTACGTCGAGACTGTTTTCAATCACCTCAGGAGTAAGTCTAGCCGGATGACCCAGGCGCAGGACGCGTAGCCTTTCACCTACCAGGCGCTCAACCAGCAAATCGACCGCCGCATTGCTTGGAGCACAAACCAAAACCTGTTTCTCGGTGCGCACTACCTCCTTAATTGACTTTACCAATGTGGTGGTTTTCCCTGTTCCCGGTGGCCCATGCACAAATGCGACATCATCTGCATTGCTTACCTGGGCAAATGCTTCGTTTTGCATTTTATTGAGTGAAGGAAGGTCAAAGATCTGACTGGTATGATTTGATGCCTCACGCAATCCAAAAAAAACACTCCTAAGCTCAGCAATACGGTCATTTCTGGCAGACATGACTGTCTTGATTGCTTTATTCATCTCGCGGTAGGTCCCATCATCAAAAAGAAGATTTACACCCAGCCGCTCGGCATGTAGCCAATCCGGGAGATAGCCTTGATTTAATACGATCCTCATGCGATCCTCTTGCACGTACCCTACAACACCTTGCAGCACCTTGGCTTCTTTGGCATCCTGTCCAAATAAGCCCACCACTACACCTGCTTGAAAGGCGTGCTTACTGCCTATATTTTTGGTACGTCGAACTTCGAGCGTGAGTCGATCTCCCGTGCTGGCGAAATCACTCTCAATCTGGATGGGGTACCAGGTAACACCATTTTGTACCCGCTCAGTTATGGAAGTGTTCATCATGCGCGCTTGATACTGCGCATAATCGGCATCTTTCTCTTTTTTAAGAAGTACTAGCTGTTTTTCAAAATGCCGATATATATCTTCGTCGTTCACTCTGCTTTTAACACACTCTTTACTTGATGGTTGCATAAAAATGTTCAATTCAAATCAGAAACCTACAATCACAATCATAGGTGCAGGCATCAGCGGATTGGTGGCAGCAATACAATTAGAACAGCTTGGATACCATCCCATAATTCTAGAAGGGCAAAAAAGTATAGGGGGACGCGTGCAGACGGATATAGTGGAAGGTTTTCAGCTAGATAGAGGTTTTCAGGTCTTGCTAGAGGCATACCCAATGGCCAAAAAATACCTTAATTATGATGCACTAAAGCTTCAAAAGCTAGATGACGGGGCACTGCTTTTCAGCTCAGGACGAGCAAGCACTTTTGGCGATCCGCGCCGAAACAGTAAATTCTTGCTTCCAACCCTGCTATCTGGTCATGCTACGCTTGCTGATAAATGGAAAGTCTTCAGATTAAATAAGCGACTAACCAAAGAACAGCTACCAGCTATTTTTGAGCAGCCCAGCCTATCTACACATGACTACCTGAAGGCGCAGGGTTTTTCTGATAAAGTGGTTGAGTCATTTTTCAAACCTTTTTTTAACGGCATCTTTCTGGAGCCCGATTTAATTACTTCTAGCCGGATGTTCGAATTTGTTTATAAGATGTTCGGAGAAGGAAGTGCTACCATCCCTTTAAAAGGAATTGGAGAGATCCCAGCCCAATTAAATCGACAACTGAAGCAAACAACTTTCCACCTGGGGACCAAAGTGCGGCAGGTAAAGGGTACTGAGATACTGCTGGAAAATGGCGAAACAATGAAGAGCGATTTTACTATTGTGGCAACCAATCCAGATCAGATCATCCCGAACTACGTGTCGTCGCTACAGTGGAAGTCTTGTGAAAACCTCTATTTTCATTGCAAATCGAGAGCGTTCTCCGCACCAATTATTGGCTTGAATACAAATACTTCTGCTCTAGTAAATAACATATTCTACCCAACCAGTGTGAAGAGCGAAACACAAGGCAATGATGAACTCTTATCGGTTACTGTGGTAAAAGCACACGCTCTGGATAATGATACCCTTGCCCTAAGAGTGCAGGAAGAACTTCGAGAACACTTTAACATTGAGACGGAGGGTTTGATTGCACATTACAAAATACCTCAGGCACTTCCGCAACTGGAAGACTTGCAATATGAGCGTGAAGCTGCTGAACATCTCCTCACGGAACACATTGCACTTGCGGGAGATCACATTTTGAACGGTTCTCTAAATGCTGCAATGACCTCAGGCGAAAATGCTGCTTTTGCAGCTCATGGGGCATTGCAAAGAATTCCAATCAAAGCATGAGAAAAAAGAGCTATCGTACATTAATTGCGATGCTGGTGACAGCTATTTTGGTCTTGGGAACCCCATCGGAAGATCGCTTTCTGCGGCGCCTCAATGTTGATTACGGGAGCATTCACGGCACTACTATGAGTCTGGAGCAGCTAAAGCAGATAGGGACAAGCTCCTTTACCTCGTATTTACTTTGGAGCACCTATGATTATTCATTAGGAGACATCCAGGTCAACTATGTGGGGTTTGCTTTTATGACTTTTTATCAAGGTAGCAATGCCACTCCTCTTCCAGTTCAAGGGGACAAAGAACCCATCTCAATTTTATGATACAACCAGCACCCCCGGGATTTAAAACACACGTATACACTTTTGATGTTGAGGTACTTGCAGAGGAAGATGATGTCTGGACGTGGCTTAATGATCCGGCAACTTTTACCGATACGCAGATCTGGCCATTTAAAGTGGAGTTTTATAGCCCTGACCCTACCCGTATTCCCAATGGATTCCATGAGGGTGTATTGACCAATCATACGGGTCCATTTATCAATTTTGCAGGAGTTTTGACCGAGATCAAAAGCGGCTACCGAGATCTACAGTATTATTATGGTAGCTATGCGATTAGCTTTCGCCTGGTAAGGCCTTTTCGCTTAGAGTTTAGCACCAGAAAAGAAGCAGATACTACGATCATCACCTGCACTATTAGTTCCTATGTAAAACCTAAATTTTACAAAACCTGGGATTGGCTGAATCGTCAATTCTGGAAGAGTTTTAAGAAATGGTCCAGAAAAAGCATCCCTAAAATCAAGAAAACATAGGGTCAGAAATCAGCACTGCTTAATCTTCTGCCGACTCCTCCACTTGTTCTTTGCTGGCGCTTGGTACAACCCGATTGTCATCAGAAACCACATCAATGAGTTTGTTGTATGGATCAATACCTACGGAAGTGGGTTTCTCCTCCACCTTCAGTACTATCTCATTGTTGATGTCTGTAAATCGACGTTTCTCCACCAAAAGAGGCACTTCGGTCATCTCACCTTCAACTTCACGCTCAGTAAATACACCCACCTCAATCCAATCATTCAGTGGCAGAGAGTATGTAGGCCGTCTGGCACCTTCTTCCTGATAGCTGATGCTGTCTGCTCCACCAGGGTCAGCATAAAAACGATCACCCTGCTCATCAGCACGGTACTTTGAGACCAAGGCATTCAGTTTTACCTCGTAAGTACCGTCCGCTAGGGTACGGTAGGAAGCTTCCTTGGCTTTATTGCTGTAGAGCGTGATGGTCTCGAACATGTCTCTCATTAGGTACTGGAGAGAATCAGGCACCACTTGCTCAACAAAATTCATATACTCCAGAGATGTGGTATACGGAGGCTCCTGGAAAGCCACACTGTCTATGTACCTACTCATTGCCTGATTAAACACATCTTCACCTATATAATCACTCAAAGCGTAAAGGATAAGAGATCCTTTGTTGTAGTGGATGTACTGCTGGTTTTCATTGAAGATGAGCGGTTTTTCTTTTAGTCTCTCCGTACTTCTACCTTGTAGGTAATCATCTAGCGCTTTCTTGAGAAAGGTGCGCATTTGCTCCTCCCCACGAATCTTTTCCAAAACCTTAAGACAACTGTATTCCGACATACTTTCGGACATCACTGTAGCACCCTGCGCATTGGCTCCAATGACTTGATGCGCCCACCACTGATGCGCTACCTCATGCGCTGTAATACTGAATGGGTAATCGACTCCATCAGGATCTTCATCGTCTACATCCGCAATAAATCCAATTGCCTCCGAAAAAGGAATGGTATTAGCAAAAGACTGTGCAAAGGTTCCTCCACTCCTAGGAAACTCAATAATCCTCACCTGCCGATGCTGGTAAGGGCTGTAGTTGGCCGTGTAGTAATCAAGTGAGTTTTTCACCCCACTTACCATCCGATCCAGGTTATATTCATGTCCTTTGTGATAGTAGATCTCAATGTTTACATCGTTCCACTTATCTCGCAACACTTCATATTTTGCGGACTGATATGCGTAAAAATTGAGAATCTTACTGTCCATTTTGTAATAAAAATACCTTCGATCTCCCTCGACCCATTCTTTCTGTAGATATCCTGGCGCAATGGCAATCTGGTCCAAGGAGGTGCTCACAGTCGTTTCAAAGTCAATCCAGTCTGCGCTGGAGGATATGTAAGTGTTTTGTAAAGCAGCACTATCATAAGGTGACATCATTCGCTCCTTCTCAGGAAGGTCGTATTTCTTTCTCACTTCATTGTCCACTAGTTCACCTTGGGAATTGTATCCAAATGTGGGAAAAATGCCATTGTTGATAAAAGTGCCATTGAATCGCACAGGAGAATTGTTACTCAGTAGGGTGTTGGTTTTATTGTACATCCGGAAAGTAAAATCTACCGAATCACCCGGACTCAGCGGAGCATCCAAGCGGTAGATATCGAAATTATAGATGGAGTCTTCTAGTACAACTCTTCCCGCTAACGAAAATTCAAATTCACATGGATAGTCGTTGTGATTGATCAGTATGCTATCAATACTCACCTTAGACTTATTCACAAGCTTAAAAGCTCCCTTTACGTCAAAGTTCCGCTCCTCGGGATAGATGTCCATATCTACTGATACATCCACAATACGCGGCTGCTTCATGTCACGATACATACCATAGGTTTTCTCCCATTCTACCTGGCGCAACTCTCCGTCCTTGGAAGAGATGTACTCATTGCGTACGTTGTTCTCGTAATAAATGTATCCGCCAAGGCTCAGAAAGCAGATCAAAAAAGCAGCAAACGAGATTTTCAGCGGAAGAGAGAACTTTGCCAAACCCGAAGAGAATCGGTCTTTGATTGTAGTAGGCATGCCCCTTTTCCAGAAGGCAATTGCCAATACATAAAATGCAAGACCGAGGAATAGCCAGTAGATTTTGTAGACCAGAAACCTACCCACAGTGCCTCCATATCCGTTCATAGCGGAATAAAATGTACCTGGACCTTGATTGTATTTGAAAATACTTTGTTCAACGCCAATTTGATCGAGGAATCCAATGCCAATGGCTAAGCCGAGCGTCACAAAAAAGCCAACTAAGTAATTAGGAAAAATAGTCTGCATCAGAATGGCGAGTAAGCTCCAAATGACAATACTCCAAATCCTGATTCCATACAGTTCTGTCAAATACAAATCAATTTCGTATTCAAAAAATCCTGCATAAGATTGAATCAGTATACCGCTGAGCATAATCAACAACAGGAGCAAGCACTGCACTTTTATCAGCGCCATCACTTTGGACAGCATGAGCGTCCAGTTTGGGATAGGAGATACATCCAAAAGCTGATTGATCTTGGCAATGCGGTGCCTGTGCATAAGCATCCCAGCGTATAAGTAGGTGATTGGCAAGATGGCAAGTGTGGTAAAAACATTCCCAGCTATATCCAGCATCTGATAGGTGACTGGGTAGGTAGCTGTCCCAAATAGCTGCTGACCTACTGCTAAAGTTGCAGTGAGTATCAAAAGACCGATCAAGGAAATGATAATGAAGGGCCAGCTTTTAACTACGAAAAAGAAGTCTCTATTGGATAAAAACCATGCTGTTTTCATTCGCTGGACAAAGCTGTAATCGAAAGTGACCTTTGGTAGGTCTATTCGGACCATACTGCCGAAATTGTCCTTGATTGATCGTGTGCCTTTTGCTTTTTTGAAGCTTATGCTAATCGGATTATGCGAGAACTTGAAAATCCAAAAAACAACTCCGTAAATCAAAAGCCCGAGTCCTCCCCAAATGAGACGGTTGTAAACTACATACCCTTTAAACGGCAATGTATTTTCATTCTGCTCTGCGACAGTCCAGTATTCGGTATAGTACGCGCTGGCACTTGCTCCGAATGGGTCCAATAGCGCACCAAGTTCCTTGTTATCCAAATTGCCAATGATCGCCTCAGCAACGCCTTGCAGAAGAAACAAAGCAATTACCGCAACAAAACCTGAAGCAATGTTTCTTGAAAAAGTAACCACCCCAAATACAATCGCACTGAAAAAAATCAGGTTTGGTATTACATAGATCAGGTAGGGCTGAATGTAACTGAAAAGCAGAAAAGGACCCATCAAATCAGGGTTGGTACCCGGAAAGTAGCCTCCAACCATGGCTCCAAGCGCTACAGAAAAAAGGACCAAAATCGTAACGAGGAGTCCAGAAAGAAATTTGGCCAACAAATAATCTAGCTTTCTGAATGGAAAAGAGTATAGCACATTGCTGGTATTTGTGTTATAGTCTTTTACGATGGTACCCCCCACTATGGAAGGGATCAGAAAAAACCCTATGATGGAGAATCCATTGATGAAGTTATTGAGCGCGTTTGGCGAGTTGAGAAAAGCAGTAGAGCTGCGCGTCACGGTGACAGAATCAAACAACCCTGCATTACTGGCCATGGTAAGCGTGGCGATCACGAACAACGATCCAAAGTAGATGTAGAATAGTGGGTTTTTAACCCAGTATTTCATCTCGAATGAGAAAATCTTCAAAAACATAAATTGGCTCTATTTAAGCGACCTTTTGATCAGTCTGCAAGGTGGTGAAATAGACATCTTCTAGATTGGCATCTACGCTCTGAAATCCATCTCCTGGATTCTCATCGCCCATTACCCTGATATTTACGGTATTGTCATCGTTGAAATTGGAGGATATCACTTTATGTTCCTTCTCCTCTGTCTCCAGATCCTCTCGTTGAATTACCTTCCTCCAAATTTTTCCTTTAAGCGAAGCAACCGCTTCTTTTGGAGTCTTATGTGACAATATCTTACCTCCATTCAAAATCGCCATATCCGTACAGAGTTCCTTGACATCATCTACTATATGGGTAGAGAATATCACGATGTTATCCGTACCGATCTCTCGCAGGACATTCAAAAAACGTTGCCTTTCTGTAGGGTCCAGACCTGCGGTGGGTTCATCTACTATAATGAGGTTAGGATCATTGAGCAAAAGCTGCGCGATACCAAAGCGCTGCTTCATTCCTCCAGAATATTTAGCTACATGCTTCTTTCGGTCATTGAATAAGTTGGTCACCTCCAGTGCTCTCGATACAATCGCATTTCGGTCTGCTTTGGTTGCCACACCCTTCAACTGGGCAAAGTAATGGAGTAGCTCCTCCGCAGACATCTTTTCGTACACTCCGAAAGCCTGAGGAAGATAGCCTAGCCGCTTTCTGAATTCCATCTGATTTTGATGAATGTCAACTTCATTGAAATGGATGGTTCCGGTATCTGCAGATTGTAAGGTCGCGATGGTTCGCATAAGTGAGGATTTTCCGGCACCATTTGGGCCTAGCAGACCAAACATACCAGAAGAGATCTCCAGGTTGATTCCATCAATGGCTTTTACGCCGTTTTTGTAGGTTTTGGTGAGGTTGGCAATAGAAAGTTTCATAATTGATTATCGCAAATCTTTAGGATGAGAAAATAGGGGGATCGATGATCCTGAACAGCTGAGTTTACAACAAAAGTACAAAAAGCAATTCCTACGTAATAGGCAGTTACATGTTCCTTCGGTACTGCCCACCTACCTCAAACATAGCATGTGTAATTTGTCCTAGAGAACAGTACTTGGACACTTCCATTAGCTTCTCAAATGTATTCCCGTTGGTAAGTGCGGTTTCTTGCAACTCTTTTAGCATATGTTCTCCTGATCGCTGATTGCGCTCATGCAAGGATTTTAGGTTATCAATCTGCTGCTCCTTTTCCTCTTTTGTGGCTCTGATTACCTCCTTTGGGGTAATTGTAGGCGAGCCTTGAGAAGACAGAAATGTATTCACACCAATAATTGGAAGCTCTCCGGTATGCTTTTTGGTTTCATAATAAAGTGATTCCTCCTGGATCTTACCCCGCTGATACATGCTTTCCATCGCGCCCAGGACTCCCCCACGCTCAGTGATGCGATCAAATTCCACCATGACCGCCTCTTCTACCAGATCTGTAAGCTCTTCGATAATGAAAGACCCCTGAAGCGGGTTTTCATTTTTCGCCAGTCCCAGCTCCTTATTGATTATAAGTTGAATGGCCATGGCACGTCGTACTGACTCTTCAGTGGGCGTTGTAATTGCTTCGTCATAGGCATTGGTATGCAACGAATTGCAATTATCATAAATGGCGTAAAGTGCCTGAAGTGTGGTACGAATATCATTAAAATCTATCTCCTGGGCGTGCAAAGAGCGGCCAGAGGTTTGAATATGATATTTCAGTTTTTGCGAACGCTCATTTGCACCGTATTTATATTTCATTGCCTTGGCCCAAATTCTGCGGGCAACCCTTCCTATCACTGCATATTCCGGGTCTACACCATTGGAAAAAAAGAAAGAGAGGTTGGGCGCAAAAGCATTTACATCCATTCCCCTGCTGATGTAGTACTCAACAAAAGTGAACCCATTGGCCAAGGTAAAAGCTAGCTGTGAAATGGGGTTTGCTCCCGCCTCAGCGATATGATAGCCAGAGATAGAGACTGAGTAGAAATTTCTTACTCGTTGATCGATAAAGTACTGCTGTACATCCCCCATCAATCTTAAGGAAAACTCTGTTGAAAAAATGCAAGTATTCTGCGCTTGATCCTCCTTAAGAATATCTGCTTGCACAGTACCCCTTACTGAAGATAGTGCCTCAGATCTAATCCGCGCGTAAACCTCTTCAGGAAGCACTTGGTCTCCGGTGACACCCAAAAGCATCAACCCAAGGCCATCATTGCCCTTGGGCAGATCACCTTCATACTTGGGTCGCTGCGCACCCTTTTCCTTATAGATTTCTTCAATTTTCTGATCTACTTCTTTCTCCAGACCATTTTCCTTGATGAATTTCTCGCACTGCTGATCAATCGCAGCATTCATAAAAAAAGCACAAATGGTAGCAGCAGGCCCATTGATGGTCATAGATACCGAAGTGGCGGGATTACATAGATCAAAGCCTGAATATAGCTTTTTAGCATCATCAAGACTGCAAATACTCACCCCTGAATTTCCAATCTTTCCATAGATATCGGGTCGGTAGTCAGGGTCTTCGCCGTAGAGTGTGACAGAATCAAAAGCTGTGCTTAGGCGCTTTGCAGGCATTTCCAAAGACACATAGTGAAACCTGCGGTTGGTACGCTCAGGTCCACCTTCACCTGCAAACATTCGGGTAGGGTCTTCACCTTGGCGTTTAAATGGGAAAACCCCAGCGGTGTAGGGAAATTCTCCAGGCACGTTTTCTTGCAATGACCACCGCAAAATATCTCCCCAGCCTTGATACTTTGGTAGCATTACTTTGGGGATTTCTGTGTGAGAAAGTGATTGGGTTGTGGTTTTTACCTTGATCTCCTTTTCCCGGACCATGTAGGTGTATTCCGAACCCTGATAATTGGCCTTTTTTTCTTCCCAGTCGTCCAGGATCTTGGCATGTAGAGGATCCAGGCCAAGTTTAATCTCTTCCTTGGTTTTTAGAATTGAATCAATTGCGCTCTCGTCCTTTATTAGTTTGGAGGATGCATCCAAGGCGTACAATTGCTGAGCAATTTCACTCTGCTTAGTCACGCTCTCGTTGTATCCCCTGATTGCATCTGCAATCTCTGAGAGGTATCTCGTTCTCTTAGGTGGTATAATGTAGATCTTCTCACTCAACTCTTCACTTCCAGTTAAAGTGGATTTCAGATCTGCATTGGTCTTTTCTGCCATACGACTCATTAGTTCAAGATAGAGTCGGTTCATACCTGGATCATTGAATTGTGAGGCAATGGTGCCGTACACCGGCAGCTCGTCCTCATTCGTATCCCAGAGCTGGTGATTTCGCTGATATTGCTTCTTTACATCCCTGAGCGCATCCAACGCGCCTCTCTTGTCGAATTTGTTTAGGGCAATCACATCTGCAAAGTCGAGCATATCAATTTTCTCGAGCTGCGTAGCAGCACCATATTCAGGGGTCATTACGTAGAGTGATACATCCGAATGATCTGTGATCTCGGTATCTGATTGACCAATTCCACTGGTTTCTAGTATGATCAGGTCAAAGTCTGCAGTCTTCACAATGTCGATGGCATCTCGTACATACTTTGAAAGCGCAAGATTTGACTGTCTGGTCGCCAACGAGCGCATGTAGACGCGATTGTTTGAGATGGCGTTCATCCTGATCCGGTCTCCGAGAAGCGCGCCTCCTGTTTTTCTTTTTGATGGATCTACTGAGATTACAGCAATCCGCTTCCCTTGACCTTTGTCTCCGCCAAAATCCACTAAAAATCTTCGCACCAATTCATCCACCAGGGAAGATTTACCTGCCCCACCTGTGCCGGTAATTCCGAGAACAGGTGTCTTTTTCGCCTGCTTCTTGATCGCAAGGAGCTCCTCTTGATACTGATTCGGATAGTTCTCTGCGGCAGAAATCACTCTTGCAATTGCTGCATGATCGCTATGGCTCAGCTTTTTAACCTGTCCGTTCAAGCGATTTCCAACTGCAAAATCGCTCCGCTTCACAAGATCATTGATCATGCCTTGCAGTCCCAATTCCCGTCCATCATCCGGGCTATAGATTCTCGCAATCCCGTATTGATGCAATTCTTCGATTTCAGCCGGCAAAATGGTGCCTCCACCTCCGCCGAAGATCTTGATTTTAGCACCTCTTTCTTCCAGAAGATCATACATGTATTTAAAAAACTCAACGTGACCTCCCTGATACGAAGTAATGGCAATGGACTGGGCATCTTCTTGTATGGCACAGTCCACAATTTCGGTCACGGACCTGTTGTGTCCCAGGTGGATCACCTCACATCCTGTGGACTGAATAATTCTCCGCATAATATTGATCGCTGCATCATGACCATCAAATAGAGAGGCGGCAGTGACAATGCGGATGTGGTTTTGGGGTTTATAAACCTGTTCTGCTGGAGACATGCTATCTATTTTATTTAAAGTTAAAAATAATCGCACAGGTTAAGTTCGCGGTGCATAGTACTTCAGTGGTAGATCAGGCTTAATCTTTATCTTTAACCACCATGCAAGAATTAAAAAAGAAGTTGATCTCAATTGCTGAGTATCATGAGATAGAACAGGAAAGTGGTTTAAAATATGAGTACCATCAAGGAGAAATTTTTGCAATGGCAGGCGGCGAACCTGAGCATAGCTTGATTGCTACCAATATCAGCACTATTCTCAATACCAAATTGCAAGGGAAGGGATGTATTGTTGGAAACAGTGATCTAAAAGTCCGTTTAGATGATCAGGATCGAACATTTTATCCAGATATTTCAATTTTTTGCGAACCTCCTATACGATCTAGTAAAGAATCAATTGCCTTAACTAATCCATCCATGCTAGTCGAGGTGGTCTCGGACACACCGAAGCATACGATAGAGGAAACAAGTTTGACTACTACAGCGGAATTCCTTCGCTTAAATGTTATTTGATCGTGGAGCAGAAAAGAACTGCTGCGCAATTATATGAGCGACCCAGTGCAAAGAAATTTTGGCAATTACAGCATCTGCACGAAGCTGATGTGATAACAATAGGTCATCTTAATATTGAAATACCACTACGCGATTTTTACAAAGGTCTCGAACTTCTTCAGACAGGTAAAGAGAACTAGTTTAATTCGAAGAATATCATTCCTTACTGGCATTAAACAGAAATTTTACACTTCTCAGAGATCTTAAATGTCAATCTTCGGCAAAAAATCAAAAAAGTATAAACTTGGAATTGCACTCAGCGGAGGTGGAGCCAGAGGCTTTGCACACCTGGGTATTTTGAAAGCTCTACACGAAAAAGGAATCTACGCAGATGTAATCTCGGGAACCAGTGCTGGTGCCATTATTGGTGCATTTATCGGTGCTGGCAAAACCCCTGACGAAACCTTTGAAATTGTAAGCAAATACAAATTCTTCGACTTTGCTCGGATACGCGTTCCCACCACCGGACTTTTTAAGCTGGATAACATACAGACATCCCTTAGGAAAGAGCTAAGCGTGGAAAGAATCGAAAATTTGAAAACTCCGCTCTTCATAGCAGCTACTGATATGCTAAATGGCAACATCAAATACTTCAATGAAGGACCTCTTTCCAGAATCGTTCAAGCTTCATCTTCTATTCCGGTGTTGTTCAGCCCGGTAGAAATAGACGGGAAATTGTACTGCGATGGAGGTATCCTCGATAATCTACCCTTAAAGCCTCTACTTAGCTGCTGCAACAAGATCATCGTGATCAATATAAGTCCATTGCTCCCGATCAAGGAAATGAAAAGTATTGTGCAAGTAGCTACACGCATGTTTCAACTTAGCGTAAATGCACGGGAAGACGAAAAAAAGAAATTGGCAGATTTCTACATTGAACCACCCGAAGTAGATAAGTATGAGATACTAGATACCAAACATGCCAATAAAATATTTGAGGTTGGCTATCAGTACACAAAGGAACTGGATATCAAGATATAGCAAGTGTGCTCCCCGAAATTCGAGCAATGCAGCTCCAATGATCACCCGAGAGATTTAGCGTTCACCCTGAGATTTTTACTGTTCACGGATAAGTTTTTTCAAGACCTCATTAAATCATCACTTTCGAACCATCGAAACAAAAAATAGCATAATGAAGAAGCAAACGATCATACTATTTGGAGTCCTACTCGCCACTATGTCCAGTTGCGTATACTCTCTTTTCCCCATCTACACAGAGGACACGGTGGTTTTCAGGGAGGAGCTTTTAGGCAAGTGGGTAATAGGGGATGAAGGTGCCTACATGCTCTTTGAAACGAAGGAAAAAAAAGGCAAGGACCAAGACTACAAGTATGTAATAGAAGTAAACGAAGGATTGACCTTAAGCTCCAATGATCCCATCTTCATTATGAACGATGGAAAACAAGTGTTTGACAAAGACAGCATCATCAGCATTATGAATAAGCGGATGTCCAAAGGAAAACCCAAAGAATCAACTGATCGGAAAACCAAAGATACCAAAATCGGTAAGGAGCTACAGGAAAAGATCACCAAAAAAGGCGGAAAATTGGATTATGAAGGGTCTGTTTATGTTTTCGAGGAGAACAGTTACGAATTAACGATAGTCGACGAAGAAGGCAAAGAAGATGCTTACATCGCTCATTTAGTAGATATCAAGGGAAATCTATTCCTAGATCTATATCCCATCAAAGACTATGATTCTTTTGATTTTACAGACAATTACTTTCCAGTGCATACCTTTTTCAAGTTGGCAGTTACCAAAAGTGAGCTTACCATTACCCATTTTGATCTTGATAAGCTTAACAAACTTTTTGAGAGTAATCTCATTCGTTTGCGGCATGAAAATGTGGACGGAAAAATATTGATCACAGCGCAATCCAGTGAGCTGCAGAAGTTCATTGATCGATACTCGGAAGACGAAACGGTGTTCGACCGCTCAGAGACTTACAAGAAAGCATCATGAAAGTACTATTTCAGTGGATTGGAAAAACCAGGTGGCTTCAACACCTGGTTTTTTGGATCTTTTCTTTCTACGTGATTGGGAGCTACTTCTCAATCTCCAATGAGCTAAAACTCATAGACTTTATCTATTCCGGTTTTTTTCATTTTCCACTGATTTTGATGGTGGTGGTAAATGTACGGCTGCTAATTCCACGCGTACTACTGAAAGAAAAATACCTGCTCTACGGCTTGTTTGCTGGAATCAGCATTGTAGGAGCATATCTCTTGCACCAGCTCATTTTTGACTTTCTTATCCCTGTACTACCCACCGATTTATACATCGTATCATTTGCTGACAGTAAAGTACTGTTTTCGATTTTTGGAGGATACCTGGTAGTATCTACACTTCTTAAGCTTTCCAAATCTTGGTATCAGCTTCAGCAACTGGAAAAGGAAAACCTCTTTTTAGAGCTCAATACACTTAAGATGCAGATCAATCCGCACTTTCTGTTTAATTGTTTAAACAGCATTTACTCGCTCGCAAGAAAGAAAAACGAGCAAACACCAGGCGTAATTTTGATGCTTTCTGATCTGATGCGATATATGATCTATGAGGTAGCAGATGATAAAGTATCAATAGAAAATGAAGTAGAGGCCATCAAAAACTACCTGGACCTTCAAAAGCTCAGGGTTGAGAAAATCACCGATATACAGTTTAATGTAGATGTCGATGACTTTAATCAGCAACTGGCACCATTGCTATTCTTTCCTTTAATAGAGAACAGTTTTAAGCATGGACTTGGCGAAGAAGCTAAGTCCAATTATGTACACATAACATTAAGCTGCGCCGAACAAAGACTGACTTTTATGGTGCGAAACAACAAGAAAAAAGTGGATGATATAGAGCGAGGAAAGTATGGCGGAATAGGCCTTGAAAATGTGAAAAAAAGGCTCCAATTAATTTACGGTGAAAAAGCAGCACTTCAAATTTCTAACGAGAAGAGCACCTTTGAGGTAGGCATTAAAATTGACTTATCATGATCAATTGCATCATTGTAGATGACGAGCCGCTGGCCAGGGAACTGCTAGAATCTTATGTCTCTGAATTGGAAGGACTTGAGCTAGTTGCAAGCTGTAAGGATGCGCACGAGGCAGGAGATATTCTCAAAAAAACCGCAGTTGACTTAATTCTACTGGATATCAATATGCCTAAGACCTCTGGGGTCAGTTTTTACAAGACCTTGGTAAAGCGACCAAAAGTGATTTTTACTACGGCCTATGCAGACTATGCCGTGGAGGGTTTTGAATTAGATGCTGTAGACTACCTTCTCAAACCCTTTTCTTTTGAACGTTTCAAAAAAGCAATACAGAAAGTAAAACCTACCGAAGATGAGGTCACTGCGGACTTCATTATGCTAAAGGCAGATAAAAGAAACCATAAAGTCAACTTTCGGCAGATTTCCCATTTCGAGTCTATTGGAGATTACGTCAAGGTATTCCTAAAAGAAGGCGAAGTGTTGATCATCAGTAAGACGCTCAAAAAACTTGAGACACTTTTACCTAAGACTTCATTTATGAGGGTTCATAAGTCTTTTATCATCTCCATCGATAAAATTAAATTTCTGGAAGGAAACCAAATTCAACTCCCGATGTGTAAAATTCCTATCGGACAGTCTTACAGAGAAGAAGTGAAATCCAAACTGGTTTAGCAGATGAAACTCCTCGCAGTTATTTCAATATTGATGATCCTAGCACCATACGAAACGCTCGCCCAGGATGATGTGATCGATAATGAGGTATTTAATAAAGCGGTTGGATATTACAACATGGGAAAGACCCAGTACGATCTCCAAAAATTTGATGCTGCGATCAAGTTTTTCAGCATGGCACACATTCTAAATTCTTCAAATTCGGACTACACGTTTGGGCTAGCAAACTCGTATTATGATCTTGGATTATACGATAGTGCTTTAAAATACATTGAACAGACCATTGACTTAGCAGTAGATCAACCGGATTACCATTATCGGGCAGGAAACATTCATTTCCATTTAAAGCAGTACGCCAAAGCAAAAGACAACTACCAAATTGCGCTCAATAATTTAAATGATGAATATCCCATCAATATTTACATCTGCACCTACAATAAAGCTGTGAGTGAGTATCAAATCAGAAACTTTGAAGAGGCAATCACCGACCTCACAAAGTTGATTGAACTTGATTCTGCGGAAATGAAATACAGACACTTAAGGGGTGTTTGCTATCTCAAATCAGGAGACGACACAAATGCTTGTGAAGATTTTACTGTCGCTTTGGACTTAGGTAACCAAAGCTCTGCGCAATATCTAGATCGCTATTGCAACTAAAAGCAACCTATTTGACATAGGTAATACGAAAAGGGTCAAAAGTTTCAAATCTCTTTTCGCAATTCTTCTCAAAGTCCAGCTACAATATCTGAAGATACGCTGTGTCCTCCTTCATACCAGCGCAGTACCGGCATTTTTCCAGTTGCTTTGGAGATTACCTTGTTTTGCTGATCAATCATTTCCTTTTGAAAGTAGGGATCTTTACGAGAGACATAATACAGTATTTCCTCATTGCCAATAAGAAAGCTCCATTCGTTTGTCTCAGTATCTGGAGGAAAAGTGCCCGCCCAAATGATCATCTTACTAAAAGACAGTTTCGCATGTGCTGCATACCTTCCCATGGTAGCGGTGCCCTGAGAAAACCCGAAATACACCAGTTCCTTATCTTCAAGTTGATAGTTTCTCAAAATCTGATCTACGTAAGCGTATTGATTTTCTATCTCGGTAAGTCGATCCTCTTTGGTCATCCATGAAGCTCCTACTCTTCCATTTACCCCTTCGAGGTAATATTTAGAGAGCCCCTGCGGTGCTATTATGAAGTTCTGGCACGGGTCAAGTCCATCAAACTTCCTGATGAAAAATTTTGCAAGCTGTCCATAGCCGTGAAAAACCACCCAAATGCGCTTTGTCTGGTCATTGAGCTCATTTAGGGTATAATACTGCGCTGAGATATGAACAGTTACCCTATGTTGTTGAGTGATTTCATTCATCGTTCCCTACTCCTTATGGATTTAGCCAGATGCCATTTGCATGAGAATACCGCATAAATATGCTCCGTAGGTTCCCAGTACGTATCCCAGCACTGCCATCAGTACGCCTACTGGCGCCAAAGAAGGATGAAACTCAGAAGCAATTACCGGCGCGGAGGCTGCTCCGCCTACATTGGCGGTACTACCTACTGCAATAAAGAAAAAGGGCGCTTTAATCACCTTTGCTACCACCGCAAGCAGCAAAACATGAAAAAGAATCCAAGTGACTCCCAAAAAAAAGTAGCCTGGATTTGAGAAGATAGCGAGGATATCCATGTTCATCCCAATGGTCGCCACCAAAATGTAAACAAAGGCCCTTCCCACCCTGGAAGCGCCTACTCCTTCAAGCGTCTTTAGTTTGGTAAAAGACAATACTACGCCAAGTAAAGTGGCAATTACTACCAGCCAGAAGAAACCAGAGGTCAGGCTGTATTGAGCCAGTGCAGGAAATTGCTTTAGATATGGCACAAGGAGATCGCTACAAAAATGTGCAAATCCGGTACAGCCAAATCCCACCATGAGTATTTTCATTAGATCAGTGAGTGTAGGTATACGGGCAACACTGGATTGATATGCTTGCATTTTATTTTTCAGGTTTTCAATGGCACTAGCGTCAGCCTTTAATCTAAGATCAATCAGTTTACTTACAGCCACTCCAGCAATGAGTACTCCGAGCCATGTATTTCCCACGATAATGTCCACAGTCACCATTTTTGAAAATAGCTCGTCGCTCACCTGAAAAACTTCCTTCATCGTTGCTTGGTTGGCGCCACCCCCAATCCATGAGCCAGCTATGGTCGTCATACCGCGCCATACTTCGTTTGGAGGTGGAGCCAAAACCAGCTCGGGAGCAACATAGGAGAATAGCAAAATGGTGAGGGGGCCGCCAATTACGATTCCTAAGGTTCCACTCACGAACATGATAATCGCTTTTGAACCTAACTTATATATCTCCTTAAGGTCGACACTTATAGTCAGCAATACCAAACTTGCGGGTAGCAAATACCTGGATGCCACAAAATACAGTCGGGATTGCGACGGGTCAATCAATCCAACTGCTTTCAGCAGCGATGGCAGGAAGTAGCACAGCAACAGTGCAGGCACATAGCTGTAAAACTTTTTCCATTTTGGATGGTCCAGGCTCGAGGTGTAAAAGACAAGACCAAGTATGAGCAAGAGCATGCCTAAAATCACGGCATCATTTGTGATCAATGGATTACTATTTTGCATGAGTCTGCTGTAAATATCTGGAATTAAAGTCTTTGTTTTTCTGAACTCGATATTTCGGTGGCACGACGAGTTCTGTCGCACTCATTAATTTTGAAAAGATGAAGAAATTCACACTGGTCTTCTGTGTACTTTGTGCACAATTCGCTTTGGCACAAAAAACTTTTATCGGACTAAAAGCAGGTGGCCACACTGGATCCGCTTATATCGATCATACCATCTTCAATATCGTAAACAATAATGGCCTTAAAGGCGGACCGCATGGCGGCTTGATAATCAAGTACTTTCCACAAAAAAGAGAAACATTTTTAAAGTCAGGGGTGCAATTTTCGGTCAATTATGCTCGAAAAGGTTGGACCCAGATCTTCCTCACCAACGAGGCAACTTACAGCGCCGAAATGTCTTACATAGAGATACCAGTAGAGGCCATTGGTTTCTTTGGGAAGAAAAACAATTATTTTATCACCGCCGGCTTCTTTTTTGAGCATCTATTTGATTATCAATTAACTCCTGATCCTGATCTTACCAACCTGGGAGGCCAAGATTTTCATACCTACCGCCCCTCACGAGACCAAGAAGTCGGTTATGGTGCTAGAGCAAGCGCAGGAATTTTTAGAAACTTTAGTTTTGGAATGGTACATTTGGAGGGGTTCTTTACCTACAGTATCAGCAATTTCATTGATCCTGGAGATCTCACAACTGATACTCCCGACCTGAGCAATTTGTGGTATACGGGGATTTCTATTGGCTATCTTTTGCCTGTAGGAAAGAAAGAATAAAATGAAAAGTTGGAGAACGATATGAAGCGATTTTTTGCCTTAAAGTACTTACAAGGCCTAGTGCTACCAGTACTTGCCTATTTGAGTTTTACAAATACAGGATGGATCACCTACCTCCCATTGATCCAGTCCTTTGTTTTGATTCCTCTGCTGGAGCTTTGTTACAAACCGGATCGATCTAATTTAAGCGAGACGGAAGAAGCGCTCCGCAAAGAAGATCCCATCTACGATTGGCAGCTTTACATCATGGTTCCAATTCAGTTTGCACTGCTACTTATTTTTTGCCATTCCATGCAGGATACAGGTTTAACGACACTTGATCGTATTGGAAGGATCACAGGTATGGGTATGCTGTGCGGTGTAATCGGGATCAACGTAGCACACGAGCTAGGTCATCGTTCGACCTGGTACGAGCAATTGATGGCGAAGATGCTATTGCTCACTTCGCTTTACATGCATTTCTACATCGAGCACAATCGAGGACATCATAAAAACGTGAGTACACACGAAGACCCATCTTCTGCAAGATATGGCGAACCTCTATATGCTTTTTGGATAAGGTCTATTGTATTTGCGTACCTCTCCGCCTGGAAAATCGAAAACTCCAGGTTGAGTAAGAAAAAGAAATCTAAGTTTTCTATTCAGAACGAAATGCTTGTTTTCCAGCTTGTACAGCTGATTTTCACAGCAGGAATAGGTGTTATTTGGGGCCCTGTGGTGATGCTTTATTTCATTGCCGCCGCGGTGATGGGATTCTTATTGCTGGAAACAGTCAATTACATTGAGCACTACGGCTTACAAAGAGAAAAGAAAGGAACACGGTATGAGAGAGTGATGCCCCATCATTCATGGAATTCGGACCATGTAGTAGGAAGGCTTGTTTTATTTGAGCTATCACGTCACTCGGATCACCACTTCATTGCCAGTAGAAAATATCAAATTCTTAGGCACATGGAACATGGCGCTCAAATGCCGACAGGATACCCGGGAATGATGCTACTTTCCATGATACCGCCGGTTTGGTTTCGAATCATGAATCCAAAAATCCATCGGATCATGGCGGAAAAAACTTCTAAGGTGGAAAAACCAGCCACTTTGAGGAAAGCGGAAGTGCCTGCACTGGTTGAGTAGAGAAAACTAACTCACCCGTCGCTTTCCTCTTTTTTCATAAGATGTTGATTCGCGATCGACTGCAGTAGCTCTAGGTTGGAGTTGATAGTGGGATCTTTGTAGATATACGCAGACAAGTCAGCTATCACACCAGGCTTATACCCTAGACTCAAAGCAATTTTCTCGCAAAACTTTATCTCCTTCGGATGTACTTTTCCATCTGCCTTCATCATCCGAATGATGCTTGATAAGTAATGAAATTTCTCGTCTATCGGTAGGTCTTTCAGCTTTGGTATAGGCAGAGGATCACTAATGAGGTTGGCTGTCTTATCTTCATCCATACCAAGTCCATCCGCGATAAATAGGATGAGACGGTATTCTTCCTCCGCGACTACCTGATCCGCCTTGGAGAGATGCGCTAAGATACTGATCTGTTCTTCTGGAGATAACATGGCGGAAAATTAGTTTAAAAACTGAACAGAGAAGTTTTTATTCGCGTCATTTACAAAAGTGGTTTTAGCAGTTTAGCATTCAGCCTCTAGCAAGCATGTAAAAACAATTAGAGGCTTTTACTTTGGTAGAGAGCTCCCTAATACCTCTTTAAGATAGCAAAAGACAGAGGTAGACAGATAGCGTGATTAATTGCTAAGAACCTTGCTTTTTAAAAGCAAATACGAGTAGCTTCGCACTCATGAATAAGCAGAAGAAATATTGGTGGTGGTATACAGAAACATGCTATTGACGAATATCTGTTAAAGAAAATATCAAAACCCTGACAGTGCTCGTCAGGGTTTTTTTATGCAAAATTTATGAGTAAACGAAAGATCAGAACACGTAAGAGACGCCTGCTGGCAGATATCATTACCCCAGTTAGCATTTATTTGAAGTTGCGCGATCGGTTTGCAAACTCTTTCCTTCTGGAAAGCTCCGATTATCACGGTGAGGAAAACAGCTTTTCCTATCTGTGCTGCGATCCGCTAGCCTCTATCAAAGTCTGGCCAGAGAAGCTAGAGCTTGTAGTAGAGGGGGAAAAGAAATTGACCAAAACATACGAAGATGTCAAAGTTGAAATTGCAGAGTTTGCCTCAAGCTTTGAATTGGAGCTAAAAGAAGATGAGGGATACATCCAATCCGGCCTTTTTGGGTACATGAACTATGATATTGTTGGACAATTCGGAGACGTAAACCTTACATTGACGGACGAATCAACGGCTCTTGCGCAGTATCACCTTTTCAGATTTGTCATTGTTCTAGATCATTTTAGAAACGAATGCCATGTCATTGAGTCCTATTTTGAAGAAGCGAACGATCAGCTATTTGAAGAGGTATTTGCTTTAATTCAACAACGCAATATTCCCTCATATCCATTCTCTACCCTTACGGAAAAAGTTTCAAATAAAACCGATGAAGAATACCTAGAGATGGTAAAAAAAGGGATACACCACTGCCAGGTTGGAGACGTATTTCAAGTAGTACTCTCAAGGAATTTCGCACTTCCTTTCCAGGGAGATGAATTCCAGGTATATCGAGCCCTGCGCTCCGTCAATCCCTCTCCGTACCTATTCTACTTTGATTACGGGGACTTTAAAATTTTCGGATCATCACCGGAAGCGCAAATAGTACTCAAAAACGGAGTAGCTGAAATACATCCTATCGCTGGAACTTTTAAACGTACCGGAAATGATAAAGCCGACTCAGAACTTGCTGAAAAGCTCCTAAAAGATCCCAAAGAGGATGCCGAGCATGTGATGCTGGTGGATCTGGCACGAAATGACCTGAGCCGAAGCTGTATGGACGTTAAGGTAGAAACCTATAAAGAGGTACAGTATTACTCGCATGTAATACACCTTGTGTCAAAAGTTACCGGAAGGCTCAAAGATCATTCTTCTTTTATGGACCTGGTCGCAGAAACCTTCCCTGCCGGGACGCTTTCCGGGGCGCCAAAGATCCGAGCCATGGAGATCATAGCAGAAAATGAACAAACTGGTCGTGGCTTTTACGGAGGAGCTGTTGGCTTTATGGATTTTGAGGGTAATTTCAACCATGCCATCATGATCCGTAGTTTCAAAAGCCAGAATAAACAGTTGAAATTTCAGGCAGGAGCTGGAGTGGTATCTCAATCAGTCCCGGAAAATGAACTGCAAGAGGTCTTCAATAAGATAGGTGCGTTGGAGCATGCCATCAACGAAGCAGAAAAACTATAAGGATTGTTATGGATAGAATATTGGTCATTGACAATTACGATTCATTTACGTACAATCTTGTTCACATTTTGCGTGCGCTTGGCTATAGAGATCAGATGCACATAGTGCGAAACGATCAATTTGAACTGAAAGAAGTTGACGAATACCAGCATATACTGCTCTCACCAGGACCTGGTGTACCAAAGGACGCAGGACTAATGCCTCAAGTAATCAAACAATACGGCGCAACTAAAAATATTTTAGGTGTATGCCTTGGGCATCAGGCAATTGGGGAGGCTTACGGATCTAAGCTCTTCAACTTACCTCAGGTTTACCACGGGATTGTTACCCCCATTACTTTGACAGGACACGATCCCCTTTTTGAAGCCATGCCCTCCTCATTTCAAGTATGTCGATACCACTCCTGGGTAATTGACCAAGCTTCCCTCTCCGATGATTTGGTAATTACCAGCGTAGCAGAGAATGGAAATATAATGTCGGTGAAGCATAAAGAGTACAGCGTAAGGGGGGTACAGTTCCACCCAGAGTCAATCATGACGGAACATGGAATACAGTTGGTCAAAAATTGGATCGAATTATGAAAGACATTCTCAACCGACTAATCAATAATCAGGTCCTAAGCCGGGAAGAAGCCAAAAAGGTGCTAACGGGTCTCACCAGCGGAGAATTTAATAACAGCCAGGTAGCCTCCTTTCTCACCATCTACCTGATGCGGGCAATCACCGTGCATGAATTGGAAGGCTTTCGGGATGCGATGCTGGATCTTTGCAACCGAGTTCCGCTCGATGAATACAATACCATTGATGTATGCGGTACTGGTGGTGACGGAAAAAATACCTTCAACATCTCCACCATCTCTTCTTTTGTTGTAGCTGGCGCTGGAGTAAACGTTGCAAAGCACGGAAATTATGGCGTATCTTCTGTAAGCGGATCGTCCAACGTTCTGGAGTCGCTAGGTGTGAAATTCAGTGGCGATCCCGATCAGATGAAGCGTTCAATCGAAGAGGCTGGTATCTGCTTTATGCACGCCCCGTTATTTCACCCTGCAATGAAGAACGTAGGTCCTGTACGCAAAGAGCTGGGTATTAAGACATTTTTTAATATGCTAGGACCTATGGTAAATCCTGCTTTTCCTCCAAATCAACTGGTAGGTGTTTTTAGTCTTGAACTTGCCAGATTATACGGATACCTGTACCAAAATGCGGGCAAGAAATTCGCCATTGTTCACGCGCTTGATGGGTATGATGAAATTTCCCTCACGGGAAATTTCAAGTTGATTTCTAATGGGAAAGAAACCCTGGTCTCACCCGAAGACTTGGGGTTACAACAACTGGCACAGGAAGACCTTTACGGAGGAGAAACCATTGAAGATTCGGCCCATATTTTCGACGCTGTACTTTCGAATGAAGGAAGTACAGCACAGACGGAAGTTGTGCTTGCAAATGCTGCGATGGCGGTGGCCACAGCCAAGCAACTCTCTATCGAAGAAGGTCTGGCTGAGGCAAAATCATCCTTGGTATCAGGCAAGGCGATGGAGTCCTTTAAAAACTTTTTACGCGCAAATAGCTAATGGATATTTTATCAGAAATAGTTGCGTACAAAAAGAAAGAGGTAGCAGAGCGCAAGTCGCTTTATCCCACTAAGTTGCTTGAAAAAAGTAAGTTTTTTGAAGGACAACCGGTCTCACTAAAGAAGTACATACAACGAGAAGATAAATCAGGTGTAATTGCAGAGATCAAGCGAAAATCGCCTTCGAAAGGCACCATTAATGCGCATGTATCGATAGAGCAAACATCAATCGGGTACATGCAAGCAGGAGCATCCGGGCTTTCGGTTTTAACTGATGAAAAGTACTTCGGAGGTACTTCAGAAGACTTGATTCAGGCCCGAACTTTCAACTTCTGTCCTATTCTGCGCAAAGACTTTATGATTGATGAATATCAGGTAATCGAAGCAAAATCAATTGGGGCAGATGTGATCCTACTGATTGCTGCGGTGCTGAAATTATCGGAGATAGAGCAGCTTGCTTCGCTGGCTAAAAGCTTAGGTATGGAAATATTACTGGAAGTTCACGATGAAAAAGAGCTGATCAATTCACTCACAGATCAGGTGGATTTGATTGGAGTGAACAACCGAAATCTCAAAACATTTAGCACAGATATTACCACCTCCAAGGAATTGGCTGCAAAAATTCCCGACGAATTTGTGAAAGTGACTGAAAGTGGCCTGCACACCTCTGAAGTAGTAAAAGAGCTAAAAACCTATGGTTATGAAGGGTTTTTGATTGGAGAACGCTTTATGCAAAGCAGCAGACCTGAAAAAGCAGCCAAAGACTTTATCAAAGATATTGAATGATGAAGATCAAGCTAAAGGTATGTGGGATGAAGTATCCGAACAATATACGGTCCCTTATCAAACTTCGTCCCGACTTTATTGGCTTTATTTTTTATCCAAAGTCCCCCAGGTTTGCTGAACCATTGGACAAATCTATCCTAAAGGCTGTTCCTCCAGAGGTAAGCAAAGTAGGTGTATTTGTAAATGAACCCCTTACAGAGCTGGTATCAACCGTAGACAAATACAAACTTAATTACGTGCAGCTACACGGAGACGAGGACGCATCTTATGCGGCAAACTTGAAAGAGCATAGCATCAAAATCATTAAGGTATTTCGGATCTCAGACTCTTTGCCTACAGACTTGTATCAATTTGAAGATGTCGCTGACTATTTCTTGTTTGATACAGCCACCACCGATTACGGAGGTTCCGGTAAACAATTTAGCTGGGATGTTCTTTCTGACTTAGAGACCAGCACACCGTTTTTACTAAGTGGCGGTATTCGTCTGGAGGATGTAGCCGCAGTAAAGCAATTGTCCCTGGATTCTTTTGCTGGCGTGGATGTAAATAGCAAATTTGAGATCAGTCCGGGGATAAAGGACATTGAACTTATAGAGAAATTAAAACAAGCATTATGAGCTATCAGGTAGATTCTAAGGGTTATTACGGGAAGTTTGGAGGAGCTTATATCCCTGAAATGCTTTATCCCAATATTGAGCAGCTGCGTGAAATGTACCTTGAAATCATCGATTCTGATGATTTCAAACATTCATTTGAATACCTGCTAAAGACCTACGTAGGAAGACCCACACCGCTATTCTTTGCAGAGAGATTATCTGAAAAATATCAGACCAAAATCTATCTTAAGCGCGAAGACCTGTGCCATACTGGTGCGCATAAAGTGAACAATACTATCGGTCAGATACTACTAGCAAAACACCTGGGAAAAGCCAAAATCATTGCAGAAACGGGTGCAGGACAACATGGTGTAGCAACCGCCACAGTGTGCGCACTCATGGGCATGGAATGCACGGTATATATGGGAGAGCTTGACACCCAGCGTCAAAAACCCAACGTGGAGCGCATGAAAATCTTGGGTGCCGAGGTGGTGGCAGCTACATCGGGCAGCAAAACACTCAAAGACGCTACTAATGAAGCAATGCGCCACTGGATCAACAACCCTGAAGATACACACTATATCATTGGCTCGGTAGTAGGTCCGCACCCCTATCCAGATATGGTAGCAAGATTTCAATCGGTAATCAGCAAAGAGATCCAGCAGCAATTGCAGGAAGTAGAAGGACAGAATGCACCCGATCATGTGATTGCCTGCGTAGGGGGAGGCAGTAATGCCGCTGGCGCCTTCTATCACTTTTTGGAAAACGAAGAGGTAAATCTGATTGCAGCGGAAGCTGCCGGTCTGGGTGTTGCCACCGGTAAATCGGCAGCTACTACTCAGTTGGGTAAATCCGGAGTACTGCATGGAAGCCGTACATTATTAATGCAGACTCCCGATGGACAAGTCGTAGAGCCATACAGCATATCAGCAGGTCTCGACTATCCAGGAATAGGTCCTCTCCACGCCCATCTCTTTCAATCGGGTAGAGGAGAATTTTTCGCTATCTCAGATGAAGATGCGATGCAAGCAGGGATTGAGATCAGCAGGCTTGAAGGCATCATACCTGCGATCGAGACAGCTCATGCCTTTGCAGTCTTAAAGCAGAAGAAATTCGGAACGGACGAGATAGTAGTTTTTAATTTATCAGGAAGAGGAGACAAAGACCTGGAGACGTACATCTCCTGGGGTAAATATTGATCAGCAAAAAGCGATGAAGTTTCGTACACTCAACAGAATAGATCGAGTACTTACCGAAAAGGAAAATGTACTCAACGTTTACTATACAGCCGGATTTCCTGATCTTGACGATACCATCAGAATCGCAAGGGAGTTGGAGGCAGCAGGCGCTGATCTCCTGGAAATTGGCATTCCTTTTTCAGATCCCTTAGCGGATGGGCCCACTATTCAGGAAAGTTCTCAAATAGCGCTGGAAAACGGCATGACGCTGATCAAACTTTTTGAACAACTCAATGACCTGAGGAAGGAAGTACAAATCCCTGTTTTGCTAATGGGATATATCAATCTTATTCTTCAGTTTGGTATTGCACAATTTTGCGAGGCTTGTGAGCGAGCGGAAGTAGACGGCATCATTGTTCCTGACTTACCTATGGAGGAATATCTTGATGAATACCAGGAACTCTTCGATTCGCACGGTTTGCACAATATCTTCCTCATCAGCCCAAATACCCAACCCGAACGCATTAAGCTAATTGATGAAAAATCAAGCGGTTTTATTTACATGGTCTCATCATCCAGCATTACTGGAGCCAAAAAAGGCATTGAAGAACAGCAACTTGCCTACTTCCAAAGGATCAAAGAGATGGAACTGAAAAATCCCAGACTCATTGGTTTTGGAATCTCTGATCGGGAGACCTTTCAAAAGGCATGTGAATATGCCAATGGTGCCATTATCGGAAGCGCCTTTATTAAGCAGCTGCAGCAAGACGCTTCAAAGGAAATGATACACAAGTTTGTCACTGAAATAAAAGGTAAATGATCATACAACTCGATGAGAGCGCTGACGAGAGCGTGTTAAGTCAGGTCACGACAACACTTGCTGAATTGCGCTACAAGACGACTTTGGTGAAAACACAATATGGCCGCTACATTGTAGGAACGGGCAAAAAGACCTTTGACATACGGAGCATAGGACACTTACCGGGTATAAAAGATATTCACATTGTTTCCGATGATTACAAGCTCGTTTCCACTAAATGGAAGGTAAAAAACAGCCAGATTGACTTAGGCGATGAGGTAAAAATCGGTCAAGGGGCATTTGCTATAATGGCTGGTCCTTGCAGTATTGAAGGTGAGAAGAACATCCTGAGCACCATCAATTTCCTAAAGGAGAACGACATCAAGATCATGCGGGGAGGCGTTTACAAACCCCGAAGCTCGCCTTATTCTTTTAGAGGTTTGGGCCTGGAGGGTCTAGAGCTGTGGCATTCGCTTGCTTCAGCAAACGGAATCAAAATAATCAGCGAGGTAATGCAGGTTTCTCAGATTGAGGAAATGTACGACTATGTAGACATTTTTCAAGTAGGAGCGCGTAATACACAAAACTTTAACCTACTGGATGAGCTTGGTAAAGTAGATAAACCAGTGCTAATTAAAAGGGGTATTTCCGGCACAATCGATGAGTTGCTACAAAGTGCAGAATATATATTCTCGGGAGGAAATGAGCGGCTTCTACTTTGCGAAAGAGGTATCAGGACCTACGAGCGAGCTTCGCGCAACACTTTTGATATTAACGCGATCCCAATTCTCAAAGCCAAAAGTCACCTTCCGGTAATCGCTGATCCCTCCCACGGGATTGGTATTCGCGATCATGTAAGCGCAATTGCTTTGGCTGCCACTGTTGCAGGTGCTGATGGGGTAATCTTCGAGACTCATGATAAACCGCAGGAAGCTTTTTCGGATGGGCAACAAACCCTGGACTTTGAAGAGGGAAAAAAGCTATGCGAAATGATTCGTCAAGTGAGATCGGTAGCTTGAGTAGTTAGGCGATTACCAGTTAAACTTCTAAAGCGACTCCTAATGGGAGTAAGAACATCTAAGCAGAAAAAGATTACGAGCAGCATCTAGTGAAGAGATGCTTTTGTTAAGTCTTATCTACTAGGCAAGCTGCTTTATATTGAGATTACCACCAACTGCTCTTAGAACTTTAAGTACTGTCTCAAATTGAGGTTTTTTCTTCAATCCTTTGAATTCTAAACAGGATTTTGGCTTTGGATTTTTATCTTTTAGTTTCTTAAGCCATTTATCAAATACGTGAGTCTTATAAAGAACAAACACTGGCAGATGTATTCACCTGGATACAGACAGGCAAGATAAGTTCATGAGATTTTTTAATTTGAGAAAGCCTACAGCTAGAAAAAGTGACATTAATGGGCCATTGAATAAAACTGTCAAAACATCCTAGACCTTCCTCATTCTGCGTCTTTCTCAGATTTTGGTCGGAATCTGTTTAGCAAAAATGCCACACCCCAAAGACCCAATGCAATCAAGCTGTATAGTAGCTCATCGGTCTTCGTTCTCAATGAAAAGAACAAAAAGACGAATGCCAGGATCGTAAATGTCCAGATAAGGGTCGGGAAGAGCTTCATCTCATTTCTACAAAACTCGTCATGAAATTTCTTTCACTTTCAGACTGGTTCCTTGATCAGAAATTACCTCCACTTTTACTCCTTCATCAATAAAATTGCCTCGGGTATAAGCATCGTAGATTTCATCGTCTATCTCGACTCTGCCACTGGGTCTCAGCCGTGTGTAAGTCAAACCTTGCCTCCCGATCAAAGACTTTTCCTTGTAAAAAGTAGAAGTGTATCCTTCGGAAGTATCTTGTGTTTCTTGTAGCGCGACACGCTTGAAGACATTGCTATTTAGCAATCTAGCACCTCCGAAAAACATCAGTACAATAGCACCTAAGAGCCCTGCCAGCACTACCGCTGTTGAGACAAAAATCTCTTCAGTAGGCACAAATGAGAAATCGAGAAAGTCATTGTTGAGCATTACCAACACCAACGACCCAAGTGTGCAGACCAGTCCCAAAACTCCAGCAATACCAAATCCCGGAATCACAAAGACTTCTATGGCAATCAGTACAACGCCTGCCAAAAACAGCACAATCTCCCAGTTTTCGGCAAGTCCGTTTAGGTAGTTTGGGACGAAGTAAAGCACCACTGCCACGATTGATGCTAGGATGGGAAAGCCAACACCAGGCGTTTGCAGCTCAAAATAAATCCCACCAATAATGATCAGGATCAGGATGCCACTAACAAAAGGATTCAAAAAGAGAGAAATCACTTTTTCCGTGTACCCCAGATCAAATACTTCCACCTGATAATCCTCCACTCCGGCTCTTTGCATGATCTCATCAATACCACTGACCGCCGCCTCACAAAAACCATATTTGATTGCTTCGGTGGTGGAGAGGGTGAGTATTTTCCCTTCAGTAGCAATGCTATCCAAATCTATATCTTCATCTACCATGGCCTCCGCCATTCGTGGATCTCTTCCTTTAGCTTCCGCAGTAGATCGCATGATAGACCGCATATACGATTGATACTTATCTGGTGCTGCTGCTCCATCCTGCGTCACTACAGTTGCAGCACCCATACTTGAACCCTTTGCCATGTATATGCTGTCACAGGCAATGGAAATCAGGGCACCTGCTGACGCTGCGTCTTTATTGATGTAGGCATAGATTGGCTTCTCAAATTCCAGAATACGGGTACGGATATCATCTGCATCTGTCAAAGCACCACCATACGTATCAAGTTCCAAGATCACATAGTCAGCACCGATCTCTGTTGCTTTTTCCAGACCCAACTCAGAGTAGCGATTGGTTCGCGGGTCTATCTCTTGCTGAATTTTAAGGTGCAGGACAAGTGTGCTAGTACTGTCTTGAGCAAAGCAGAAAGTCAAGAGAAAAAGACCAAACAAAAATCCTCCAACCCTATTGATTACACGCATATCCGATGGTTTTTATACTACTTAAAATTCTTCCTTTCACTGCTAGTAGACTGTCAATCATAAAAATAGTTTCAACTTTGGAAAATGCTTGAAAAACCTGTTCTCCATCCATGAAAATTAAGGGTCATAGCAGAATCGAATCTATCAAATTAGGTTACCCTATTTGGACGCTTGTCTACAATCAATCAGACCAAACAATGCTGGCGGATGTTCGAGAAGATAAAAAACAAAAAATTGAGGTCTGGAAGGTCTTCCTAGAAGGTTTAAAAAAAAAGCGCATCAAGATCAAGATGACCTGGTGGGAAAAGTTGTTTGGCGCACAGGGAGAGTACGCATACGCTATCCGATACGAGGATAAGGATGATCCCTCGAGATACAAGCTTCTACAGTACAATATCAAGAAAGGGGACAGTAGCGTAATAGAAGAGCAACCGATCATCCAAAATGACATATTATCTCCCTCACTCTACGATCTGGATACTGCGCATCACAAAACCATCGCTGATTTCCTGGGCTTAGAGCTCGTGACGCCTTGCGAATATTTAGAGCTGAATCGCTATATCATAATCAGCTACTACCTTCGTTCTGAAAACGGACTCGATCGTTTTCTCTTGTTACTCGAAGGAAGTGAAAAGCGGTGGAAAGTAAAGCAGGATGCCGATATGAAAGGTTTTGCGGCCGGCGCATTTTTTGTGGTAAAGAATCAATTGTTATTTGTAGCGAACCGAAATGAGATTTGTAGCTATTATCTTGATACTTAGTGGTTTTAAATTGCTAGCAGCCGACCTGTTAAAGGACAGTCTTAGGACAGAGCAGCGCCCAGATGGTCTTTTTGTAATCCATCTGGTAGAAGAGCAGGAAACACTGTATTCGCTAGCGAAAAGATATGGCAGTGCTGTTGACCAAATCAGCCTTGACAATGAGCTGCAAGGAAACGAAATCGACATTGGACAAGTAATTGCCATCAAGATTTTGTCCAAAAAACCAAACGCAATTGGTGGTTTGGAGGATAAAAGCCCTTTAAATACAGGCAATATCAATCTTCATGTTGTTCAGGAAGGTGAAACGCTGTACAGCCTCTCCCGAAAATACAATGTGAAGATCAAGGAGCTAAAAAAATGGAACCAGCTTGAAGGAAATGAAATATCTCTGGGTATGAAGCTGAGGGTAAGTAAAAACCTCGCCCCCTCTCAAACAGGTAAATCAGAAGATACTACTCAATACACTACCAAAGGAAAGATCGTCTCAGATGTAAAAGTTGATAGCCTAGATGCTACAGAAGAAGGGAATGATCCTTTTACAGATTTTGAGAAGTACCTGGTACAAACCGGGGAAACCTTACGATCGATCTCCACAAAAATCGGCGTAAGCTTGGATAGCCTAAGAAGATGGAATCAACTTACCACCGACTATCTACGTATTGGGCAGGCATTGTTCTTCAAAGATGCTGAGAAAGAGGTCGATGTTTCTATTGTGGCAAGTAAACGCAATCTTGAGACGCGCGTAGATGAAGACGGTTTTGAAAGAACCTACGAAGAAGGTGTAGCCTCAGTGATTGAGTCAATGAATACTTCACGGTATTTGGCCTTACACCATTCGCTTCCCATCGGTACCAATATCGAGGTAAGAAACCTTATGAACAATCTACTAGTACACGTGAAGGTAGTGGGCAAGCTACCTGATACGGGGCCCAATCACGACCTGGTTTTGCGATTATCGAAAGCAGCTTATGATCACTTGGGGATCCTGGACTCGAAAGCACGGGTAGAAATCTCTTACTTCAAATAGAAGCAATAAGTCCCCTGAGTAAGTAAAAATGTCGTTAAGCTTAAAGTCTTTCCTTGACGAGAAAGTAGCAGAATACAATCAGCCGCTATTTATTTCAGATGATCCCATCTGTATACCACATGAGTATAGCAAGAAACAGGACATTGAAATAGCAGGCTTAATGGCAGCCATTTTTGCATGGGGCCAGCGGAAAACCATCATTAACAAGAGCAGAGAATTCTTGCAGATGATGGGAAATGAACCCCATCGGTTTGTCAGGGAGAGTAAACAACATGAATTGAAGCCCTTTGTAGATTTTAAACACCGAACCTTCAACGGTACAGACGCGCTGTACTTTATCCACTTCTTTCGGTGGTATTACCAGCAAAATGACTCGTTGGAAAAAGTATTTTCTGCACCAATCAAGGGTACTTCAAAAAACGTGGAGGCAGGTTTGGTGAATTTTGTGAAGCTCTTTTTTTCGCTTCCGGATCATCCTAAAAGAACCTATAAGCACATTCCAAATCCTTTGAGAAAGTCTGCCTGTAAAAGAATTAATATGTTTTTAAGGTGGATGGTTCGTCATGACTCTGCCGGAGTAGATTTCGGATTATGGACCGGAATCTCGCCAGCCCAATTGATCTGCCCATGCGATTTGCATGTAGATAGAGTAGGCAGAAAACTAGGGCTCATATCCAGGAAACAAACAGACTGGCAGACTGCCCTGGAACTCACTGAATCTTTAAAATCTTTAGATCCTCTAGATCCAGTGAAGTATGATTTTGCCTTGTTTGGGCTGGGTGTGGAGGAAAAAATGTGACCCAAGCCGATGGCCTCAATGCTGATGCGAAGGTCTAGCTCCTCCTCGAGGTGGATTATTCCTTCTGTGTGGCCGGTCTCCTCTTCCTCCCGGAGGCGGTCCTTGAAGCCTTAATTCTTCAAATTTTCCTTTTAAACAGCGACTCATATATGGATAGTCTTTGGTTACAAAATATGCATATTCCCCATTGACTGTAGCTCCATTACATTCATCCAGATCCCCAATTCCCTCGCGGTACTCCCAGTCTGAAACAAATATTCCGTCCGGCTCGCTTCCTTCCAAGTTTTTCTCAATGCTATTCTTTGGATTGCGGTAGCTACAGGCGTCTCCAGTCCGTGCTTCACTTGCCAGCTCATAACTTGGACGGTAAGCATTGCTTTTGGAGTAGTATATGGGAAAACCATCTAGCGCAAATCCCACATGAACTAAATCGGCTCCCCTATCCAGTAATTTGATCAATTCGGTGGGAACCCCATGATAGTGGTAGGCTCCTGTTGGCTGAACGTGGGCGTGGTTAAAATCAAGCCCTAAATCAATGAGCTCCTGAAAGGCCTCTATACGATAGACCTCACCACTTTCGCAGACAAAGCGCTCAGCTGTTCCCGGTTCAAATTTTACCCCGTTTAAAGCAACTCCGGGTTCTCTGACCCATCTGGGCTCGTCAGAAAACTCGGGATGGAGTGGTAGTTCATAAGTTCTGTTCTGCGCTGAAATCTGATTAGGATTACCTGCATTTGGAAATACCCCCGTTTTATGATTTGGTAAACCATTGCTTTTAATAAACCTGCGATCACCTTTGATGGTCACGGAGGTGGAAGTACCATATTGAACAGCAGAAATCGAGTACTCTGCAAGGAAATCTAAATCAGAAAGATCAGGATCATTCGCAGAAGAAGACTTGTGTGAAGTACTGCAAGCAACTAGCAAGAGCGTAAAAGCAAGTAATGTGAACGTATGGGCCATGTTCTTTGAATATTGGTTCCGCATTTAAGATATGAACGAACTAAGCTCCTGCAACCCTACCTCTCTCATCAAAATCTATTGCTAGAATTTGTTACTATAAAAATAGTTGTATTATTATAATTATAGTAGTAGTATTGCTGTATGAAGGAATTGACCAAAGCAGAGGAACAATTGATGCAATATCTCTGGACCTTGCAAAAAGCCTATTTAAAAGATATCGTAGAGCAATATCCAGAACCTGCTCCTGCATACACCACCATCTCCACTGTGGTGAATGTGCTCGTTAAGAAAGGCTTTATTGGTTTTGAAACACACGGAAAGTCAAGGGAGTACTTCCCTATTCTTTCCAAGAAAAAGTATACGCAGCAATCTATGAATGGCTTGATGAACAACTTTTTTGACAACTCCGCCAAAAAATTCGCTTCATTCTTCGCCTCCCAAGACGAACTTTCCGTGGAAGAACTTCGGGAGATCAGGAAATTGATTGACGAGCAAATCAAACAGCGCAAGTCATGATTGATACCATTGTCTTAGTTCTTAAAATAGCGGCGACTCAGGGCCTATTTTTTGGATTTTATTGGTTGTTTCTGCGTAAAAGTTCACAACACTCACTCAATAGAGGCTATCTCCTTGCCACCCTTGTACTTTCCTTTATCATTCCCAATCTGCAAATTGATCTGCCGGAGAAAGCAACAGAAGTAGCCGAAGTTAATTCGGTGATCTTGTGGCTTTCTGAAACGCAAGCACCTCTCAATAACTTAGCATTAATCCCTGTGAAAGCAGAAAGTACATTTTCCTGGTGGATATTGTTGCCCTGTATATATGGATTAGTAGTTGTAGCGTTGATAGCTAGATATCTAGTCTATCTTTTGTTTTTACAAAGACTTAAAAAGCAATCAGTGGCACTGAAAAAAGATCGGTTTACCGTCTTCAGGACTGCTGAAAATCGTGCGTTTAGTTTCTTTTCAAGTGTATTTATCCCAAAATCTCTATTTGGGACAAGTGCCTTTGATCATGTGCTATCGCATGAATGTGTACATGTGCGGCTTTTCCATTCGATGGATCGGCTGCTACTGGATTTCGTTGTTTCGCTGTTTTGGTTCAATCCCTTCATTTATTGCTATCGAAATGCACTCATCGAGATTCACGAATACCAAGCAGATGCTGCTGTGATACAAAAATTTAGGGATCCTATTTCTTACCAAGAGATTTTGTATTCACAATTGCAATCTGCCACGTACTCAGGATTGGTGAGTCATTTCAATTTTCAAATGATTAAAAAAAGAATTGTTATGATGAATCAAAAGAAGAAAAAGACACGCTGGATCTATGCATTGACCGCCCCGCTCACGGTGATGATTATCTTTGCATTTTCAGCCAAGCATTCTATCCATCCAATGAATGAAGTGGAGGCTGGGATTGCGGGTTTCATTGGCCCGTTGGGAACGCTATCTAGCAGCACAGAAGTGTTCCAGCAAGAGGAAAATGTTCCATCAGTACTACCACTTAAAGACACTAATAAGGTACGATTGACATCCTCTTTCGGGATGCGTATGCATCCAATTTACAAGGTTGAAAAAATGCACTTGGGTGCCGATTTTTCGTGTCCGTTGGGTTCAGAGGTGATCGCAACAGCCGATGGAGTAATTGAAAAAATAGAAAGTAAGATGGAGGGCTATGGCAAACAGGTGGTGATAGATCATGGCAGTGGTTTCAAAACCAGGTATGCGCAACTAGAGTCATTCAAGGTAGAGGAAAGAGAATCTGTAAAGAAGGGCCAAGTGATAGCCTTATCCGGGAACAGCGGAATGTCTACTGCTCCGCATCTTCACTATGAAGTAATCCGTGAGGGTAAACGTGTAGACCCTGAAGTCTATATATTGAATTACAAATTTGAGCGACCCTCAGAGGAAACCCATCACGAAAATGTTTCTTCAACAACCCAAAGCGAACAAGAAAAAAAGGAACTTGATCAGTTGCGTTTTGCATTAGCGCAAAAGGAAATAGCCCTGGCGCGAGCAGCAGAACAATTAGCTCAGAAAGAGAAAGAGCTGGCTCTCATCAGGAAGGAAGAAATGCTTGGTGTTCAGCAGGAAGCAAAAAGAGCACTCGAATTGGCAAAAGCAAGCGAGGAAGCAGCCGCTCAAAAAACTGCGGAAATCAAGGTGACAGAGGAACGCTTGAAGAGCTTTGAAGCCCTTAGTCAAGCCTCCACCTTCGAAGATGTAGATTTTAAAATCAAAATTGATAAAAAAGGTAGCGTCTTACTATCTGACTCCAAACAACCGCTTTATATCTTAAATGATCAGGTTGTTTCGCTTTCGGAACTGACAAATCTTAACCCTAATACTATCCACAAAGTGGTGGTATTGAAAGGTAAGAACGCAACATCGCTATACGGTAAAAAGGCAGGAAACGGTGTTGTAGTGATCGAGTCTACTGGAGAAAAGGTTAAGGGGAAGAACAAAAAGAAAAACAAGAACAGACCCTAAGGGGCTGAGCTAGTTTCAACGAGAAATTTAGGCCCAAAAGGAATCGCAATAGCTTACCCTTTCCTGCTTACTCAATACTTAACAAAAGTGAATTACTCTTCATACTTCCAATGGAGGCAACTACGGTTGCCTCTCCTTTTTTCAAGCCTGCTCGTACTACTGCAAGGGCTTTCCCATCATGCATTTTTACGCGATCTTCATAGTGATTGCTGACATTCATTTCCCATCCATTATCTACAGCCAAAAGTTCTGCCTCACCTACTACTTCAAATACCACCTCTTCATTAAAATCACGCAATTGCCTTCCTGCCTTATCAAATAACTGGACGCTAACATGAGCCAAATCGTATCCTCCAGATTCTAACGTCACTTTATCAGCAGCTAACTCAATTGTTGCTAATTTGCCCGTGGAAGAAAGGGTGTATTCATCGGCTTTACTTCCATTGTTATACCCTATAATTTTTAGTTCTCCCGGTGCATACGGCACCAACCATTTGATAATGTTATCTTCTGGAAAATCCGCCAGTAATTGATTACCTAAGCTCTCTCCATTGAGAAATAGTTCTGCCTCCTCACAGTTGGTGTAGGTCTGAACAATGATATTTTCTCCATCCTGGTAATTCCAATGTTCGTTTACATTGTACCACTCCCAATATCGCAGGTCTCCCCAGAGAGGTGGTTTCTTCTTTTTGATGTTGAAAACCCAACCTTTTTCCTCTAAATAGGAATATTCGGACTCTTCGGCAGGGGTAGTAACTGCATAAACTTTCGGCTCATCTTTCCAGAGACACTCAAAGAAATGACCTCTTGGCGTCTTGAATCCGGCAAAATCAAAGAAGGAAATTTCCAGCCCTTTTCTAGGCCATGGACCCGCTTCTCCTAGATAAGCAAACCCTGTCCAGGCAAACATGCCAGCGACGAAATCTCTCTTGTTCACCATATCCCATTCGTAAAAGGATCCCCAATTCTCGGAACCTAGTATTGGTTTATTAGGGTAGGTCGCATACGCTATATCATAATTGGCTGCCCTGTAGTTGAAACCCATAATATCCACAGCATCTCCATATCCAGACACCATGGAAATCGATGGTCTTACGCTTCCACAGACTGTTGGGCGGGTTGTATCCTCCTCTTTGACCCAACTTGAAAGAAGCTTTGCTACGATAGAGAGCGAGTCTTTTCCCTTTGTGACTTTTTGAAATGCCTCACCCACTTTTGCCGGATCAAACTCAGGCACATCAAATCGTTTACTTCCAGGATTGAGCTTTGAAAAGGTCTTATTGTAGTCAGGGAATGTCCACTCTATTTCATTTCCTATGCTCCACATGATGATGGAAGGGTGGTTAAAATCACGACGAATGAGATCTTTTAAGTCTTTTTCTGCCCAATCGAAAAACACATCACTGTAACCCCTAGCTATCTCATGTCCAGCAGCATTGTCACCCAGGTACACCACACTTTTCTCTTTTGGTCTATGCCACTCGTCAAAGAACTCATTCATCACCAACATGCCCATCTCATCACAAACTTCCATTAAAATCGGAGCATGCGGGTTATGAGCCATCCGAATGGCATTAACGCCTATCGACTTCAATTTGCTAAGCCTATATTCCCAAGAAGCTTTGGTGGCCGCAGCTCCCAGTGCACCCACATCGTGATGCAGGTTGACACCTTTGAGTTTTACGCGTTCTCCATTTAGGATGAATCCTTTGTCTGGATCGAATAGAATGCTTCGAATCCCGAAACGTTCCTGAACCCGATCTACTTCCTTTCCATTTTGCTTAACCACAATGTCAGCGGTATACAAGTTTGGATTTTCTGTACCCCACAACTTTGGATTTTCAATAGTCAAATCTTGAATGAGCCCTCCGCTTTGGGTGGCTATAGTATTTCCCTCTTCGTCCATAATCGATACCTCCAGCTCAACATTTTCATCTCCATGAACCTTAGTTTCGATGTGAACAGAAGCTTGATCATCACTTATCTCTGGTGTGGTAATTCTTACACCCCATTGAGGAATATGTGTTTTGGAAGTCTTGACCAATCTTACATCTCGGTAAATGCCAGCACCGGTATACCAGCGGGAATCAGCATAGGCTGTTCGGTCTACTTTTACTGAGAGTACATTTTCACCTCCATAATTCAAATGATCGGTTAAGTCATAGGAAAAGCTTGAATAGCCATTTGGGCGAAACCCAAGTTTTTTGCCATTGATCCGCACCGTAGAATTGTTGTAAATGCCATCAAATTCTATCCAGATCACTTTTTCCTTGTCGGAGTTCGGTATCAAAAAAGTCTTTCGGTACCACCCGATACCTCCCTCAGAGAAGCCAGTACTTGCAGCGGTATTTTCTTTTTGATAACCTGCCAATATGCTCCAATCGTGAGGCAGCCTGATGGATTCCCAGCTTGAATCATCGTAAGCGGGCGCTAATGCATCACCAGCCTCAACTTTCGTAAACTTCCAACCAAAATTGAAGTCTTCGATGGTTCGGATTTGGCGATGATCACATGAGCCGAACAGCATTACCGAACAGAAAAGAAAGAGGAGTTGGAGTTTCATTTGGGTTTGTTCGAATTTGATAATTCACAAACCTACGAGTATTCGGTACAGGCCAATTTACCTTTCTTGCTTACTTAATGATTGATTTTGCCTAATTCAGGAGTTTTCTATGACACCAAGCCTTTCAATTCAGGGGATCCAATTCAAACCAATCAAATAAAGCCTTCTTTTTACTTTTTTCACCATTGGAAGTGGCGTACATGCCGACATACGTTCCATTGAACCCCCAGGCGATTTCATCTCCAAAATGGGATAAATCCTGAGTCTCTCCTATCTGCTTCATTTCAGACAGGGACGAACCATAAGAAAAACGCACGTTGAGCCCTTTACCCTCTACGCTTAAGATTACTTTTTTTCCCATGTAAGGAGTAGTAGCCACTACTTCAATTTTTCCAGCTTCATCATTTACCTCCGCAGCGGTTGATTTCATTAGCACGATCTCATTCTCTTTTCGAAGTAGCTGATAATGCGTTGAAGACTTTCGATAAAGGACTAATCCCGCCTTTTCGTTTTCTCTTGTGGATGAAAACGTCATCGCTGTGGAGGCCTTAAAATGGTGCGAGCAAACCCTCCTGGCCAGAAATGAAGGACTCTTCCATTGGCTAAGGGTCTCAGGGCGTAAATCAAGTTGCATTTTGCCCTTGGCTTGTCGGTACCAAGGGGCTGGTGAGGTGCGCAAATGGTTCCATTCTAAATCAAGATTCTCAGCATCAAATTCATCCCTGTTTGAGATTTCAGGTACTGGCGTCCAGGGAAGATCAGGTCGCTTTTGCTCTGGCTGTAGCAGCCCTTTTCCAGGATTGAAAATCGGCGTAATCCCACTTTCTTGATCAGTCATTTCCACTTTAGCAAGGAAGGTCTCTCTAGCAAGAATGGAATAACCATCAAATGGTCGCTTAGCTAGCATCACCGACCACCAATCACCATTCTGTGTCTGAACCAGATCCGCGTGTCCTGTTTGAATGATTGGGTAAGTGTAACCTAAATGCCGATGTGTCAATACCGGATTGGCATGGTTGGGAATGTAGGGTCCCCAGAGATTTTTACTATTGAAAACCGTAACTGCATGAAATTCACTTGTTCCTCCCTCTCCAATCAGCAGAACGTATTCTCCATTGATTTTGAATAAATGAGGCCCTTCAGCCCAACGCGCATTGGAAGCATGTCCATATGTGAGTTGCTTTTTCTCCCCCATCAAAATGCCATTATCCGGGTCAATTTCCTGCATCCAGATTCCATTCTTTCCAGGCCACTCCCCTCGTGTTCCATCGACCACCCCGGCTCCTGTGTAATAGCATTTGCCGTCCTCCCAATAAAGCGAAGGATCAATTCCCGGTGCATCATCGATCCACATAGGATCACTCCAAGGACCTGCAGGATCTTTCGCAGTGATAATGAAATTTCCTTTCTGACCAACCATAGTGGTGACGATATAGAAGGTGTCTTCATGGTATCGAATCGTGGGGGCGAAAATCCCGTGGGAGTTCTTCAGCCCGTCTTGGTAAGGGATCTGATCAACTCGATGCAATCCGTGCCCAATCTTTTCCCAGTTTACTAAGTCCTTGCTTCTATGAATAGGTAATCCCGGGAACCATTCGAAACTGGAGTTGACCATATAATACGTATCACCAACCCGACAAATGGAAGGGTCTGGATAGAATCCGGGTAAAATTGGGTTCTCGAAATGTTCTGGAGCTTCCTGTCCAGATACATTTAAAAAAGCGGCTAAACCAAGAAACAGCAGTATCGATCTCATGACATCATTGGCCTTGCTTCACTTTTTTGTTTTCGTCTGCAATTCGATCACGCTGCTTTTTACTTAGCTTAAGTCGATAATAATCTTCGGGATTCAGTCGGTAATTTTCGTGGTGCTTCATTTCCGGATCGTGAACATCCAGGCTCAAATCACAATCAAAGCGCATCAAAATACTGAAGCCATGCTGCCAGGAATATGCAGGCGCTAAGTGAGAGATGCCCCAGGTAATCCCGCGACCGTCACCATTACTATCGAAGGCATCCGGAATGTATGGGCCTGGTGCACCAGGCATCATCTCGACAATTGAAGCAATCTCGAAATTCACTCCATCTTCAGCGTATTGAATAGTAAAATGCTCATTTCCATCTTTCAGCACCATGGCGGCTATCCCTTCCTTAAAAGGAAACATGACCGTCTCATGACCAGAGTTGATCACCGGATTTAAATGATGCTTTTCAAAAGGTCCCAGAGGGTTATCCGCTATCGCCAATCCAGACATTCTTACCAGTTTAGGATCACCATCAAAATCTGATTTATAGTACAGATAGATCTTGTCTTTATAAACAAAGGGGTGTGGATCGTGAATGGAATACTGATCCCATTCTCCTTCTTTTCCATTTTCAACAACGATTTTATTGTAGGGTGTCCATGGCCCGTCGGGGGAGTCTGCATAAGAAACCGCAACCGGGCAGTCATCTCCTCTCATTCCACTGGCTTGCATAAAGCCTTGATAGTACAAATAATATTTACCCTTCCATTTCAAAATGTCTGTAGTCGTCACTGATCTCCATCCTACGTTTGGTTTTGGTGGACGTGCTACTGCTACTCCCTGCTCTTCCCAGGTGAAGCCATCCTCACTGGTAGCATACCAGATCTCAGCTAAGTCCCAGTCCGCTGATGCTATCGTATCATTCGCTTCGTGCGCCCTCCTCATGCCAATGGGCTTTACAGGTGTATTTCGATAAGTATACCAAACGTAGTATTTACCGTTCTCAAAGATCACTTTAGAGGGGTCTCTTCTGGAAATGGTGCCATCATTTCCATTGTAGTCAAAGCCTTTTAATTCAGTGTATCTGAATTGGGTGTACAGTTCATTGTCCTCCGGTCTTGGTGCGAGGTATTGGGTGTAATTCCGCTCCATCGCACTGCTTAGCTCTCGATCTGGTTTCTCCTTCGGCAAGACAAATGGAAAACCCTCCTGGCAGTAAAGTGGAGTGATGGATATTAATGTAATTAATACCGGGGCATGTATAATTTTCATCATTTTACATTTAAACTCAAGCTCAATTTCTTTATCGTTCTATCTCTTTGTATGAGTACACTTGGGTTATTTAGGGTTCAATTTACTGTTAGACTTCATGCCCTTGAGCCGGGCAGGCCCTTCATTTTTGGCTTGACCCAAAAACGAAGCAAAAAAGTCAAGGCTGTAAATTAATTCTAAAAATTCAGGCTGTTAGCTGCACTGAAATCCAAAACTCGCTTCGCTCAAACAGCGGATTTCATAATGATTTTCAGCTGCCTGAATTTCTATTCGGAATTAATTTAAGGCCAACTAAAACCTTTAAAAAAATAGGTTCTAATCATTCTAAGGATCTGAGCTTAAAGACTTTCTAAAAAAGCACTGTTTTGGGCCTCTGTGAGTCTTTTCACTTTTAAAAATAATTCTCAAAGCGGCCTATTTAAGCTTTTTATTTACAAACCAGTCAAAGTGTGCAATATTCTTGCTTGAGCGTCCTGTGGATGTGGCGTAAAGTCCAGCCACTGTGCCATTAAAACGTCCGGCGATCTCATCGCTGAAAATTGAAAAATCTTGCACTTCACCAATCGGTTTAAACTCCTCTGCAGTTTCTCCATAATAAAATTGCAGATCGAGTCCCTTGCCAACTACCTTCAGGTGAACTTCCTTTTGATTGTAAGGGACCGAATCAATTATTTGGCGGCTCGATTCAATGCCTTCCTGAGCAGTAGCTACTGTTTTGATCAGCACTACTTTGTCCTTTTGCTTAAGCAGTTGATAATGCGTACTCGACTTACGATAGAGCACCAATCCAGCCTTTTCATTCTGCTTGGTTGTCTTAAAGGAAACCTGAGTGCTCACTTCAAAACTGTGATGCCTGATGCGTTGTGCCCAGAAAGACGGATTCACCAAGCTATCAATAACCTGTGGACGTAGTTCAAGTTCAAGCCTTCCGTCTTTGAGCTTATGCCAATCCTCAACAGGTGAACGAGGCGTGATCCATTCCAGTCCTAAATCCTGTCTTTCAAATTCATCTTTCTCAGGTAAAGACGGGATTGGTGTCCAGGGTAGATTTGGACGAGGTTGTTCCAATTGGAGTAACCCAACTCCCGGATTATAAATGGGAGTAACACCCGATTCTTGTTGCGTCATTTCAACCTTGGCCAGAAAAGTTTCACGGCAAAGCACCGAATAACCGTCTATTGGTCTTTTGGCATGCTGAACGCCCCACCACGCTCCGTCTTGTGTTTGCACCAAATCTCCGTGTCCTGTTTTTATGATTGGATGGGTATAGCCAAGATGTCGATGGGTGAGTACAGGGTTCGCATGGTTCGGGATGTATGGTCCCCACAGGTTTTTACTGTTGAACACCGTAATCGAATGATATTCGTTCGTGCCACCTTCGGCGACCATTAGCATGTACTCACCGTCAATCTTAAACAGCCTGGGTCCTTCGGCCCAACGGGCGTTGGAAGCATGACCATGTGTGAGTTGCTTTGGCTCTCCTTTTAGTTTACCTGTTTTCAGGTCGATTTTTTGCATGTAAATTCCTACGATTCCAGGCCATTTCCCTTTCGCACCATTCACAACGCCAGCAGCCAAAAAATAGCTTTGCCCATCATCATCCCAAAACAGTGTAGGATCAAAGCTCCAAGGACTTTTTATCCATATCGGGTCAGACCATGGGCCATCTGGATCTGATGCTGTAACGTAGAAGTTACCCCCGCAATTCACACATGTACAAACGACATAGAATAGTCCATCCTTATACCGAATGCTGGGCGCGAACATTCCCAGGGAATTGTCCAACCCATCTTGAAAGTTGATTTGATCTACACGATGAATAGCATGTCCAATTTTCTCCCAATTCACCAAATCCTTGCTTCGCATAATCGGTAAAGCTGGGTACCATTCTAAAGTAGGATGCGTCATGTAATAGGTGTCGCCAACCCTGCAAATGGAAGGGTCAGAGTGAAAACCTGAGACAATTGGGTTGGTAAACATCTCAGGTGCTTCCTGCGCACTCGCACTAAATCTTACCAGAATGACACAGACGAAGAAAAAGCATTTTCTAATTTTTAACAGGATCAAAGTGCTCAATTAAATAACTAACCGGCTAAAGGCCGGTAGATTTGGTTCCGCCTAAAGGAGGCTAAAGTTATGTGCTAATTTGAAAGTTATCATCCTTGTCCTCGATATCTTGATTCTCAATATATTTCATTATTACTTCATCTGTAACATTACCACTACTCACAGCAAAATACCCTCTTGCCCAGAAGATATGCTTGCCCCAAAATTGTCTCTGCAAATGCTTAAACTCAAATAGCAGTTTGTGAGAGGTTTTGCCCTTCAAATATTGCATCAACTTACTCAATGACAATTTTGGCGGTACTGATACAAAAAGATGTATATGATCCTGAGATACGTGCCCTTTAATAATTTCTACCTCATTGACCTTGCATATTTCTCTGATCAATTCCCTCACTCGCTCAGCTACTGCGCCAACTAATACCTTTTTCCGATATTTTGTTATCCAAACCAAATGATACTTCAGATCATACAAAGTGTGTGATCCCTTTCGATAATTTTGCATCACGGGGATATCGGAAAAAATACTAAAGTCTTCGCCTAAAGGCGAGGGATTTTCTCCCATTCCCAGAGACTGACATTAACTTATCAGAATACTCATAATTCATACTTGCTAATTCACAAACCTAATCCAATATACCTCGTGACAATTTACCTTTCTTGCCAACTAAGTGATTGATTTTGTCGGTTGGGACATTGATTGGTACTCCTAAAGCAGCAAAATCTCGGACTCACAAGGCACCTTCTCTGACAAGGGAAGCCTTCAATTGATCGACCACCCACTCGGCAGCAATCACCGCGCCCTCCATGTAGCCTGAAAAAGTAGGAGACGCTTCAGATGATGAAATGAGCAGCCTGTCTTCAAAATAGGCACTTCGATACACAGGATTACCATTGTTTTGATGAGGGTACAATGAACTGATGTTTTGGGTGAACGTTTTGTTCTCCTCACTCCAGGCAACCTCGTTGAAATCAATAAACTCCATGACTTCATTTCCAAACACATACACGAGTTGATCCAGAATGCGCTGTTTACGATCGGCAAAAGTCAAGCTGCTAAAGCTAGGGCTGACAAATCCGCAGAGTGCATATTTATCTTCCTCTTTAGTGGAATGATCGTAGAATTCGGTAATGGGACCTGTATTGCTGAATAAGGTGCCGGACAATTTTCTTTCTTTCCAAAAAGGCCGCTTAAAAGTGAGGGCCACTTTAATAGAATCCTCCATCCAGGTGTGGGTATTCAAAGCAATATCCATCAATTGCTCAGGAATAGTAGGATTGAAATCAATCGTATTTGCCCATAACTTGGGAGGCAAAGCAAGCACAACATGTGAAGCCTTGTAGGTGTCCTTGCCAATAACCATCGCTGGTGGCTCAGTAAAATCTATTTTTTGTATCGATTCACCTAATACGACATCCTCATTTTCGAGGTTTTCTGCCAGTACTCGAATGATGGATGCCGTGCCACCCGCAACCCGATAGCTTGCCGATTGTGGAGGAATAGGTATAGCACTGGCAGGCTGATTCGAAAACGGCTGAAAAAAAGAAGTGCCTTCCATGAATTGCTCAAAGTAGCTAAGACCTAATTCCTCCAAAAGCCTTTTCAGATTTTTGTGTTGGTCATTGAACCAGGTAGCGCCCATTTCCACCGGTGTATCATCGGCACTCATTACCGTATGTATTCTTCCTCCCAATCGATCTCTCGCTTCGAGGATTTTAAATGAAATACCCGCCTTTTTAAGTCGATTTCCAATCAACAAACCTGATAAACCACCACCTATGATTATGACCATTATGTTCCTATTTTCAATAAAGAAAGGTAAAACTGATATAGTGTCACCTCATAATGTGATTATTCATGCTATGGATGGGTATTGATTTTCATATTCACTAGTATCTCTCAACTTTTAAAACATAAGCAAAGTCGCATGGGCGTTCTTTAGGAAACTGGACCTTGAGTCCCACCTCTTTTTGCTCCCAAACTATCTCCTCGTCAGACCCGAGCATAGTTACACCTTTTATTGATCCAGGGTGAATTTTACCACGCGTCCCTAAGGTCCGGATAATGGTTGACTCTCCTGGCCAATCCATTACAATGGCGTAAAGATTCTGGTCTTTTTGGGTAAAACGAACATCCTCTGAAGTATAAATCGGGATTTTCTCGCCTTTAAATTTTCCTTGTCCATGCTGGCCGGGGCTGGTCACCTCGGTGGGACCTTCTCCATAAAATGTCCAGGGAATGGTGCCATAAATGGCTTCTCCATTCACTCTTAGCCAGTCACCCATGGCATACAGTTCCTTTTTGGCATCTTCGTGAAAGGAACCGTCCGGCTGTGGCGGTACACTGAGTAGCATACGGCCATTTTTGCTGGTCATGTCTACCAGCATATCTACGAGCGTTCCCGCCTTCTTAAAAGGATTCTTAGGATTGTAAAACCAAGGGTATGGGTACGCATAGTGATGCGCCATGTTGATATCGGACATCCAAGGGTCGTACTGCTGGCCAATTAAGTTTCCATTTTCAATGTCCCGCATGCCAATGCCCGTGGGTATGTCATGCGACTTGTAAACAAGCTCTACCTCCTTGTCCCATGCCAATCCCTGATTGAAAAAATAGCTGATTAGTTTCTTTTGAAATTTCTCTGGTGCGCACCTGATTTCATTGGGCGAGTTGGGCAATTGCCTACCTAGTGCTCCGTATTTCAATTCAGTCTTGATTGTACCTCCAAACCCTATATCCATCCATACAATATCGGGTTGATACTTATCAATGGCCTCTTTCATGCGCTCAAGCCAACCGTTGTAAATCTCATCTCCCGGCCTTCCATTATTGGTGGTGGCGTAGGCTGAGTTATCTTCGTATGGGTCAAGATACGTGTTGTTAGTACCGGAGATGGGGCCCCAAACTCGATTCCAAATATCTCCCGTATGAAAGGAGCACAAGACCGGCATGTTGCGCTTTTTAAGCTCACTGGTTAGCTCCCCTACTATGTCAACTTTAGGTCCTTTTTCAGCTGCATTCCAGTCCGTAATATCACTTTTCCAGTTCAAGAGCCCGCTACCATGCCAGGAAACTGGCCCTCCAAACTGCGCCCCTGCCGCCTGAAACATATCCACCCACTCTTTTGCATCAAACCCATCACCGGACCAGCGATCAATAGCTTCTGTTCGGCTCATTTTTTCGTCACCAGAAGCAATAATCACCGTCTGAGGCCCCCAGTGGCAATAAATACCAAACTTCATTTGATCCAACCACTCTGGGGTATGGTGCTTTCTCAATGAAGACCAATTTTCCTCATATTGAGGTTTAGTAATTGGCTTTTCCTGTACTTGCTGCTGGCAGCTGGCAAGAAGGATAAGAAAGAATAAGAGCTTAAGTGCGTTCATCTTTTTAGGTGTGCAGTTCATTTGATTAAATCTAATAACTTAACACTGCGACTATCTGGTTGTGACTGTGATCTCTCGCCCCTTCAGTCCTTTGCTCTTGGCTTTCAATTTTATCACTCCTGCTTCCTCATTAGAATTTAAAATCACGAGTGCCATGCCATTGAATGCCTTTCGCTTTGGCGCTTGAAAGGATTCTAAAGAGATGGGATTACCATTATCAACTCCGATCATTTTACCAGCTCCTTTTGCAGTAAAGAAAACTTCATTATCTGCCAATGGGCATAGATTTCCGTCTTTATCCTCTATACGTATGGTGACATAAGCCAAGTCTCTCCCGTCTGCATCTATGGTACTTCGATCAACAGATAAACTGATCTGAGCCGGCTTACCTGCGGTTCTGATCTCTTTCTCTTGTACCGCCTTTTCATCCTTATAGCCTACTACTTTGATAGCACCTGGCTCATATGGCACTTCCCAGCTCAGTCGATAAGGAGACTGAAGTGACTTGGGTTCGTAGCGTCTGATGTCTACCAAAACTGTGGTTAGGTCTTTTCCTTTGACTTTTCGTCCCATGGACTTACCATTGACAAATAGTTCTGCTTCGTCACAGTTGGTATAGCAAATCACTGGTACAATTTCTCCGATTTGCACTCCACCGTCCTTGGCCAGCATACCTCCAACGCGAGGATCGTCCAGATTCCAATGGGGCAGCAAATGAATCATGGGTTCGGTCGTCCACTGGCTCTGGTAGTTGTAATAGCGGTCTTTCGGAAAACCGGCCAAATCCACGATACCAAAATAGGAGCTTCGTGAAGGCCAGTCATAATTCCAGTGTCCACTGTTGTCGATATTATCAAGTCCTCCGTATGGGCTCGTCTCCCCCAGATAGTCAAACCCTGTCCAGACAAACTCTCCCATCACGTGCGGATTCTCATTCAAAAAGTGAAACTCAATATCCGGCGCGTACCCCCAAGGTGGTGCTACAAAGTCGTAACTACTCGTCTGAAGCGATTCGTGCTTTGTATAATCTTCTACTGGGAAATGGTAAACCCCACGTGTGCTGTACGTGCTGGCAGTTTCAGAACCGTAAATGGCCAAATCAGGGTAATTTTCACGAAATTCTTCATAATGAATGGGTTTGTAATTAGCTCCCACAATGTCGACCTGCTGTACCATGTTGAAGTCGTAAGCGGCCGGATATGAATTGAAGCCAATAGTTGTGGGACGGGTTCTGTCCAGGTTTTTGCAAAAAGCATGAAGCTCCTTGGCCATCTTCCAACCTATGTCTCGCTTCCATTGCTCCTTGATTTCATTGCCCAAACTCCACATGATCACCGACGGGTGATTTCGGTCTCTTCTGACCATGTCACCCATATCTTGCTGCCACCATTCCTCGAAAAACTTCTGGTAGCCGTTCTGCACTTTTTCAATTTTCCAAATGTCAAAGGCTTCATCAATCACTAGTAAACCCATTTCGTCACATACCTCTAAAAATTCACGAGACGGAGGGTTATGACTCGAGCGAATGGCATTCACACCCATGTCTTTCATGATCTGAAGCTTACGCTCATCGGCTCTTTTGTACACAGCCGCTCCTAGTGCGCCATTGTCATGGTGCAGGCATACCCCATTGAATTTAACCTTTTCATTGTTTAGGTAGAATCCATTCTTGTCGTAGCTGATAGCGCGGATACCAAAAGTACTGTTGTAGGTATCCAAAACCTTCTCTTCTTCGGTAAGTGTTGTAACTGCCGTGTAAAGCGATGGAGACTGCAGGCTCCATAACTTGGGGTTTTCCAAATCCACGAAAGTACCAGACCATGTTTTGGTATCTGCATCAACTTTTAGTTCTTCTTCCGTAGTTGCGACTTTTTCACCTTCTGCATCGAAATACTCGTGAGTGACTTTGATGATTTTAGGCTCATCGGATTTATTTACAATGGTCGTTTCGTGCTGAACCACGGCCTTTGCTTCTGTTACCGTAGGATTAGATACAAACGTGCCCCAATTGTCAACATAGATTGGTTCGTCGACCTTCAGCCAAACGGAACGATACAATCCTGCTCCCGGGTACCAGCGTGATGAAAAGTCTTCGGGCGTCAGCCTAACAGTTACCACATTTTCAGAGCTATCATATTTGAGATATTCAGATATATCAAATTCAAAACCTATGTATCCGTAGGGTCTATGGCCTACCTTCTGCCCATTGACCCAGACATGGGTGTTGTACATGGCTCCTTCAAACTCAATGCGCACTACCTTTCCTTGCGCCGATGTTGGCATGGTAAAGTGCTTTCGGTACCATCCTGTGCCTACAACGGGCAGACCACCCATTCTACTATCATATTTATTATCAAACGGCCCTTCTATGGCCCAATCGTGAGGGAGATCGAGCGTCCTCCATTCTCCATCATCAAATACTAATGCTTCGGCACCAGTAGCTTCTCCCTTAAAAAAGTGCCAGTCTTTATTGAAGTTCTCGTCAGCGGTGTATTGGGCTAAGCCTATTTCAATAGAAAAAAATAGAACAAGACTTGCAGTAATAATTTTTGATTTCATTTTTGAACGTCAATTTCAGTGATTCAAATTCGAGTTTAGTTTCGAATTAGCAATTCCAAATAGAACTCAGAGCTTTCATTTATTAGGGATTACGCGATATTTTCAGCACATAAGCATGGTCACAAGGCCGCTCTTTTGGAAGGGTCACTTGCAGGTCAAATGGATTAGAATTCCATTGCACTTCTGCATCCGTCCCCAAGAGCTTCACTTCTCTAATTTCTCCGGGGAATAATCTACCACGGGTTCCTAAGGAGTGAATTCTCAGATGTTCTCCGGGCCAAGCCAGAAAAATGGCGTAAATGGTATTATCGTTACCCAGGGTGAACCTTATGTCTCCATCGCCAAATGTGGCGGGTGATCTTTGCTGGGAGTAATGTCCTGACACTTCTAATTCAGAAGGGCCTTCCCCGTAGATCACCCACGGGCGAGTATTGTAAATGGCTTCTCCATTTACTTCCAGCCATTGACCAACTTCCAATAGTATTTCTTCTGCCTCAGGGTCAAATGATCCATCCGGTCTGGGTGGGACATTGAGTAGAATCACACCATTTTTACTCACCACATCTGCAAGTAAATCGATCATTTCATTGGCTGACCGATAACCGATACCCTCTCTGTAAAACCAACTTCCTCCTTCATACATGGTGACATCTGTCATCCAGGGGTCGTACGTAAGTTCGTCTAAAATGCCGTTTTCGATATTTCGCATGCCCACTCCAGGAGGCACATCGTACGTTTTGTAGACAAATTCAACTTCCTTACCCCAATCGAGGGCTTGGTTGTAGTAATTGGTGATAAAGGAGAGCTGCGAACTTGCGGAAAACCCTCTTAAATAAACATCGGTAGGATCTACCAGCTTTCCACCTCTTAGGATACCCGCATTTTCCTGAGCCAATGTGCCTCCAAACTGATAGTCAAACCAGATCACATCTGGTTCATATTTTCGGCACAATTCATCCATCCGGTTCAGCCATAGTTGTTGAAACTCATTACTCCGCTTGGACTGAAACTTCGCGTCTTTGTTTCGAACTCTGGTTGCTGGCGGCAAGTGTGTATCATGAACTGGTCCATAAATTCCTTCCTTTTTTTCATCTGTATATTCAGGATCACCGTCCCAATGGGGGTATCGGTACCACTCTGTGAAATGGTAAGAAACCAGCAACTTGAGTCCTTGCTTTTTGAATTCTTCGGAAAGCTCACCCGTGATATCTCTTTTTGGACCCTTGTCCATCGTATCCCATTCTGTAAGCTCACTATCCCACATCAAATAGCCGTGGCTGTGTTGTACCGCGGGTACAGCGAAACGTGCGCCCGATTTCTTAAAAAGAGTTCCCCATTTTGCAGCATCGAACTTCTTGGCCGTAAATTGAGGAACCAGCTCGCTCAACGGAACTAGCGGCTCCTCCACTTTATATTTTGTCCTGCGATAATTGGGAAATGACTTTAATCCCCAGTGTGTGTAAATGCCAAATTTGGCATCAAGCAACCACTCCGGAATTTGATGTTGCCTCACTGATCGCCAAGTAGGTTTATAGAAATCCGAATTCTGGGCCTCTGCGCGAAACACTAAAACTCCGATAAAAAGCGAAAGAAACACCCATTTGACCCTAAATGCTTGATTTTTCGTCATCACTTTTACTTGCGAATAATTAGCCTACTGGTTTCCGACTTATCCCCGAAAACCAAGTTTAGCAAGTAAATCCCCTTTGCTACGTTCGGTTTTAAGTCAAGCGTTATTTTTTCCTGGTTTGAAAAATTCAGGTTATCACGCATGATCTGCTGACCTTTGAGATTTGTTAGCGTAAGCTTTACCGTACCTTTTAGACCCTTTGGCTTGATAATGCTTAATTGCGAATATGCTGGATTCGGGTAGATAGTCCACGTGTCATTTCCTCCGAAATCGACATTCAAAGGACGATTACCTTCCTCTCCTGCTCCATTGTAAGCTCCGATATTGATTGATCCTGAAGCTAAGTTCACCGGATTGCCATAGAAGTCCACTGTTGGGTAGGGACTTATGTCTTTAAACACACCTTTCCCTGCTCCTGGTACTTCCGGTCCCAAGATATTTACGCCTGCACCGATACCAGTGCTTCTGGAGATCAACTTGAAGGCTTCATCGCGTTCACCTTCCAGGGTAAAAGCTGGATCTACGACAAAGGGATTTGCATCCCACGACATAAACTCACTGCCTATGTTTCCATCAAACAAATTATTGCTCATGATGAATTTATCCCCTCTCGAAGAAGGGTTGCTACTCACATGACCGCCTACAGTGATGCCTCCATTTGTGGAGGTGAAAATATTGTTGAAAATGTACAGGTTGTCACTGTCAATAGTCACAGATGTTTCATCAATTCCGCTGGTAAATGGCTTATTGATCACTACTGTATTGTTGTGAATAAAGATGCTGTCATTGGGAGTAAACGTCTCCGGGTTGTGCCTTACCGCATTTACCCAAATGGTATGATTACTCGTTCTCCAGGTTTCATTAAACCTAAAACCATCGTTTAAACTTACGTTGAAACGATACACAGCATTTTTATTTCCCCTTAGGATTTCTACAAAACCACCCTCACAGTCCTCCATGTAATTGTACTGCACGAAGGTGTTGGTATTAAAATTATCAACGTGGATACCATGCGAATCCAGGTAGCCTCGGGTACTCAAACAAACATTGTACTGCATGATGGTATTTATGGACCATATATTCCAAATCGAACTGCCTCTTGCCGGCATTCTGGGATCATTGTCAGAACCTGGATGATCAAAAAGGTTGTACTCAATTAGACAATTGTACGTGCCGTTCGGTAGTACTCCGGTTCCGCCATTATAAGAGAATTCGTTATGATGGACATGCACATTCATAATTCTATTCAAAGAATCTACTCCCACTCCGTCGTTCGCTCGATTGTGTTTGAATTGAATACCAAAACGCTGCAGGTTTCCGAAAAATGAGTCTTTTACCTCCACATTCTTAATCTGCTTCTCTTGCCCATTTACCATGTTTTTTGTGGAAAGAAACCTAAGACCAGATACCTGAATTTGATCAAAATCATCTCGATTTGTGATGGGTTCTACTGCATATACGTCTTTGAAAGTCAAGTTTTGGAAAAGAAAATTTTCCATCCTTCCACTCGTATTGTGTATGAAAATTCCGTAAGCATCTGTATCATCTATGCCCGCTCGGGTGGAAAGCCGTTCATTCTGGATTTCTAAATTATCGAATACCATATTGTCCTCGTTTAGTACGTAAATGGCTTCTCGGTAATCACCACCTCCACTTTCGCCGACTTCACCAGTAATAATGGGTCTTTCACCCTCCCCGTAAGCAGATATTACAATAGGGTTACTATCCTCACCTGAGCCATTCACCACAAAACGGCCATCAAACCTGTCTCCTCTTCTAAATAAGACGGAATCACCTGGGTTTAATGAGACAGCACTTATTTTACTCAAACTACTCCATGGGGATTCCATTGATCCATCATTGGAGTCACTACCATTATTGCTTAAGTAGTAGTTTCTACTTTGTGCTGTCCCTGCTAAGGAAGTGAGAAACGTCACTAAAACGATCATACTTGTTTTAATACGCGGATTAAAGTATTTATTCTGCATTTTCATTGTTGTTTATAGCTTTTTGGGTTCTTACTTCTTTTATTTTTTCTCAAACTTTCTGCAATACCACCATTGATTTTTAGTCAGTAGACCTTTTCTTCTTTGCTTTTCCTGCTATACTTCGGGCGTTTTTTAGGTTGCCTAGTTACTCCGGGTGCATTGTATGCGTCAAAGTACAAATCATAGTTTGGCAATACTTCAAGTAACTCACTTGCTTCATTTTGCTTATTTGCTCGCAGCTCTTGTAGGTTTGTAATTTTCAGATAACTGGTAAGGTCCTTAGGATTATTGCTAACATCCCACCAATTGTCCCCTCCGTCTTTCAATATTTCTCTGCCTCTAACCAGCTGTTCCGGTCCTCGATACGTATACAGCCAATCTCGATGATCCTCTTCCTCACCAAATAGATAAGGCGCCAGGCTTTTACCATCTAGCTGGTAGTCTTCTGGAAACTCAAAGCCTATAATGTCTGCTACGGTTGGTAAAATATCTGCAAGACTGACCAGAATATCTTGTTCCCCTTTTTTCGTCATCCCCGGTGAGTAGATGATCAAAGGCACGTGACAACCTCGCTGCTGTAAGCCTTTGTTTTTACCGTACCCGCTTGTTCCATTATCGGCGGTAAAAATGAAGACCGTATTATCGCTGATTCCGAGTTCTTCAAACTTTTTGAGATACAGCCAAACTTGGTAATCCAGGTAATTCACGTGGTTGTGAATGCCAGGAAGTGTAACCGTGCCATGCGTTTCATAGTCCCCATTATCTCCTGTTATCCTAGGAGCAACTCTCTGATATCCTTGCCCATCCCAAGTAACAATTGGTGTGTTTGGCCATTTAGAAACGCCCCATTTTTCTGCTTTGGGATCCAGCCAGTTAAAAGCATCATGACCCAGGTGTGTGGTATGATAAACGAAAAAAGGCTGATCCTCTTTCCGCTTCCTTTCCATAAAATCGAAGATAAAATCTAGTTCCACATCTGGCCCATAGGTTTCGATCCCAAAACTCTGCTGAGCTTCTTTTGTATTGGGCCACCAAACTGATTGGTTAGGTGCCGATGGGTGGTTCATCAATTTCACATGAGGAAACCAGTACCAACCATGCTGCATGTACGTTTCACAGGGTTCTCCCGTGTCTACATTGATCAGGATACGTTGGCCTTCTGATTTTTGATAGACATGTTTGAAATCCGTGTACGGATTATCCTTGTTGTTCAAACCTCCGGGAGTGAAGCATCCTTCATCGAAACCATGTAGGTCATTTCTCCCTGCCATTTGCGTCTTTCCTGCCCAAAACGTACTGTAACCTGACTTCTGAGCGACATGACCCAGCAAAATGGGCGAGCTCATATATACGGGCCATGTGCCAATTTTTCCATTCTCATCTGGCCCGTACCCTTTGTCCTTATTGTTCCACCACTTGGTTTGGTAAGCATATCGGCCACTAAGCATCATTGCTCTACTGGGATTGCAAACAGTAGCAGCCCACGTATTGGTCACCCAGCAGCCCTCTTTCGCCATTTTATCCAACACGGGTGTCTTAGCTTTGTAAGCCAAATCAGAGCTATTTTCTGCTTGTGGATTGGTCCACACAGAAGAGCCATAAATAGGCAGCTCCCTGGCACTGATATCATCTGCAAAAAGGATCACAATATTGGGCTTTTCAGGTTTTTGAGCCCTTACAATGGTGACCATTGCAAATAGAGAAAAAGTTAAAAAAACATTGCGTATCAACATATCATTCCAAGTTCTTTACTCATAATCCATCGCTGTTCTTTCATCTCGCTACTCCACACTTACTGTTTTAGATATTGGTCCCTTTTCCGTGTAAAAGACGAATGAGTAAACCCCTTGCTTTAGGTTTTTTGTAAATACCTCAGTCTTTGGATCGAGTATTGATTTTATCATTTTTCCGCCCAGATCAATGATTCTCAGTTCGGTGATGTTTAATTTGGTCTCAATCTTGATCACATCTTTTACCGGATTTGGATAGACCACCAACTGATCTAAACGACCCACCGTACCTAAAACTGGCACTTGATCGTCGCGATCTAAAATAAAATCACCAACCGTAAATACCTTATTCGCAATGGCCTCCTCGCCTTCAAATGTGGTAACTTCTCTGTGCTGCCCGTAATCCACGATGATCTCGGATACTGTATCGGACTCACCAAGACCAAAGTGCATCATATCAAGAAAACTTTGTGCATGCGAGTGCCCTTGCGATCCAATACGTCGGGTAGCTTTCAGTGATTGTCCGTCCTTTTCGGCGACCACTGTTACTTTGGCACCAAGTGGAGCATACCTTTCTGGACTATTCGATCTGCCAACGTGCACAATTGCGTAATTTCCAGCAGGATTTTCCGTGATGTTTCTGAACATTCGCCACAAGCCAAACTTGGTGGCTGAGAGGATATCCAATTTTCCGTCTTTATTATAATCGAACACTTCGGCCTGATCACCGTGCACCGCTTCAGCAATCACAGTGGCACCATGGTTCTCGGTAATGGTGGTAAATGTTTTGTCACCATTGTTCATCAAAAACATGTCGTTTATCCTGACATCAGATATCCTAGGAAGGAATATATCCTGATAACCATTGTTATCAAAATCACCCACACTTACCCCATCAATCATCAAGCCTCTTGGCAGCCCTGCTGCAACAAACACATCTACATATTTCCCATTGGTCTCGTCCCATTCCATCAACAGATCGTCCTGACCACTTCTAAAACGGCTTCTGGCTAGATACAAGTCTAGGTCACCGTCCGCATCATAATCTATTTCAGCTACTGCTTTTACGTGAGGGATGTCTTCCGGAAACACGGAATTATCGATCTCAAATTGGAAACCGTCTCCTTGACTTACCCAGCATTCCATGGGGGTGGATCCAGAGTAGTACAGGATATCAAGTCTGCCATCGTGATTAATGTCGGCGATAGAACCCAGACCAAGTATTGAGTTTTTGATTTCTCCAATCTCAGGTACTCTCACAAACTTGTCGCCTTTCCACTCATACATAAACTTGGAATCCGTAATGTTCTCGCCCTCTGTTCCCTCTATCGGACCAATGTTGTTGTAAACCAAGTCCAGGTCTCCGTCCTGATCCATGTCAATGAAGTAGCAAGAACGGCCCCTGCCAAAGCCATCTATGCCGATTTCCAGTAGCGAAGGATCTACTAATGCATCGCTCCGGACCTGGTCTTTTCTCACAATATAGTCATCAGTCCCACCGATAAATTCAGCAGTAACCGGCAGATTACCACGGCCTCCATTGTTGCCTCCAATCGTCAGGATTAAATCAGGGTAGTCATCTTTATTTCCAAAATAGCCTGCCGAAAAACCATGGAAATCGGTTCCTGATACTGGAATGGATGATTCTTTATCTGTTCTATGCTGGAATGCCAAAAAGCCGTTTGCCGTCCCCCAATACATTTCAGGACCATAAAAAGTAGGGCCATCCTCTACTTGCTTACCACCTCCATGATTTGCCAAAATCAAGTCGTAGAATCCGTCGCGATTCAGGTCAGCTACAGTGGGTGACCAATACTTATTGGATCGGACAGGGCTAAGACCTACTTGCGATGATACGTCTTCAAACTTCAGTTGTACCTGCGCAGAGGTCTCAAAGCTTGTTAAATAGCACACGATCAACAGGAAAAGAAAGATCAATTTTCTCATTTTACTTTAATTGTATTTGTAGGTCATTCCCGTCAAAGCTGACTTCTTCACGCACATCTCTGCCAACCCGCTCAACCACGAAATGCTGTGGATTGAGGGGCAAATCAATAAAACCGTCTATGATCGTTTTAATAGTCAACGACTGATTATCCTCTGAGTAAAAAAGACCTATTTCTGTGTAGTCACCCTTTTCATAGTCGTACGACTTACCGTCATCGTAGTACATTGTGTAACTGGCATCTTCTCCTGGGTAGATTTTCAAGACAAGTGGCTCGTCCGTTTTTTCGTACACGTGTTGCAGCTTTGGGCCCCATGGCAGAATACTTCCCGCTTTCACATACAATGGCATTTGATCTATTGGAGAATAGGCAACAATACTCTTTCCACCCGTGTATTTTTCCCCAGTCCAGAAGTCATACCATTCACCATTTGGAAGATAGACTTCTCGTTCTCTAGCCCTATATCGTGTAACCGGACATACCATAATTGATTCTCCAAAGAAGAACTGATCATCAATGTCCCAAGTGTTTTGATCATCAGGGTGATAGTAAGCCAATGGACTCATGAGCGCTTTTCCCTGAGTGGTCACTTTTCTTGCCTCAGAATAGATGTATGGCATCAATTGATAGCGGACATCTATGAACTTGCGCGCTATGTCTTCAAACTCCTGCCCGTACTTCCATATCTCAGTCTCAGTTCGAAAACCGTGTATCCTAAAGAGCGGGGTGAAGGTGCCATATTGAAACCAACGAGTCAGCAATTCTCGATATTCCAGACTGGTATATTGAGCTTTAAAATCTCTTTTCTCTCCAGGAATCCAACGGAAAAAGCCTCCGATATCGGTCGTCCAGTATGGCAGACCGGTCATCGTATAGTTGAGTCCTGCGGGAATTTGCTCCGCAAACTGCTCCCAGGAGCCGTCCACATCGCCAGACCAGGTACTGTTGCCATAGCGCTGTTGTCCTGCAAAGCCAGAGCGGGTCAGATTGAATACGCGCTCATCGGGAAATTCCTTTCTGCGGCCTTCGTACATAGCTTTTGTGACTAAAAGCGAATAAGCATTTGAAAGCTCTTTGAATTTACCCACAGGCGTTTCTTCCTCAGGGTTAGGATGCTGGGTTGGCTCACTACCATCGAGCCAAATGGATTCAACTCCGAAGTGAAACATGCTATCGCTTAGCATCCGATAGTACTTGGCATGGGTGCTCGTGTCGTAAAAATCAATGAAACCTGTGGGGTCTAACTTGTAGCTGGTCAGATCATACTTTTCCAATAGTGGAGCGTTAAAGACTGTTGGCCATACTGACACCATTAGATAGAGATTCAGCCGATCCAATTCTTCCGTCATCGCCTGCGGATCAGGATACCTGGATCTGTCCCATTCTGGTCCTTTTGTACCTTTAGGCCAATAGTCCCAATCCTGCACAATGTTGTCGATGGGTATCTTTCTTTTGCGGTACTCATTGGCGCTTTTTAAAAGGGCTGCTTGAGTGGGATAGGCTTCACGACATTGCCAAAACCCGTAGGATTTTTTGGGGAAAAGTGGCGAACTACCAGTAAGTCGGGTATATTCAGAAAGCACTTCGACCGGATTTTCTCCATGGATAAAATAGTAATCGATCAGCTCTCCTTGCGTGCTACTGAAAGTTGTCTTGTTAAAGTCGGGCGCATTGTACAATAATTTCGCAAGAGTTTGCTCGCCGGTATTCTTAAAGACCAACTCATACTCTTTACCAGCTACTAATTCAATTTCTCCAGAGTAGCTATCGGGAAACCATATGGTATTATAGAAGATAACCGTATCGCCACCGACCTTGAGAAGGACCTCTCCTACTCTTCTATTTGAATTACCTTTTTCTTTAAAGCCAAAAGGCGTTTCGCTTAAAACAAAGAAATTGTAAGTACCACTTTGCTCAGGGGTAAAAGTCGTTTTACGAATGATCAACTCTTCATCTTCCAGGTCTGCAAACATGATTTCATTCTCAGGAAGGTTGAAATCGGTAATTGAGTAATTGTGCCAATAGAGTCCATAACCTTTGGTGGAGATCATCACCGGAACCGCGATCTCCTGATTGAACTGCTCAAGCCTGACGGGCACATATTTCATATTCATTCGTCCGCTTTGGAATTGTCCCAAACCGTAAATCGCCTCTTCACCAGAGGTAAAAGCTTGTGAAACACGATAATAGGCTGTGGTATCAGCATCGACGAATGTTCCAGCATTCGTTTCTGCCAATAATGACTCCCCTTCCTTTGAGTGGTAGCTTATTTCTCCTTGATCACTAATTTGCACTTTCAGTTTTGAGGTATTGACGATCAAGTTGCCTTGCTCTTCATTGACTTTCCATTCGACCGTTTGAGGTTCTAAAATGGTTACATAATTAGGTAGCTCTTTGACTTGCTGAGCTACAAGATACTTTTTAATGTGAATGATTGATTCGTCAACTATAGTAATTTCTGTTTGAAGCGAATCGCCCTTGATCGTGATGGTATTATGAGTGATTTTGTAGGATGGACTAGAATTACATCCAATTAAGAAAATGAGAATTGTTAAATAGCAGTGTACTTTTATCATCTGGTAGAATTGGGGCTTTTCAAACAAATGCTGTTTTGTTTAGGCTACAAATGAATGGAATTATCGAAAGTAACCTGCTCAAAAGGAGTACAATAACGGTAGTGTAACGGTGAAATATTATAGATCTATTGTCTTTAAGATTATAACAGGTTGAGTGGTAAAGAACTAGAAAACAGCCAAGTAGACTTCTACTTGGATAAGATTCGAAGTGATAAGTCCTTTTCTAAGTCATCTCGATACGGTGATCTGCTTACCTACTTGGTGGAGCAGGCTAAAGCTGGCCATCAGCTTAAAGAACAAACCATAGGCCTTAGTCTGTTTACAGAAAACTATAAAGACGGAACTAGTGATGGGACTGTACGGGTGTATATGTACAATCTTCGTAAGAAGCTGGTTGCCTATTACAAAAATCGAGGAGCGGACGATAAGATAATTTTCTCCTTGAAGAAAGGAAGCTACGATCTCCTCATACATGCCAAAGGAAAGGACAGAGTCAAAAATCCAACCAGCAAAAAAGTAATTGTGCCATTAGTACTTTTAGCATGTGTTATGATTGCTATTCTGGGGATTCAACTAGCTAGTGATAATAATACCAACAACACTTACTGCTGGAATCCCTTCTTTAAATTGAATGCAATAAATACCTGCATCATGGCAGATCAAGTGATTCTAACGAGAATTGGTGATGATATAGGTAAACTCCAGACCTTAAAAGAAGTCAACAGTAAAAATGATTTTCTTGCCTTCAAAAAGCAAAATCCTCAGGACTCACTTGAATTGACTGATTATACTTTTTTTTCCAAAAGCATCCCCTACTCCATCAATCAACTTTCCAGATGGTTCACTGAGCATAAACAGCATTTTACAACAATTCCCGAAAGTGAATTCAATTATCAAAACACAAAGCGGGATAACCTACTGTACATCGGCCAGTTCAAGACAATGAGTGTCTCCAAAGAGGTATTTCTACGGAACAGCAAGGAATTTTCAGCTGGCTACAGTCACTTCATCCACATGAAAAATGGGGACACCACAATTTATCAAACTACATTCGACAAAGGAGTGAAAGCAGAATATGCGATGGTTTCTTTCATGCCCCTAGGCAATAAAAATTACGCGCTCTATTTTGTCTCTAATCACGACATTGGCACGATGGGCACAGTGAATCAGTTCACAAACCCTGACTTTTTGGAAACCTTCTATGAACAACTTCCAAGTACTAATTCCTACTTTAACGCGCTATTTAAAGTGGAGGGGATCAATCGATCGGACATTAGCTGTGAATTGGTAAAGCTGGAGATCATCGAATAGCTGATTAGCCTTCAAAGATCTCCAGCAAATGCATTTAAAATTAGTATTAGTCCTCCCAATAATCATCAATGATTTTCTGAATCTCAGGGTAGCTGTCTTCCGTCTCATTTAGCACTGCTCGTTGTTTTTTCATTTCGGCCTTGAGCTGGGAAATGATTGCTCTGTAAGCCGGATCGTCGTACCGATTGTTCAGCTCCTGAGGGTCGTTCTTTAAATCGTAAAATTCCCAGGCTGGAGGTGTTGGTGTAGCCATGCGTAAGCTATCTTCCGGCTTACGTCCCCAATAGTAGTTTTTGAATTCACCTGATTGGAGGTAGTGCTTACCGTAGTAAAAGATCAGCTTATGTTCTTTGGTCCGCACACCAAAATGTCCGGGCACCCAGTGATGGACCATGTGCATCCAGTATCGATAGTAGGTCGCCTCTCTCCACTCGTCCTCCTTTTCACCCAGTATGGTTTTGACAAAACTGTTTCCCTGCATGTAATCAGGAGTCTGGCCTCCTGCCAGTTCTATCAAGGTTGGTGCAAAGTCTGCATTGTTGATGAGTAAATCAGTTGCCTCGCCAGTCTGAATGGCTGCTGGATAATGTACAATAAATGGCATTCGCATGGACTCCTCATACATCCACCGCTTGTCCTGAAAATCATGTTCCCCAAGCATCATCCCTTGATCTGAGGTATAGATGATGATTGTATTTTCCCATAAACCTTCTGCCTTTAGGTAGTCAAATAATCGACCTAGATTGTCATCAATCCCTTTGACACACCGCAGGTATTTTTTCATGTAAATCTGATAGCCCTGATGTGCCGAATTCTGACGCCCAACCAGCGTATCTTCATAAAAGAGCTTATTGTAATTTCTGGTTTCATGCCGATCCGAGATGGAGGTCCCGATGTATCGAATCAGTGAGTCAGCTTTTCCTCTTGTGCCTTCTGATCCCCAGTTGGGTTGATAATACATGCTCGCGGGTTCCGGAATTTCAGTATTGGCCAGAAAATCTTCATACCGTGGTGCATGCTCAAAAAGATGATGTGGAGCTTTGAAATGATGCATCAGAAAAAATGGCTTTTCCGTATCTCTTCTTTTCAAGTAATCAAGCACTAAATCTGTAGTAACATCGCTGGAATGTCCTTCGCTTTCTACTTGGTTGTTGGGCCAATCTCCCTTGCCTTTCTCCAAAAAAGTTGGGTCAAAGTATTTGCCTTGCGCAGGGAGCACCTTGTAGTAATCAAAGTTGAGTGGCTCATTCTTTAAGTGCCATTTACCAATGACTGCCGTGCTGTAGCCAAGCTTTTTAAGCTCCTTAGGAAGGTACTGCTTTTCGGTAGCCAACCGACCATCCAGGTCCAGTACGCCATTGGTCTGTGAATACTGCCCAGTCAAGATCGTCGCCCGACTGGGGGTACAGATCGAGTTGGTACAGAAGGCATTGTCAAAGCGCATACCCTGATCGGCCAATTGGTCAAGGTTGGGGGTCATATCAAGCCCAGCCAACCTACCCCCGTAAGCACCAATGGCATGTGCAGCGTGATCATCGGACATAATGAAAATGATGTTGGGCTGATTGGGAGTTTCGTTTTTACACCCTAGCAGGATTAGCAAAGAGACAGGAATGAATATTCTAAGGATTTTCAATTTGGCTTAGGTTTAAGTTTCACATTATTGGTTACTCGTTTATTTTAAAAACCCAAGCATAATCCAAATCCACTCCTTCGGGTAGCTGAATTAAAGTACCATTCTCTGATTGTTGGAATTCAATTTTGCCTTCAAAACCCAGCAGCTCAATCGATTTGATTTCAAGTTGGGAGCTAGTCAAGTAGCTGATTCTAATATCACTAGTGGGCGGTACCAGCACAGTTGCATAAAGCAATTCATCATTTGTGGTAAATCGAATGTCTTCTTCTGTAAATCCTTTGTTCTTCCCTTCCGAAAGGTGACCTGTCTTCGTCTTGGTCGGACCTTCTCCGTACACTTCGTAATATTTAGAACCGTAGATCGCCTCTCCGTTTACTTCCAGCCACTTTCCAATTTCAAGTAACGTTTCCTTCTGATCGTCAGGGATGATACCGTCCTTTCGTGGACCAATGTTGAGCAATAAACAGCCATTTTTACTCACGATATCCACCAGATCGGCGACCAGACTTCCGGCATTCTTTGGTATCCAATTCTTAGCGTAATACCAGGAATTTTTTCCTATAGAAGTGTCCGTCTGCCAGTAGTCTTTCCGAAGGGAATCCATTTTGCTTCGCTCCAAATCCAGCATGTGCGTTCCTGGTTTGTAAGATTCATAGCGGAGATTCTTGGTTTGCAACACTACTTCCTGGTCTCTGGCAACCCCGGAGTTGTAGTAATAAGCAGCAAGCTTTTTGTGATAGGGAGCAAACTCTGGCCGATCAAGATAAAAGTCAAACCAAAAGATATCCGGCTGGTATTTGTCAATAATTTCCTTCGTTCTAGGCCACCATGTGTTGGCCAGCCATTCCGGACTTGCCGGTGAATATGGTTCGTGAGGTGGCGCATAGAGGGCAGCATACTGTGGGTCTCCGGTATCGAAATGAGGTTTTTGCGTATAGAAATTCCAGTTGAAAGCTAAATGCGAACTGGCCCCAAAAATCAACCCTTGTTTTTTAATCTCAGTAGCGAGTTCCTTGAAGACATCTCGTTTTGGACCCATAGCCACTGAATTATATGGGGTAATGCTCGACTCATAAATGGCATAACCATCGTGATGTTCTGCTACAGGTATCACGTACTGAGCACCTGCTTCCTTGAATAAGCTGACCCAATCTTCAGCATCGAAATTTTCCATCGTCCACATTGGGATCAAGTCTTTGTATCCAAAGGTTTTTGGATCGCCGAATTTCTCCTTGTGATAGACCGATGCTTTATGAGGAATATCGTTCTTTTTCTCTCCAGTCACATGATCTACATGACCCTCATCCAAGTACATCCAACGTGGATACCAATCTGTGTGTAATTCCGCTACGGAATTAGGTCCCCAATGAATAAAAATTCCAAACTTGGCATCCTTCATCCATTGCGGGATTTCGTATTGCTTCAGACTTTCCCAGGTTTCTTGGTACCTGAGAGCGTTTTCCGTTACCTCTTGTTTTTGAGGTATGCATGCTGCCAGAATGCTCAATGAGATTAATGTGATTAGTTTTTTCATGTTATTATTAAATCCTATCCTAAATCCACTTAATTAATTAGAGTAGTAGCTAATACTACGACCTGTTCCCTGCCGTCCGATTAGGTTTATGTTGAGAAGTTTACTCAATATTCTTTTGACCGTCGGTGATGGTATATTCAACTGTACCGCGATCTCACCAGATTTGCACCCTGAATGATCTGAAATGTAAGTCAATATAGCTATCTCTCTAGGAGAGAGCTTGGCTGTTGCTCCAGTCCTTTCCAGCTTACTGGTCAGTTGTTCTTGAATGTTCCTAAGAGCATCAAAAAAGAAACCAATCCAGGGTGTTATATCTTCGTTAGGCCTTCGAGCCTGACAGGTTCTTAACACCCGATAGTATTCTGGTTTTCTACTCTCAATCTCATGTTCGAGACTAACGTACTGTATCCATCGATATCCACATTTCAACAAAAGCAGGCTTGCGAATAACCGACTAAGTCTGCCATTGCCATCTTGAAAGGGATGAATGGAAACGAATTCATATGAAAAAAGGGCGCATTTTACCAGTTCATGCACCTCATCATCGTTCTGATACCAAGCGCATAAGGCCCTCATTGCGTCATCAGTTTCGAATCCCGGCGGTGTTGTTTCGAAAATCAACTGTTTCGTTCCATCAGGTAAACTGGCTTCCACATTATTGCTATGTTGTTTGTAATCTCCCTTATGCCATTGGTCTTTATCTCCGTATTTCAATAATATATTATGGAGGTTTTTGATTTCGTTTTCAGTTATCTGAATCTCTTGGTAAGATTCAGAGATAATGTCAAGTGCCTCAAAATATCCGGCCACTTCCTGGGCGTCTCTCTCGGTTAGTTTATCAATAGAGAGATTTGTCAGCAAAACATCTACCTCTTCATTGCTCATTTTAGATCCTTCGATACGGGTAGATGCTCCAACGCTTCTGACAGTTGCAATGGATTTGAGTTGCTTAAGTGTAGATCCTTCCTTCTTCTCAATCGAATTCCAGGACGCATCAAAGCGATCTAAGGCGCTAATTGCTCTGACGAGCTCCCAGTTGAAATCTAATTCAAAATTGTAGACTTTCATGATTTGAATGATACGATATGATACGTAAAGATACGATAATGATACGAAATATTTGATACGATATGATACGTAAATATTCAAAACTGATACGCAAAAAGAAATAAGTATGACGTCTTTGGCATTTTTTCAATCTTTAAGTTCTTTGCATATCCTGCCACTTCTCCTGAATCGAGCTTTCCGGATCGGTACGTTGAAACTTAGCAACATACTCTTGCCACTCATTTTCTCTTGGCAACTGTTGCCATTTTGGGCCCACAATACCAAGGTCAAAGTCTGGTACTGTATCCATGATCAAAATGGCCCTTGCTTGATGAAGGTAAATCTCCATGTCAAGCACTCCGATTGATTTCATATTTTGGGTAACCTCTGGCCATGCCATACCCATTGCATGTACGTGTTTGTACTCATCGATGAGATTAGGCTCTAACAGTAATGTCCAAACAAATCTTTTATGCCTCCCAATATCTTCTTTTAGCTGACCTTCTTCAGGAGCGTAAACAACTTTTTGTTCAAGTTCATAAATACGCTCTAAAGGCTGTTGATTTTTAAGGGGTTCTGGCAGTTTCTGAGTGCTAATATTTATTGAAACATCAGCAATCAAAAAGTAATTTTCCTCCTTTTGATATGCTTTTATATCTGCGGTTTCTCTTGCGTTTACGAGCATCTTCTTAACCTCTTCTCCATCCGAATCAAGAAAAAAAGTGAACCGACGAAACTTCTCGACATCCATCTTAAGCCTTTTCAGTTTTCACTTTATGACCTGTTAGCGCAAAAAACAACAGATACACATAGCAGATTAAAGGAATTACGAAAGCGTATCTAATGCCTACTACATCGGAAATGTATCCCATCAATGGCGGTACAATGGCTCCTCCAACAATACCCAATAAGAATACAGAAGAACCAGTCTTGGTATACTCCTTTAAGTCCTTCATGCTCAAGCTGAAAATAATTGGATAGATGATGGAAGTAAAGAACCCTACAATTGACAGGCAAACCAGTGAGAAGTAACCATCACTTAGAATAGCTATCATAACCATCAAAAAAGCACTAATACTGCAAAAGGCCAATACATACTGAGGCTTGAATCGCTTGAGGATGTATACACCCAGCAATCGACCGACCAGCACCAATGCCATAAATGCAGTGATAAACTGTGCCGATTTTTGTTCTGTGAGCTCAGGGATATTGAACCATTTTGCACAGCGAATAATGAAACTCACGATCCCGACCTCTGCTCCGACGTAGAAGAATTCTGCTCCTACTCCATAGAGCGTATGCTTGAACTTCAAAATGTCCAGCAATCGTTTCTTATCCCCTCCCTGCTCATCCTGAATTACGGGTAAGTTGATGAACACGACCACCAACGCAATGACAACCAATATCCCTCCAAGTACCAAATACGGTGGCTTGACCAAATCTGCCTCTGCCGAAAGAAAGGCATCAAGTTGACTTGCAGAAAAGGCATCAATCGTCGATTGTGCAACGTCCTCTTCATGTAACAATAGAAATGCCGCTAGTGAAGGCGCAATGGTCGCACCTAAAGATCCAATCGCAGCAGCCATGCTCAGACGACTGGATGCTCCTTCCGGATCTCCTAGTTTAGTGATGTAAGGAGAAGCGGTGACTTCTAGAATGGCAAAACCAGCGGCCATCACAAATAAGGCCAGTAAAAAGAAGGGATAGATTCGGGTTTCTGCGGCTGGATAAAACAAGAAAGCTCCCACAGCAGCGATTAGTAAACCAGTTATCATCCCCATTCGATAACCTTTCTTTTGAATGTACCATCCTGCTGGTAAAGCAATTACGAAATATGCACCAAAAAAGGCCGATTGCACCAAAGAAGATTGAAAATCCGTCAATTGGCAGGCTCTCTTTAAATGAGGTATCAACACGTCATTAATATTGCGGCTTAAGTTCCAAAAGAACATGAGCGCCATGACAATGATGAGTGGCACCAGGTATTGTGAATAGTTTTCTTTTTTGGATTGCATGAGTCTTTTAATCAGGGTCTAGAGGTCAATAATCGCCTTGATTAGGTTAGGTCCAAGCTCGTAAAGCGTCTCAAATTTTTCTGGCACCTCATCAAAATTCAAGCGGTGTGTAACATAAACCGAAGGGTCAATTTTACCCTCTTCCACTAGTTCAATGATTCTGGAAAAGTCCTGACTCATAGCTGCACGACTCGCCATCAAGGTCAGTTCCTTTTTGTGAAAGGTCGGATCGTGAAAAACGACATCACCAATGAAAAGCCCAATGAATACGATAGTTCCTCCAGCAGCAGCAAGATTGAAGGTATTCAGCATTGATTTGGAACTGCCAGTCGCATCAAGAATAATAGTAGGAAGATCACCGTTGAGGATTGCTTTCAATTTCTCCTCTGCGTCTCCATCAGCGGTCAGCGTCTCTTCAACTCCTGTAATTTCTTTGCATTTGTCAAGTTTTCGTTGATCAATGTCCATAACCAATACCCTGGCACCTGTCAGCTGCGCAAACTGCGTTGCTCCCAGACCTATTGGTCCTGCACCGATCACGAGCACAATATCATCTTTCTGAATGCTGGCCCGATCTACCGCGTGACAACCTATTGCTAATGGCTCAATCAATGCCAATTGATCTGCTGATAATTTGCTTGACGGATGCAAAAATTTAGCTGGATAGGTAAAGTATTCACACATCCCACCATCTACATGCACACCCAATACTTTCAAGTGTTCACCGCAATTGGTCTTGCCACGCCTCACAGCTTGACCAATAATGTCATTGTAGTAAGGCTCTACAGAGCATAAGTCTCCCAATTTTACATTTTGTACATCTTCAGCGACTGCTGCTACTTCCACTGCTAGCTCATGCCCCAAGATCCTAGGGTAATTGAAGAAAGGCTGAGACCCTTTGAAGGCATGCAAATCTGTGCCACAAACACCGATCTTCTTCACCTTCAGTAAAGCTTCTCCTGACTCAAGCTGTCTATTTGGTTGCGGTGCTTCCAAGCGCTCCCAAGATCCCGGTTCTTTGAGTCTTATGGCCTTCATCCTAAAATAATTTCGGTGATTTGATTAAATGTTTCTTCTGGTAATTTGCCGTGCTTCCAGTCTGCGATGGTAGATGCTATCTGATCGAGGTTTCGAGCACCCATCACTACTCGATCTGCCTCAGCAATCGAGAATAGGTAGCGTTGCGCCAATGTCGCTAAGGGCATGTCCAGTTCATCCGCAATGGCTTTTACTGCTTTCGCATTATCCAGATCTGATTGCAGTATCCACTCGCCATCGGCCCCATCCGCCTGATACTTCTCATACCGACTTCCCAACAATGCAAAGTGCAAAGCTGAAGCCGCGTAATATGCAATTTGCTCCTTTTTGTACTGTTGAATTTCCCCACCAAACACGGATAAGTTACACGCATCCATCTTCAGGAATCCTGAAACCACATCAAAGTTTTCTTTGGTGATGTAGGGAAGAAATGCCTCATTTGGGTTTCCCCCAACGCCTACTCGCTTAACTAAACCTTGCTGCTTAAAATCCTCTAGTGTATCTAATATGGATTCAATCTGACCCATAGGAACTAATTGGGGCTCATGAAGAAACAGAAGATCAATTTGTTCTAGGCCCAATACTTCAAGACTATTCTCCAAGCTCTTGGTCATCGCCTCTTTTGAGTAATCTAATTTCACTTCGAACGCATCTTCTCCTCTTAGTCTTCCCACCTTGGTACTGATGAATGGCTTGGCACCCGTCCATTGCTTCAACGCTTTACCGAGGTACAGTTCTGCATTGGCATAAGATGGGGCTGTATCAAAAACAGAAATTCCATTTTCAAGGGCATAGAGTACTGCATTGACGGACTCTTGTTCTTGCACTGCACCCCATACACCCCCAAGTCCCGAGGTTCCGTAAACCAACCTGCTTTGACCGTCAAAAGCTTTACTGGTAGCGTAATCGTCTATGTACGTGGGTTTGTTGTTCATATCTAGAAATTCACTGTTGCTCCTCCGTCTACAGGCAGCACTACTCCCGTGATGTATCGTGCTGCTTCAGAACTCAAAAAGACTGCTGCATGGCCGATATCTTCCGTTTGCCCAAAATGATCCATCGCAATACGATTTGTGATTTGCTGCTTCCTTGCCGGATCATTGTTAATGGCATTTAAGAACATATTGGATTCAATCCAGCCTGGCGCAATGGCATTTACTCTCACATTTCTCGTAGAGTACTCTGTCACCAAAGAATTAACCAGACCAGTTAATGCGGCCTTGGAAGTTCCGTAAGCTACTACTTTGTCAATTCCAAATAATCCCGCCATGGAGCCGATCATGATAATAGAACCACTCTTACGCTTCAACATGTACTGTGCACATTCTCGAGTCAAGGCAAAAACGCTGAGCAAATTGGTTTGAATCACTCTTTCGAAATCAGCATCAGAGGTATCCTGCGCGATCGCTTTGTGGTGAATCCCCGCGTTATTGACCAAAATATCAATGGGGCCTAAACTGTTTTCAATCCCAGCTACCAAAATGGGAAGTGACTCTTTATCTGTCACATCATTTTCCAGATAGACTGCCTTCTCTCCCAAAATATCTACAGCTTTTTGAAGAACACCCTTTCTTCTTCCCGTGATCACCACACGAGCACCAGCTTCAATAAATGCTTGTGCAATACCAAACCCTATGCCTGTGCCACCACCAGTGATTAATGCCAGTTTACCTTCAAGGGAAAATACATTCTTACTCATTTGTATTAGCTTATTTGATGGGGGTGAGTTGGTCGTCCAAAAAGTTAAAACCCCAACCCGGTAAATCATGAGGTTTGGCATAGCCATCTTGTACCACCATAGGGTTGTCGATCAATGGGTCAATCCAATCAAAAGACTCTGCCCCCACACCATTTGAAATGGTACATAGCAAAGGCACGTCATAGTCTTTGTAGTAATGTGGCAATACTGGAAGATGGAAACTCTGCGCCAAGGCGGCACTTTCTCTCCAGGCCTCAACTCCACCTATTCTAAGAATATCTGGCTGCCAGATATCCAGTGCGTTTCTACTCACAAGTTCCCTCAAAGGAAGCGTATCGTACTCTCGCTCGCCCATGGCCAACGAAATACCGGTCTGATTCTTCAATATTTGATAGGCCTGAAAGTCTTGATGATCTACCGGCTCTTCGAACCAATTGATATTCAAATCTTTAGCTCCGTTTGATAACTTAACCGCAGCAGGTAAACTCATGCCTTGATTGGCATCCATCATGATGTCCACCTTGTCACCAACAGCTTCACGAACCAATCGGAGGCGCTCTAAATCTGTGCTCACTTTGGGTGAGCCTACCTTGATCTTTACCGCTTTGAATCCCCGATCCGCATAACCGGTCACTTCAGCAATCAGCTCTTCAATGGAGTAAGAAATCCAACCTCCACTTCCGTAAATGCTTACCTTCTCTTGTTGGGTACCCAGTATTTTGTGAATAGGCTGACCCAAATATTTACCCCAAGCATCCCACATGGCAATGTTTACAGCAGCTTGCGCCCATCGATTAATCCCTTGATTGCCAAAGTACTCCGCCAACCCATCTAGCTTTTGGTAAACCAATCCTGTCTCGTTTGCCTTGTTTCCCTTAACAACTGGGATGATGTCCTTTAAAGCACCAATGATCGCATTAGGAGAGTATTGAAAGGAAAGTAAGTAGGATTCCCCGAAAATTCCATTTTCCAGCTGTAGTCTTAGGATGATGAATGAAATCTCTGAAAGCGTGTGCGTTGCATCCGAGATAGGCTTTTTCAGCTCGGAAGTGGCCTTATACAACTTAACGTCTTTTATGTTGATTTCCTGACTCATAGAACCTGGTCTGCTACAAAACTAGAAAGTCACTCCGGCGATTTCATCCATGATGATATTCATTTTATACACTATTTTAACATTAAAACTGATATTTAAAATAGATATACATTAAATATATGTATCTAGGTGCTGGTTGTGACTACAAAGACCTAGGTGTAGGTTGTACCTACAACTTCAGTTATTAATTAGTTTACAACTAAGAAAAGAATCAAATGGGAGATAGCTATCAGATCAAGAATCAAAGTGGAATGTACTTCCTGACGTTTCAGGTAGTAGGCTGGGTAGATATCTTTAGCCGCCAACTTTATCGTGATCTGATCATTGATAGTTTGAAGTTTTGCATTGAGAATAAAGGGTTGGAGATTTTCGGATATGTGATAATGACAAATCACGTGCATCTTATTGCCAGAAGTAAAAACGGAAACCTCTCAGACATTGTCAGGGATTTGAAAAGGTTCACTTCACGAAATATTATGCGTGATGTATTAGAAAACGACAAAGAAAGCAGAAAAGACTGGCTTAATGTAGTTTTTGAATACCACGGGAAATACAACAGGCGGGTTGAGACAAAACAGTTTTGGACTCATCACAATCATGCTGTGGAACTAACCTCAAATGAAATGATGGATGTCAAACTGCAATACATTCATGAGAATCCAGTAAGAGCAGGATGGGTAGAGGAACCGGAGCATTACCTCTATTCAAGTGCCAGAAACTATGCAGGACTTAGTATTCAATTAAAAATTGAAATGATAACCTAAGATCTGTGTGGAACAATAACTCAATGGAAATTGATAAGATAGCGTAAGTCGTAGCTACAAGCTACGCCAAAGGTGTAAATGTTAAGCACTAGGTGTAGGTTGTACCTACACCTTCAATATTATGTAGCTAGTAGCTACCTCAATTGGCTAAAGCAACCAACGACAAATAAATGAAAGCAGAATATAGAATTGGAAGTCCACCTGCAGATGCTTCCTTTAATGTTAAGTTGATGAATCTTCCTGAGTTTGATGTTGCCTGGCACTATCATCCTCATTTCGAGTTGACCTACATGATTCAAAGTACAGGTATTCGGTACGTAGGTGATTCCATGGAAGCCTATGATCGTGGTGATTTGGTTTTGATAGGAAGCAACCTACCTCACTGTTATAAAACGGTGGAAAGTGATCTAGAGGTCCATTGCATAGTGGTTCATTTTGAAGAATCTGCCTTGAGTGGATGGTTCGACAAACCTGAATTGACAAATATCCAATGGCTGCTAAGCCGATCAGAACGAGGCATCAGTTTCAGCTCGAAGGAGTCGCTTTCTTTAGAACCCTACTTCTTACGTTTAACGCAAGAGCCCCCATTCGAACGATTACTTACCTTACTTTCAATACTTAATCAGCTAGCCAAATCTCCAAATCAACAACTCTTAGCGGGTGTTGGCTTTAATAGCACCTTGTCAGATAAAGCCAGTGATCGGGTGAGCATTATCAATAACTACATCAAGGACAATATCCATGATCGGATTTCAGTAGAGTTAATTGCTACTCAATTGGGAATGAGCAAGGCAGCGTTTGCGAGATTCTTCAAAAAGACATTCGGAAAAGTTTTCACACAACACATCAACGAATACAAGATTAACCTGGCAAGTAAAATGCTCATCCAGACTGAATTATCTATCTCAGAAATTGGCTACCGCACTGGATTTAATAATCTCACCTTTTTCCATCGACAATTCAATCGATTTCAACATATGTCGCCCTCTAAATATCGGAAGGCATTTAGGCAGATCAAATGACCTTTAATAATTGATCCTACCTTTTCAAAGCAAACTCAGCGTAAAATTGAACGTATACTCTTTGACCGGCAACATGTATTCAGCTAGCGGAGGTGGGCCACAACTTTGATTACCTAGTCCCAGCATTTCTGCGTCAATGCAAAGAATGGTTTCTTTCCTGCTTGTCAAGAACTCTGGTCGACTGGCGTGATCCATATCCTTTGCATCATAATGTAATGCAGAGAACTGAAAAGATTGGTCTGATGATACTTTTAGAACCGGCTTCTTAGCGCTTGCAAAACCAAGATCAAGCCAGCGGGTATCTGAACGTCCACCGCTTTCTTGCGGGACCACATACGGAACGAACATATCCGTTGCATTAGAACGGTACAGTCCAATATGCGCTGATTCATTCCGATCCGGATAGTTTTCGTGAGGTCCGCGACCGTACCAGCTTACATCTTCCAGACCCTCCATCAAAGCCATTTTCACACCTACACGAGGTAGTACCGGCATGCTTTCAAAGCCTACCACAGACACTTGATTATCCATCTTAATATTGCCATCACCACGTACTTCGTAGATGCAATTGTGGGTAAAACTTCCTGAGTCAGCCGTGAACTCCTTCACTATAGTAAGCTTGACTAAAGATTCATTTATCTGCTCTGAATCAACAGAAATCACCTTCGCAACCATCTCTCGTATCCCTGCCTTATGCCAATGATCTTTGAATTTCAGATCATTTTCTAGAGGTGAACGATATACATTGAGCGCCGGACCGGTGATCTCACCGGATTGAGCAATGAGCTCTTTGTCATTGGCCTCAATAGAGGTGATTGTTCCAGTTGATTTATCTACTTCGACTTTAAATCCCTTACCTGAAATTTTCAAACGCGTTTCTGATTCACTGAACGCCACTTTTCCAGATACTGTGCTGACTTCCGGTTCCCAAGCTTGCAGAACAATTTGTTCTTTCGCTACTTCGTGACCTGCCGCCGCCCAAAGCGTCTCTTCTCTTTGGCGATAACTGAAGTCGATGACGTACTCGATACCTTGTTTAAATTTTGGTAAGTCTACCTCAAACTTTCCTGTTTCACCTGGCTTAAGGCTCATACCGGGAATCGTCCCCTTTTTCAAAACCTTGCCATTTGCTTTCAAAGCCCAGCTCCCTTCAAAGCCACTTAAATCGGTGAAGAAGTACTTATTCTTAACCTGAAAAGTGTTAAGCTCATTTTCATTACCTGCGATTGAAATGTATTGTTGCGCTTTTTTAATCTCGTGCATGGTTGGCTTGATGCTACGATCTGCAAAAACAGCCCCCTTGGCACATTCATTTCCGGTGTATTTGAACTTTGAATAGTTCACGTCAACTGGCATGGAATCCACTTTGTGGTAATCCAGTTTATGGCTTTGTCGAATGGTCCCATCCGGCATTTCTGTGTTATACGTTTGGTTCACCCAATCCCAGATATATCCACCTACAAACGAGGGCGTTTCTTCAACCACCCTCCAATAGTCTGCAAAATTGCCAAGTGAATTCCCCTGCGCATGAGCGTACTCAATCATGATGTATGGCTTATCGTACTTGGGATCTGACCAAAAACTAAGCAACTTCCAGTGTTTCTGTTCCGGGTCATCTTCGATAAAAGGATACATAGAACTGTTCATGTCAAAATAGTCTTTAGTATCCCAGCAATCCGTCTCTCTGCCATCGTATGAGATGATTCTAGTCGGGTCAAATCGACGAATGTAATCGCTCATTAGGGCGAAATTTTGCCCCCAACCTGATTCATTTCCCAAGGACCAAAAAATGATCGAGGGATGGTTCTTCGCACGTTCTACCATGGCTACCGCACGATCCAACGCAGCTCCCATCCAGCCAATGTCGCTTCCTGGGAGTCCATTTCCACGGATGAAATAATCCGGCGACTCCAATGCTTCGTCCATCACATACAAACCGTACTTATCACAAAGTGCGTACCAACGGGGGTCATTCGGATGATGGCTTGAGCGCACTGCATTGAAGTTGTTTTGCTTCATCAGTAGGATATCCTCAATCATGGATTCTTCGCTCAAGGTTTTTCCTGTTTCGGGATCTGTTTCTCCCCTATTTGCACCTTTGATTTTAATTGGAGTTCCATTGACATGGACTTGCAAATCTTTCATTTCAACCTCACGGAACCCAAATTTGCTTTGCGTGATCTCAACCTTTTTACCCGCTGCGTCAGACAAAGTCAATACTACTGTATACAGGTTTGGAAACTCCGCTGACCATAATTTGGGGCTTTCTACAGTGGTAGTGTAGTCCAAAATACTCTCGGCTCCCAGGTTGCCCATACGCCATCCAAGCTTAGGACTTTTATCCGCAGAAGCATTCACCAATTGACCTTGCTCATTATAAATATCAATCGAAACCTTGTAATTCTTAGGCACGAAATCAGCATTATTCAACACCTTGATTTTGGCGTTGAATTGTGCATGCTCATACTGATCATCCAAATCTGAAGAAAGGAAAAAATCTTTGATCCTTACCATTGGTCTGCTTTGCAAGAACACTTCTCTGAAGATGCCGCTGAAAGTCCAGGTATCTCCCGATTCCAGATAACTTCCGGTCGTCCAGCGGTACACTTGAACGGCAATTGTATTTTCTCCGTCCTTCAAGTAAGGTGTGATATTGAAAACAGAGCTGGTCATGGAATCTTCATCGTATCCCACAAATTCACCATTGATCCAAAGATAGAAGGCACTTGAAACACCGTTGAAATGGAGCAAGGTCTCACGTCCTTTCCAACTTTCTGGTAAGCTAAATGTAGTTCGATAACTACCCACTGGATTCTCTTCCGGCACGTTGGGAATTTTGATTTTTTCATCCCGAACGAGCATGCCCAATCCGCGATGTGAAGGCACTCCGTAACCGTGACGCTCCCAGCAGGAGGGAACAGGGATGGTACTCCAATCTTCTACAGGGTATGAAGGCTCATAAAAACCTTCAGGTTTATCGGAAGGTGTCTCCGCCCAATTGAATTTCCAGTATCCCGCTAAGCTCTGATAATAGGTAGAATTCCGATATTCCCCTTTCAGCGCTGAAGTCACATCTTTATAGATAAATTGAGTTGCAGCATGAGGCTCAGTTCCAACTGTAAAAACTTGTTTGTCCAAGTGGAAGTTTTGGGCAATCCCGAACTGTGTAATTAGAATGAAAGTGAGTACTCCCGATAGACTGGTGATGTTACATTTCATAAGCTCGGTATTTACCCTTAGCAGAAAGCATTCCTATTCAATCAAAAGTTTTGATTCAATCAGTTCTTTCTCAGTGACCAATTGAACTACGTATAATCCAGTAAGATTTTTAACGTTTAAGAAACTGTTGTTCTCGGTGACTCTTTTTTCAAGCACATTCACACCTCTCATGTCTACTACTCTTACCAGTGCTTCCTTCACACCTTTAGGCAAAGTAAGTCTCACAGTACTTTGAGCAGGATTAGGGTATAACTCCAATTTGTGGGCCACCAAATTGGTTGTACTCAAAGGAGGTTCCGGTTTGTTTGGTTCTACAGTTTGTGCAAAGTACTGCATCGAAATACTGGATACATGGCCTCCACCGTCGCTAAATGTGATTTCAATGGTGTTGTCAGTTTCTAGCAATTGATTAGGTACAGGAACTTCAAGGACACCAAAAAATCTACTCCTATCTGGCTGAGCATCTCCTCGCCAGTTTGATGGCACTGCAATTCTTACGCCATTTACCGATACAACTGGTTTGAGTGACAAGCCATGGTCCCTACCCAATCCAAGTCTTAGCATTGCCTCACCTATTTCGGTCGTGGCAACCCCGTTGATGTTTACACTAATTGGATCATTAGCGTTGATTGGTCTCAGATAATTATCCGCAAAATATTTTGTTTCAGCAGATTCTTCGTTTTGGGTGATGGCATCATCGTATTCATAGATCAAGAGCATCGTTGCTTCTGCACCAATCTGAACCGAGGAGCCTTCTAACTCAAACTGATCCCATACAGCTTCTATCTGATCATTTGCATGGAGATGACTGACGGTGATACTTGCCAGATTACGTCCTGTATTCTCGCTCACGTTTAAATTCACTTCCTGATCCTCAAAGCTGAGATTACTTAGTAGCACATAGGCCTTATTTCCATCAACATAAGCATCTGTAAGAATATCAAAATTGTCTGATCTCGATTCTGCTCGTACGCCTTTCAAATCTTTCCAAAACTCCCAATACTTTACCAGATCCGTGTAGACCCAGTCGTCTCCATTTCCTTCAAAACCTTCTACTTCTTTCTTTTGACGCATAATCCTGGGACCATACGGTATCCCATCTTCATTTCTTCCCCACTCAGCTTTTAAGATCATAAAGGGAATGGTGCCAAAAATCACATCTTGCCTTTCTAAAAATTGCATGAGCATGGAATTGTAGGATCGCAGCTGATACCAATCGCTCTGCTTATTGTAAGCCACAGCTTCCTGAAGGAAGTATCCAAATTCTGTGATGTACACAGGTTTGCGGGTGCCAAGCCTTAACATGGAGTAATGCTCCACCATATCCATGATCGCTTCAATATTGCTGCCCTTTCTTCTGACTTGTGGAGCAGATCTGCTGCTATGATTGTCGTACAGGTGGTAGGAAAAAAAATCCATCTTGTCACCAGCAACATCGATAAAAAGTTTCCACCTGTTGTTCCAATGACTAAAGTTGTTTGATTCATAGGCTGGATGAGCCGCACCATAGCCGCCAATCCACATATCAGGGTGCGTTTGTCTAACACGATCTGCGACCACATTATGAAGTTGTGAAATACTGGTTACTGTCGTGCCAATGTCATTGGCTTTTACAAATGGCTCATTAAAAACCTCCAGATAGGTGGGTCTTACTGGACCTGTATTGCCACCAGTTCCATAAAACTCTGAGAAAAAATTGGCATAGAATTCAGCGACAGCTTCATGGCTCTCATACACTAATCCTGCGGGTGTTTCCTGTCCATTCGGGTACATTCTACTGGGCTGTCCAGCAATCACCATTGGACCCACCCGATCTTCAAAAGCATGGGCAGAAGACTTGACTGCATAATCATTTCTGGTAGCCGCCCCTCTGGTTTGCATATTACCAATGCTCGGCCATCCGGCTCTGTCTGGGTCTTCAGCGGTCTGACGAAAGTGCCAGGTAATACCTCCTGTGCTGCGACCGGCATAAACATCATTATCTTCAAGAAAACTTTGCCGCTGCTCGTCACTGTCCCAATCAGAATCATCGATGCTGTGATGGACGATAAAAAACTTGCTTCTATCTAGTTCAGAAACACCATTGACACTGTATTTCATGTTGAGATTTACAAATACCTCCTGTGCATGTGAATTTGATAGGGCACATGTGAACAGAATTATAAAAATCAAAATTTTAAGCCTGCGCATGATTCGAAAATTCTAGTTTTTTGAAATTATTGCTAAGTAAAACTGCATCTGCTTAATCACAAAGCTATTCTCAAAACCACGCATGAATCATGATAGTTTCCCCACTTCGGGCGACATATCTATTTGAGCGCAATTATTTCGACTATTGGATTTCATTCGATGATCAGTTTTTGAGTAACTACTGAAACATCATTCTGTATCCTAACTAGGTAAACACCAGACTTAAGCGAGTGAGTCGTAATTGTATTGCCTGTTCCAGAAAACATCTGAGCACCTGAAATGGTGGAAATGGTGAAAGTAGGTATAACGCCATTACTTAAGATATTCACCTCTGTACCAGCAGGTACTTGATTCGGAAATACAATGAAACCCTCATGATTATCTACGCTCTGTAGCGGATCAGGGAGTTCTACTTCCACCGCATTCACAGCTTTATCCACCTGTAGGATTACCGAGCTTATCTTCCCTCCATCATCCGGGAATTCCACTTCCACTACGTTTTGACCTGAAGCATTCAACAGCTCTACCGAGAAAGGAATCTCCAATACACCAAAGAACTGCGAGCGATTTCGTTGGTCATCACCTTTGATTAAATCTCCTTGAGCATTGATCAATTCACCGTTGATTTTAACTCTTGGCGCCAGTGACAATCCGTGCTCACGCCCTACCCCCATTCTCAAAGTTGCAGTGCCATAAGTCACATCAATGGGTTGAAATGAAAATGAATTAATAGTTCTTGACTGAATTTGACTGAGATAGGTAGAGGTGTAATATTTAGTACTTGTAATAGTATTTTCAAAGGCGATTTCTTCTGCGAAATGATACGTCAAAACAGCTGTCTCTCCGTATTCTAAACTAATGTTCTCCGGAGCGCTGGTCACAGTAGTGTTGGTCAGTTCAGGGGTTCTATCAGTGAAAATTTTTAACTGTTTAATATCGACACTCATAAGACCTTCTTGATTTAAAAGATCCAGATCTACAGTCTGCGTCTCATCGTTAAGGTTATTGAGCATAACGTAAAGCTCGGTTCCATCAACAAAAGACTGGACCTGAATGTCCACGTTGGAGGAATTAATTCTTGCTCGCTCTCCTTTTAAATCCTTCAACATTTCGTAAAAAAACTTCCGCATGGATAATACGATCTCTCCGTTTTCATTCTTGGTCCAGAGACTTGCTTTGGCAAAAATGAATGTCGGATCATCACCTCTATTGGTATTAAAGGGAATCGCCAGCTCGAAATGATCTGCACGTTCCATAAAATTCATCACCAAATGAAGTTGAGAGCGCACTGCCTGAGAGTTGGTCACTGGTTCGTAGTTTGATTCGCCATTCCCTTCAGCCCAATTGGGTTGGTTTGGTACCAAACGCCCGTACTCAGTAACTGCCAAGGGCTTTACCTGACCAAACTTGATAAAACTGTATGCCTCAATAATATCCAGGAGCGCCTCCGAATTTGAGCCAGACCTTCTCCCACTTTGGTTATTCACTCCTGATCCGTCATAGATGTGAATGGAGAGCACATCCATTTCTTCACCGGCTATGTCAATGAATTTACCAAAACGCTTCTCCCAAAACTCAAAGTTATCTGACTCGAATTCAGGAAATGCTGATGCATAACCTGTTACCAGAATGTTTTCAAGCTCAGGAATGTCATGGATGGCCTTTCCAACATAATCATGGTAATTACACATATCCGTGATGATCTTATCATTTTTAGCAGAATTGAATCCGCCTGGATACAGGTCTTTGGCCTTGACCATGGGTTCATTCATCGGTTCAAAGTAGCGTCCCAGGTTATCCCACTCTTTAGCCAGGGAGCTAGCCACATACTCAGCCAGGTCCTGCATGTAATCATTCACATCAATGGCGGAATAATCGGCAGTTTCGTCCCAAAATATATCAGTAGGTCTTCCTCCAGTCACGTACCAAGGATCTACTTCGCGAACACCGGAATATTTATTACCTACTGGAGGCATGGTGTTGCTATTGAGTCGACTTGCTGGGTTAGAGAGACTTCTTCCACCGATGTAGTCCGGATGAAAATTGTACTCCTCTTTCAGTGCGGTAAACCTTGGATCATTGCCTCTAATTGTGAGATATGCATGAATGTATTTCGTGCGGTCCAGGGTGGAAATATCTCCAATAAATCGCTGTGTTTTGTGATCAATGATGATTCTACCCTGTCCGTAAATCATTAAATGGGCGAGTAGAAAAAACAAAAACAATAGCTCCTTAGTCATGCGTCTCATATCCGTCAAAAATTTTTTAATCAAAGAAAGTCGTCATCGTCTCGGAGAAAAGATGTAAATCAAATTTTCCTAGAGGGGCAAAAACTAATTTTTAATGCTTGACCACTTTTAGGACTTTACTAAATCTTTACAATTAGGTCAGTCGCTGGTCAATTTGTGGAAAAACTCGTCGTTCTGCACTTCCATTTCAAATTCGCCAATCCTTACTTTTTTTGGCAAAATGAACTCTTATTTTCTGATTGAACTTGACGGTACTTTTGTATGGTATGGTGGTGAGCTTCCATGTTGTATTTTCCAGCAATACTTATTCTTTATGGGAAATTCTTAGCAACTTCATGCTATGAATCTGGAAAGGTATGAACTTCAATCAGGTGAAGAACTAGAAGTTTTTGAGTTCGTAAGTGAAGGTCCAAGGGGGCGAATTCCTAAGATTGTTCAGTACTTCCCGACCAATTACAAGAACGTCTATCATTTGGGGTTTGGAGATAAAAACCAAGTGACCGGTGAGATTGACGACACAATTGTATCGAATAACGAGGATAGCGAAAAAGTACTGGCAACTGTCATTGCAACCCTGTATGCATTCACTGATAAGCACAGAAATGCACAGGTTTATGCAACTGGTAGTACAGACTCTAGAACAAGACTATACAGAATGGGAATTTCAAGATATTTTGATGAAGCGCTGGAAGATTTCGAGATTTTTGGTGAACTTGAAAGTTCGTGGGAGTTGTTTAAGTTAGAGAGAGTGTACAAAGGTTTTTTAGTTAAGAGAAAATAATTATGAATTCAACAAAGTTAAATTTTGGTAAAAAGCCAATCGTTAAGATTAATAAATCACTCGATTTTTTTAACGACAAGCCACTCTTTCCTGAAAAGTTGGAAAAGGCTAATAATATGCTCAAGAAAATCGGGCTACCTGAATCAAAGGTGTTTAACAAGCAATAAGAGCAATAATTGTATTGAGCTTAGAATAATCTTGGTGTAAACTAGTGACATTAAAATCAATTACATAGATGTCCCGATAAAACTAACATATGTATAATACACACCGTATTTATCATTTCCTTCAATAAAGTCATTTACCAAAAGGGTTTTGCACTTATCTAGTTTCACCTTAAAGGTGACAGCTTCCTCCTCTGGTAAAATCCCTTTTTCTATGATTTGGTTGGCAATTTGAATACGCACCTTATCGGGTGTTATGGCTTGATAATCGTACATTCCCCCCTTAGGATTATATTCAGGAACACCCAATATCGGACCAGGACATTCCTTTGGCCATCTGCGACATTCTATTTGGTACCATCCCTTTTTAGACACCTCGATGGAATGTGTGTTATTGACATTCTTCATTCCTGCCGACACCTGCTCAGCTTTCCAAATACCACGTCCTTCTCCAATGGCATGCTGGATCGTTAATTTGATTTCTTCCTGTGCTTCATCCCCGATGATGTAAACAGGGAACTCATGATATTCATCATTTTGCTTTGCTTTCTCCACGAAAGTTCGATTGTTGGAAAGTAGCTCCTTCACGACCTCTGGAAATTGGCCTGCTAAATCATTTTCCTGATGGCGATCCTTTTCAATATCGTAAAGCTTTTTACCATTGACTAAACGCCACTGGTCTTTCATGATGCAAGTTTTGTTTTCATCCATGGGCGGTCGCCAATCCTGATTGTGATGTACATAGACCGTTCGCTCAGGCAGTTCCTTTTCCCTTTTTGTGAGCAGACCTGAAAAATCGACCCCATCTAGCTGCATAGTTTCCGGAATTGTGATATCACAAAGTCCAGCCAGGGTCGGGAGCAGGTCTACATGGGTGGTAAGTTCGTCAATGTCCTTTCCACCTTTGATTTTAGCGTCAGGCCATCGGATGAAAAAAGGTACCCTGTGACCCCCTTCTGTTTTGTGACCTTTGCTTCCACGAAATCCATAGTCGTGTCCCAGCTTCCCATCTTTGCTCAATCCTCCACCACTGCCATTGTCGGTAAGGAAGATCAGAATCGTATTGTCTGCTAGTTTTTTGTCTTTAAGGAATTGATTGAGCTTCCCAAAGTTCTCATCGAGATTGACCAACATTCCGTAAAAGTTGGCATTGTTGATTTTAGTACCTTCCAAATGCTTGTAAGGCTCAGCGTATTTTGGATCTACGATGAATGGGCTATGTGGCGCATTGGTTGGCAGATACACGAAAAACGGCTCGTCTTTTGTCGCCTCTATAAATTTCATCGCCTCTTCAAACCAAACATCTGTGCAATAACCTTTGAACTGTTGGGGTTCATTATTGACAAAATATACATCGTCAAAATAGCTATTGCCCCAGTAGTCGGATAATTCTCCAACACCGCCTGACATATGCTGAACGGCTACCTCAAATCCAGAATCTGTGGCCCTTACGGGATAATTATCTCCCAAATGCCATTTTCCAAAAATACCTGTCCGGTAGCCGTTTTGCTGGAATACATCTGCCATTGTTCTGGCATCTCCACTCAGAGCATCTCTTCCTTTGTAAGTGGCCCATGCTCCGTTATTGATAGGATAGCGGCCCGTCATGATTGCAGCGCGAGTCGGGGTGCAAACCGGACTTACATGAAAGTCGGTCATCCGCACAGACTCTTTACAAAAGGCATCCAGACTTGGGGTTTTTAGCCAAGGGTTACCGTGACAACTCAAATCACCTATGCCCTGATCATCCGTCATCACGATGATGACATTGGGTTTTTGGGGTTGTGAATAAGAGCTGAAAGGCCATGCAGTGATAGCTAGAAGAAGGGAAAGTATAAATGTTAATTTCATTGTCAAAAGGTGATTTATGTGCATCTAGCATCGAATTATCAGACCGTCGAGCGTTCTCCTAAATTGTATTTTCATCAACACTCTCATTTATCACCTTATTACAAGCGCGGAAATACCCTTTGCTGGAATGATAAATTTCTTAGACTTACCGTTCATATTCAGTTGATATGCACTATCCTTCTCATCTGTATTTTGGATTAAGATCTTCACCGTACCATCTGGACTTTTTACGGTAATCATCGGTCGTTTACTAATAGAAGCAATCCTCTTATCTCCGGGCTTGATGAAATGGCCGATGATGTACATCGCATTGTAGTCGGGGTTGTACTGAACTGTCTTTTTTGCTCGGTCGATGTTTATCAGAGAGTTTTGGTCCCAGTCCCATCCACTCTTGGTGGTTTCGTTCAGGATCATATTCCAATAGCAAAAGTTGGTAAGTCCGCTGTTGATGTAGCTCGCCACTTCTTCCAATCGTTCATTTGCCTGCTCAGCAGTATTCTGACCATTGTAGCACTTTCCCTCCGTGTGAAACATCTTGAGCTGAGGATCCATTTTGGTGGCATCCGTCAAGATAAATGGAGAGGTGTATTGGATGCCGACCCCCGCAAGTTTATGGTAGCCTCCCATCGTTAAGAACTCAATTAAATCCAGTTGTTCTGCGGTGCGAAACGTCCCGGCATATACTTCAGTTTCTATGCCGTTTTTCTCGAAATCAGGGATGATGTAGTCCTTGGCGAGCTTGAGCATTTGCGCTGGAGGCATAGTGCAGCTTGGATATTTGGTATTTGCATCGTTTTCATTCTGCACACAAATCCGATCAATGGTCACGCCATTTTCGGCATACGCTTGTATGTATTTTCTAAAGTAGGTGGCGTAGGCTTTGTACACTTTTTCTTCATCTCGAAACGTATTGGGCGTTTCCTGTAAACCAACCATTTGACCACTCGTCTTCATCCAGCCGGGAGGGCTCCAGGGCGACCCGAAAATCAGCAGATCGGGCTGAACGGCCAAGGCACCTTTGATGTAAGGAAGCACATACTGCTGATCTCTCTCCACAGAGAAGTTTTTCATTTTGTAATCGTTCTTTTTCTCCGAGTAGCTGTAGGCATCTATCCCAAAATCGCTGGCGCCAATAGCGGTACGGCAAAATGTGAATCCTGACCCTTCATCGGAAAACAAACTTTCCATCACTTCTTTTTGCTGCTCTTCATTCAGGCTAAGCAACGCTTCCCCGCCAATCTCATTGAATGCCCCTCCGATCCCCTCAATAGTTTGAAACTCAATTTCGGGATATACTTCGATGAGGTGTCCCCATTTTAGCTTTTCTCCTGACTCCTTCAGCATGATTTCTTTCATGGGATTTGCATCACCTTGATCAAGTGGTACAAAATACATTTTGATTTCATCTAGCCCTTGAGCGAAAGAAGATACATACAGAACTGAGATAAATGCCGGCGAGAATATTTTCATTATAAGGTTATGTCTTAGAAAATTAAAAAGATGTTAAATATTGGAAATATGGACGGTGAGGTTATCGTCTCTTTCAAGACCCATCTTCTTCCTGATCCTATGTCGAGAAATGTGAACGCTATTGATAGAAATCCCAAGAAGTGACGCCATCTCTTTACTATCAAAATTAAGTTTCACAAGAGCGCAGTGTCTTTGCTCAGTTGGTGTAAGATCAGGATGCTTTGTTCTCAATCGGTCGTAAAATTGAGTATCAACCTCAATGAAACGCTTATTAAAACGTTCCCACATATCTGCACTGCCCTTATGCATCTTCGATTTCATGGAAGTGTAGCTTGCCGGTGCTTCCTTTTTTAATTCTTCCAGTAGCTCATCAACCATGCGATCCTTCTCTATCATCTGTAGGGTACTTGCAGTGAGTTCCCGACTCTTAACATCAGAAATCACGCGCGATTTTTCCAGGTCATGATCCGCCTGCATTCGTATTTGGTCCTGCAGCATTTTAGCCTTCCTTAGCTTCTTTCTCATAATGAGAAAAACCAGGAAGGCCAGCAAAACCAATAGCATAAAACCAATAAAAATCCTAAGCCTTGATTCCACAATCTCCTTTTTTTCAATGATCGCTTCCTGCTTTCCAATAAAATCATCCTTTGTACGCATCTGCTCATCGTATTTATCCCGAATGCTAAATAACTGGCTGTTAATACTTGATTTTGTGTTGAAAAGACTATCTGTAATGCTGATGGCTTCTTCAAGATACTTATAGGCCTTTCCAGTTTCATTAATCATGGTATATGATTGAGACAATTTCTTTAAAATCTCCACCTTCATATCGCTATGCATATTGGTAGTTTCCTGAGCCTCTAATGCGTATCGATATCGCTGATTAGCATCTTGCCACCTTTCCTTTTTAGCGCTTAAGTCACCAAGGTACAGGCTGGTAAAAATCCGGTATCCTTGATTCTTTCCAACAAAGTACCGATGAGCCTTTGTTAAATACTTCTTGGCCTGATCCAGCTCATCCATTTTGAGATAGATCACGCCTTTTTCAGTGTCAATAAAAGAAGTACTTGAACTACCCATACCTAGACTACCCCTGACAAATAAGCAAGAATCCAAGTAGTTCAATGCCGTGACGTAATCTCCAGACTTTCTTTTTGTAAGTGCGAGTGAGTAATAGATCTGATTTAATTCTTTAAGGGCCGACTGATTTACTTCTTGATTGCTTCTTACCAAAGTAAGTGCGAAGGCAAAATGATACAGTGCATCCTCGTATTTACCATAAATCGAGTAGAGACTACCCAACTGTTTATGAATGCCAATAAGTGCAATCGTATCATTTATATCTTCCGCCAACAATTGCATGTCCCAAAGTGCATCAAATGCACTGTGGTAATATCCCTTGTTTTTGTACAAATCAGCAAGCGCAATTTGGCACTTTATCACACCTTTAGGATTCGAAAGTGAGTCAAAAGATGCTTCTGCTAGCTTATAAAGCTGAAAGGCACTATCAGGATCACTATCATGTAGCGACATAGCTCTACTAAAATAGTAGTCTGGTGGGAGACTTGATTGAGGTACCTCTTCTTGTTCAATCAGCAAACCCAGAAATAGTAGAAATGTCAATTGTAACACAATGCTAGGATACCCTCATTCAAATCTTGTTGGAATTTAGCTAGTACAGGCAAGGGTAAAGTATTACTACAGCATAAAAAATCCTTAGTAAAGTTCTTGTAAAGTCTTCGATTGCATTTTTCACAACACTGAAAATTAATTTTAGAAAATTTCAAAAAGAGCAGTTCTTAAAGACATTGATCTTTTCAAATCAGCAAACAAATCTACTACGAGCATGAAGTACATCGTTTTCTTACTCCTCCTGATAATTTCAAAAAGTACCATTTACAGTCAGGCACTGGGCTACAATAACAACAGGATTGCAGTAAGCGCGGATGGAAATAATCAACCTGATTTAGAATACACTGGCACCTACAACACCGCAGACCCTGATGATTGGGGTGCTACTCCTGCCACCTTAATCATGATGGCCAAGGCTGAGCTTCAGGATAAATTGGTCCATTACTCCTACAATAATTTCATGCCTTCACCTCCACACACTACGGAAAAAAACTATATGAAAGAAGCGTGTGATCAGGCAATTGAGCGACTGCTTTTTAATGGTGATGTATTTTTCGACGTAGGAACTCACAAAGAAGAAGCGATCGAGAGCTTAAAAAATGAGTTGACAAAATCGACTGCAGATGATCCACTTTATTACATTCACATGGGTCCATCTGAATTTTTCTATCAGGCGGTGAAGCGCGTGGTGGACGATGGGTCCAAACTAGAATCCTTATCTCATGTGTACATTATTTCGCATTCGGGATACAATGACAACCATCTACGTCGGGATACCGAACACACCATGGCGGAAACAATTGCGCTAAGTGGAGATCGACTGAAATACACGAAAATAAAGGATCAAAACAATTGTGATGTCGGATGGCTGCTGTGGTGTTCTGGAACGAAGGATCATCCTTGGAGGGATATCAGAGACCATGAAGATCCTCATATTCAGTGGCTATGGGAGCGAATGAATGACCACAAGCACGGAAAATATGATATTTCTGATGCGGGAATGCTATGGTACCTTCTCAAAGGAGATGAAGATGGTAGCCCGGGAAAGTTCTCAAATTTTTTAGGATATGGGATTTTACTTCCAGGTGATGAACTAGCCAAGTCAATTGACATCTCAGAAGGTAGCGTGGTGGTGCTGCACGAACATCCTTACCAACTTGATTTTGGATTTACTCCAGCAGAGCCATGGGACGACTACTATTACTGGAGGACCAGTGATGCAAGCGTGGTTTATGTGTCACCAGAGGGCAGACTGATTGGCGTGAATCCAGGTACTGCTACCGTAACAGTGACTGCCGGTATTGACAATATCACTGATCAAGTACAGGTTACTGTAGTGGACAAAGAGAATTGCAATCAGGAAGACTTTGAGGGGTGCTCAACCTCGTGCGAGCTGGCTGAAATTGATGGCCTTTTGGTCATAGAGGCTGAACGTTTCAACCTCAAAGGTCAATGGCAGATAGTAGAGGGCGATAACCTGGCATCCGGCAATAAATACCTTGAATACACAGGAGCCAATAGCTACAATCAGGCCAATACAGCGAACGAAATAAGCTACACTTTTAGCATCAATAATCCTGGCACTTATACCTTCAAATGGTTTATGAGACAACCGGATGAAGCTGAAGGAGATTTGTCCAATGATGTTTGGATTAAGATGGAAGATGGCGTGGGTCTTTCCGGAGGATCGCCCATTACAGAGTATGCAAAGTTTGTCGGCAGAAGTAAAGGAGTTTTCACCATGAACGGCCAATTAGATATCAACCATCAATCCAGTTCTTTTGGCGCAAATTTTCCCGAGGCTGGTGAATACACCATTAAAATTACCGGAAGGTCGCAGCACCTTCAGTTTGATAAGATCGTATTTTACAAAAATGGTATCAGTGGAAATGATGCCGTTTATATGGCTGCATCCGTAACAGAAACCACCAACTGCAGTCAATCAGATGTTTCAACAGAGTATAGAGCGCTAGAAGGGATCAATATTGAATCAGAATCGATAGAACTTGAAGTCAATGCTAGCGAAACGATCGAAGTGGTTTTTACACCTTTCAATGCTACAAACAAGACATTGAACTGGGAGTCTAGCGACGCAAGTGTAGCAACAGTAGAGGGGAATGTGGTTACAGCTGTTGGGCCTGGAGCAGCTACCATTACTGTAATTTCCGTAGACGGTGGTTTTTCAAAAACAATCGATGTTATCGTAAGCAGAGTACTTTCCGTGGGAGATGATGCACTTGTGCTTTATCCTAATCCTATGAGGGACACTTTCAAAATAAACAGCAAGAGCCCAGGCTTACTGAAAATAATGGCTCTTAATGGTAAGACGCTAAAAACCAGAATACTTCAAGTTGGGGAAAATAGCATCTCTGTGCAAGGGATTTCGTCGGGGACTTACTTTGTAAATATCAAGGATAGAGAGGGAGTAAGAAAAGCCAAAATCATCATTGAGTAACTTTAATTCACTCAGCAAAATCTCACTATGCTCAAATCATTAGTAGCAGCTATTGTGCTGCTTGCTTCACAGGTAATCTTTGCACAAACAAAATCCTGGGATTCACCAAGGCCCGGTAAGATCTTAGAATTGGCACAATGGGAAGTTGGTGATATACAATATAAAACCAAGGAAAAGATAGAAGCGCCTTTCGAGGTTGAAGCTTATGCGCTGATTGGCGATCAGAAAATTCCGCTGTTTTATACAGGTGATAACGAATGGACCTTTCGCTATTCCAGCGCCGAAGAAGGACTAAAAACCTTCGTGATTAAATCCGAAATTCAAGAGCTAAACGGCAAAAAGGGAAAGATCAAGATCACCAAAAACACCAAAACCAATCGGCATGGTGGAATTATATTAAAAGAGGACAATCCGCAGCGTTTCTTTTATGAAGATGGGTCACATTACATTAATCTGGCTTTCGAATGCGATTGGCTATTTGCTCTCGATTATGGCAATCCTGATTTGCCCAGAACCAACCACCTCCTCTCTTTGATTGAAGAAAATGGATTCAATCAGGTGGTAATGAACGTTTATTCCTACGATGTGAAGTGGAAAAAAGACCCTAAACTCAAGGAACATCCAGAGCATGAATATGGTGGCCGAGAGGACATCTTCCCCTTCCTAGGTTCCAATACAAAACCTGATCACAGCACTGTAAACCTCGAGTTTTTCGAACACTTCGACCGTGTACTGTCTTCAATGCACGAAAAAGAGATCGTAAGCCATCTGATGATTTATGTATGGAATAAGCTGGTGAATTGGCCAGAGCTAAAATCAGCAGAAGACAATCGGTACTATGATTACGTCATCAAAAGGTATCAGGCGTTTCCTAACCTTATTTGGGACGTTTCAAAAGAGGCACTTGGCTATGGAAAAGTGGGTGAGGAGTATATTCTTGAACGAATTGAAAGAACAAGAAAACTGGATGCTTATGATCGCCTGGTTTCTGTACATGATTACGGATTTTGTAAAAGAAACCCTGAAAGTGTTGATTTTATTTCCATGCAAAACTGGGATCATCCTTTGTACAGCATCACCGTCGACGCAAAGGAAAAATTCCCCAATAAACCCATCTTCAACATCGAGCATGGAGGATATGAGGAGTCGCCTTATTGGGTGTTTCCAGGAGCGTACATCAGCGCTGAAACGTGCCTAAGAAGAAACTACAAATGCATTTTTGCCGGCGGATATTCCACCTATTACTGGCAAGGAACTTCGTGGAATGCAATCATTCACAATCCCTACGAGCAACCGGAAGACTTCATCAAACCAAAGTTTGAATATTTCAAGCACATGAGAACGTTGATGGAATCAGTCAATTTTGAGAACTGCGAAAATTGGCCACAATTCAATCACAGTGGCTACAACCTACTCAATAAAAAAGATGGCATCTATTTGATCTATGTTCCAAAAGAAAGTCACTATGCAGCCACACGGTTGGCGATGCGAAAATTCAACACAGAGAATGCCACCATTCAGTGGTTCAACACCTGGACCGGAGAATTCACAGAACTTCAAAGCTACGCTGAGGGAAAACCCACCGCTTGGGATCAATATAACCCACGCCCTTTTCGGTATGAGGCAGATGCCATTTTGATTGTGAGAGGCATAAAACCAATCGATGAATAACCATTTATTGATTATTGTCAATATGTACCAACTCGATAGAGGTGCTGGTTCTGTCTTTACCCGTCACGTAAAAGAGTGCAACAAATTCATCGGACTCTTCAAGATACTTTTCTGAAAATAACTCCAGCGTAGTTTCATTAGTAAAGTACTGCACCAGAGCGGTCAGGCCCATACCATGGTTGGAGAAAAACAGGTAGTGCCTGGTGTTGTTTGTTCCGTTGAATGCAGATGCAATGGCATACTCTCCTTCCTCACTCCTGAATCTAACGTTGACCTTCTTTTCCATGCCATCCTCTGTATATAAATAATGCGTTTTGTTCTGCAAAGAATCGCCATAGTCCAATGCCACGTTTTGGGAAAAATCGTTGAAAAGCTGGTTGTAAAAGCTATCTACAAATAATGGACCGGCATAGATAGTGTTTTGATCCTGGATCAATCGTGTAGTTGAAATAGAAACTGGTTGAATTCCAAACTCAACTTTATTGAGCGTGAAAAAGCGTGTAAACAACTTGATGTTGAACGCATTTTCAAAGACGATGTAAGAATAATCTGCTGGAACCAGATCACTGTATCTGTCAGGATCTTGCTTAATGAATTCATAAAAGTCCTCAAGAGAGTTGATCCGCCAATCCCTGTGCCAGCCAATATTCCCAAACTGATTGATGCCATTGTAACCAAAAACATCTCCGAGGAACAAAGTGGTTTCGAGCCCATTCTGAAACATCGGCTTCCAAACCTCATCTTTTGATCTGGACAGTACATAAATAGCACTTGCACCCAGAATCATAAGTAAGACAGCAGAAGCTACCAAGCGCTTCCGTTTAGTTGGATTTGATGCTGTTTCTCTTAACGCGAAGGCAGCTCGATACTTACCTGGTTCAATAGATATAACTATCGGATCGTTGATTCCTTCATCCTCGTAGTATTGACCAAGCCGCTTTCGTAAATGCGAAATATTTACCCGGATATTGACATCACTTTTTTCAGGATCATATTTCCTCCCAAACAGCTCCAACCCAATGGTAACCGTACTCAGTTCCTTCTGCTCAAGCGCAGCATTAACTAACATGGTGAGTAAGACATTGGTAGTAGTCGACTTACGAAACGTCTCGCTTTGGAGCACTTTATTCAAAGCCTCCTCTTTCTGTTGATCACTTATTTTAGCTAACTCCTTGATGTCTTATTCCTCTGATTACTAAGTAAATCGCTCCTGCATTTTACGGTTAAAATAAGCGTAAAATGACGTAAAAACCCAATGAGAAAAGTGGATCTACTTAAGTTCGTTGGTGCATTAACAATCTACCCCGATGAAAAAGCTATTCGTTCTTGCCTGCTTTGTGCAAATGATACCGCTAGTAGCGCAGATACAAAAAAGCGAATACCATAAATACCCCTCAATTACTGAAGCCCCCTATTCCCTTCTGGATGAATATGCCTACAAACCACAAACCATCAAAGAAACAATTCGAAAGACGGCTGAATTTCAATTAGATAAGTATGGAGAGAATATGCCAGTTAAGGATTGGCTTGTGGGCACATTCTTCTCATCGTTTGTTGCAGCTTACCAGGTAACCAACGATCACTGGTATCTTGATCAAGCATACAAATGGGGCACAAGATCCGAATGGGATATTCTAAAACCCTTACATGCGGACGATGTGTGTCCGGGACAAACTTATCTGGATTTGTATTTCATCAAGGGTGAGGAAGCTATCTACGCGCCACTGCATGAAAAGCTGCGCCTTTACTTTGACAGAGCTGAAATCATGCCTGGCGAAAAAGATAAACACCAGAAGAAGTCCATACCGCTTACAGGCCGAAATCTGTGGAGCTGGTGCGATGCACTCTACATGGCGCCACCTGTTTATGCCCGGCTAGGAAAAGCTACAGGGGATGATCGCTACTACGAAATGCTACATCGACTGTACTGGGATGCGGTTGATTTTCTCTATGCGCCTGATGAGCAACTATTCCACCGAAACAGCAAGAAAAGTACGGAAAATGACCGCACACCCAATGGTAAAAAAGTCTTCTGGGGACGTGGAAATGGTTGGGTGATTGGAGGGCTTGCCCGCATGATTGAGTTTTTGCCGGAGGAAGACACCATGAAAACCAAATACATCGAACTGTTTCAGGATTTGGCATTCAGTCTAGCGAGGTATCAAATGGAGGATGGCTTGTGGAGATCCAGCGTAAACGATCCTGAATGGTATCCAATGAAAGAAACCAGTGGGTCTTCATTCTATGTTTACGCCATGGCCAAAGGCATCAATGAGGGATGGCTACCCAGAGAATACTTTTTACCTGTAGTTCTGAAAGGTTGGTCGGGCTTGGTAGGATGTGTGACACCCGAAGGAAAATTAGGCTACAGCCAGATTGTAGCTGGTCAACCCAATGAAGTACGGCCACATGACAGTAAGGATTACGCCATTGGAGCTTTCATCCTTGCTGGTACCGAAATGTTAAGATTGGATGCGGAAAAGGAATTTGAAAAGGGCATTTCAAAGAAGTTCATACCTAGATTGGTCGCCAAAGATGGAGCCTGGACCTGGTACAATGATGAGCGTGTCATTTTTCACAACAATATATTCTATGCCAGTTATGTGAAGCGAAATGGAGCAACCGCATTCACTTCCTTTAGCATTGAGAAATGGTCAAGCTGGCATGCGCAAAAAGAGAACATTCTAAGCACCTGGAGATGGTCTGATGATCACAACAACGCTGCATTTCTGCCTTTGAAAGGGAATAAAATCTTGGCCAGCTACGCCCAGCATGGCACTTCCAATAGCTTTTATCAGCGAACCATAACTGTCCCTCGCTGGAAAGGTTCTTTTCTTAGCGATGAATTATCTCAAGAAGTCGTATCTACGGAAAGAGGCCTGACGTATCAAAACTTACATCGGCTTACGGAAGAGAATGATCGCATCTACAACTTTTTTCGAGGGGACAATTTCAATCCGCATTTTGTCTATTCAGATGATGAGGGGGAAAACTGGAGTGAACCAATATGGCTGATTTCCGCTGGTTCAAATAGCAGCAAACGTCCCTACGTGAAGTATGTCTCAAATGGAACCAAACGAATCGACATTCTCTATACGGATGGGCATCCCAGAGATGTGAAAGACAATAATGTTTACCACTTCTACTACCAGGAAGGCACTTTTTATACATCCAGGGGAAAGAAAATCAGAAGTGTCGAGGAGGTGAAGAATAAGCCTATCGACCCAGAAGAAGGTACGCTGGTTTTCGATGGCAGTACCAATAGCGGACGCGGCTGGGTGCATGATCTGGAGTACGACGAAAGTGGACAACCTCGCGCGGCATTTATCACTTCGCCCAGTGGAGACGTGGGAACGGATATGCGCTATTGGACATCAACTTTTGACGGAAGAAAATGGCAAAATGAGGAAATAGCTTTTGCCGGCAGCAACCTTTATCCCAGAGAACAGCACTACGCAGGAGGAATCACGCTGCATCCGGAAAACGACCAAGCAGTGGTAATCTCAGCAGATGTAAACCCTGAAGATGGTGTACCCCTCCCGAAGCGAAAATATCAGCTTTTCAGAGGAGAAAAGAAGGACGATACATGGACGTGGACCCAGATTACTTTTGATCCGGTTTTCGATCATCTAAGGCCCGTCATCGTAAGAGGCGAAAAGAACTCGCTGTTCTGGTTCACAGGGAAATATCATACTTACAAAGACTATCATACCGATATTATGATGAGCTATGAGTATTAAAACCGGAGTTAGGTGCATTACCTATATTCTTCTTTCCTTGACTCTTTGTGCAGGACTGGCGGCTGATAAATTATCCGATTTAGTGGTGCCTATTGACTGGACTCGTTTTAAAGATGCGATCCAGAGCTCTGAATATACCCTTAGTTCCAAGCTGGTTGCAAATGGTGCACGATACTCATTTAATTGGGCAGAGAATTATTATGAAATCTCACCTGATGGGAGCCATTACCTTATTGAAAATGTCAATAAAGAACAACCCATTCGGACCCCATCAAGTGCCGCAATGGGATTAGCTGTTGCGATTAAAACTAAAGTTGATGAGACTTCCATTGGGGCCAGCTATAAAGACTTAACCAAGTGTGCTATTCAATTAGTCAAAGGTGTAGTGATGCATCATAAGGCCAATGGCGGAAAATGGGGTGACCATTGGCAGTCTACTATGTGGGCCGCTCAGGCGGGACGTGCGGGATGGATGCTTTGGGAATCACTTGATGATGAAACGAAGGAAATGATCTGCAAGATGGTCATTTACGAAGCGGATCGTCACATCAAACCTTCTTATCAGATCAAATATTGGAATGGAGAAGGTGGTAATTCAAGAGCAGAGGAAAATTCCTGGGATTCTATGCCATTACAGCTGGCAATCGCCATGATGCCATCACATCCAAATGTTCAGGCATGGAAAAATATCAGCAGCAAGCTATTGGTAAGTGCCTACTCTATCAAAAATGACATGAATAGAAAGAAGCCGAAAATTGACGGAAAATCACCCTCAGAATGGCTTGATGGATATAATGTGCGTGAAGATGGAATCGTGATCAATCATGGGCTCTTACATAATGACTACATGTCATCCATTGCTCACTTGCAAATGTCTGGATTCATGGTATTCTCACTTGCCAATCAAATTGTACCACAAGCATTGGATTTCAACTTTCGACTGATTTACAAAACCCTGGTCACAAAACAGTTTGAGTCTCCACCCTACGTGGAGCCCGGCGGCACGATGTACATCGCCGGAAGCCCTGAACAGTATTACCCCCAAGGTACAGATTGGTCACAATATCGCTATGCATGCTACTACGGAATGGATGCTTTAACAGACGTATTGGAGTACGATAAAAAACTTCCAAAAGCGAGTAATTGGGTCAAATTAAGAGGTGAAAGAATTCTCGAACTACAGTCCCGACATGAAGATGGACGCATGTACAAACCGGGAGAATATGATAACTACTGGGGCAAAGAACAAATGTGTTTTTGGATGTTTGCCGATGCGCACCTACTCTATTGGTTAGCGGATAGAAATGCATTATCCAAACAAAAAAACTGGTTGAAAAAACAATTTTAGCATGAAAAAGCTCAAACTAAAACACTGGACCAGTTGTCTAGCATTTCTACTTCTTTTAGTGGCCGGACATGCTCAGTATCCAATCAAAGACAAGACTCCCATCACCTTCATGGAAGACGGTGGCTGGTGCTGGTACGAAGATCCAAGAGTCATCATCAAAAATGGCAAACTGATTATTGGCGCAATCAGCGGAGTAAGTGGGGACATTCGAGTAGGTGTTTATGATTTGAAGCGTAATACTTCACTTGGAGTGATTACGCTACACGAGAATTTTGAAATTGACGATCACAATTCACCTGTGTTTTACGCCCGACCTGACGGGAGCATACTTGCTTTTTGGGCAATGCATGGAAAAGAAAATAAACACTACTACAGCATCTCGGACGCTGAAGACTACATGAAATGGAGCGAAAGAAAGGTCTACACGCATAGTTTTGAAATGCCCGCAGAAAAAAAATGGGGTGGGGTCACTTACATGAATCTTTACGCGATCAAAGATCAGGGCCTGGTTTACAACTTCTTTCGCGATGGACCAACGTATAATCCTTCATTTCTAACGTCAGAAGATGAGGGAGCCACCTGGAGTCCCGAAACGACCCATTTCATTTCGGATGAAGTAAAAGGCCGCCAACGACCGTATGCCCGCTACACGCAGATCGATGAAAACCGGATTGGCGTTTCTTTTACCGACGGTCATCCTCGGAATTACGGCAATAGCTTGTACTACGCATCCTTTGATGGCACCAGCTTCTACAATGCCAATGGCAGCAAAATCAAAGACCTAATTGATGGCCCACTAACTACTTCTGAATCGGAGAAGATCTACAAGGGAAGCGAAGTTTTGAACAAAAAGCCCGAAGGTTATGGAAGCGTGCCCAATGCCTCCTGGACCTGCGAAATGGAAAGTGACAGGAAGGGAAATCCCTATGTGGGATACACCCTCTATCAAAGCAATACAGATAGTCGATTCCGATTGGCCAATTGGGATGGTGAAAAATGGGTAGACCGAGAGATTGCTTACGCAGGGGCATGCCTCTACGAAAGAGAAGCAAGTTATACGGGCCTATTTGCCCTTGATCCCGACGATCCCTCAAAAGTGATCATCTCTACACCTGTTGACCCGAACACCGGAGAAGAGACCGGCAGAAAACACGAGATTTATATGGCCCAAGTGAAAAATCCATCCTCGACGGAAAACATCAAATGGACGCAACTCACATTCGATTCTGAATTTAAAAACATTCGCCCCATCATCGTTTCTGGTGAAGGCTATAAAGTGGTACTCTGGTTGGGTGGAAAGCCTTGGCGACATTTTCAGGATTATGAAAGTGATGTAATGGGACTGGTACTGCAAAAGCCCAAAAAATGAGCAAAACGTCAATCATACGATCCATTTTTTTAGTCCTGCTGGTGGCCCCTGCCTTCTGCAAAGCCCAGGATTTTCATGATACACGCGCAAAAATTCTGGAGCAATTTCTAGCGTACCGATTGACGGCCTCACCAAAAGACAAACAGGTAAAAAAATACCTAGGTGAAATGAGTGCGGAAGGCACCTGGAGCTTTGTAAACTATGAAAGTACCCGACGAGGTGGCTGGCCTACCACTGACCACTTGAAGTACCTGGACACCATGGCACATGCCTATGCGCATCCCAAGTCAACTTTTTATCAAAATCAAAAACTGAAGTCTGCCATCCTCAAAGGCCTCAATCACTGGTTGGAAGCGGGCTACAAAAGCAAAAACTGGTATCCAAACCAGATAACAGCTCCCCGACATCTGCTGCGGGCTTTTCTATATCTCAATGATCAGATCCCTAAAGAAATGAGCGAAAGCGCCTGGGTCAAGATGCTGAAGTGGTTGCGTCCGGAGAAAAGGACAGGATCCAATCTGGTAATCGGAGCTGAAATTGAGGTGATGAAAGGTGTCTTTTATGATCTTCCGAAGGTTGTGAAAAAAGGAGTCGGATACCTGTGGTCTGAGGTAAGAACGACCACCGAAGAAGGAATTCAACCCGATTGGTGCTTCCACCAGCATGGCAATCAGCAGATGTTTGGCAACTATGGCTTATCGTACAGCTCACGCGTAACCGAATGGGCCTACATCCTTCGAGGTACCGCATATGAGTTATCGGAGGACAAATTACAAATCCACAGCAATTTCTTACTGAATGGTCCTGCCTGGTTCCTTTGGGAAGATAAAATGGATCTGATCGCCGCAGGAAGGCAATACAAGATTGGTGATCTGGAAAAAAAGCAACAGGTTTTCACCAATCAATTCCAGCTGATGGCTCAAGTCGATAGAGAAAGAAAAAAGGATTACAAGACCATACTTTCAAAAACGTACTGCCCAACCGGCCATAGAGCTTATTGGCGTTCAGATTGTGCTGCCCATCGCGAAAAAGACTGGATGGCTTCCCTGGCAATGAGTTCGATCAGAGTCATTGGGACGGAGTTGACCAACATGGAAAGCTACCTGGGCCTTCACAATAGCGACGGCAGACTCCTGATTACGCAAACAGGACAGGAGTATCATCACATTGCGCCACTCTGGGACTGGAATCGGTTACCCGGCACTACCTGTGATCAAAATTTGGAAACGCTGGTGCCACAAAAAAAGACCCGAACGACCTCTCCCTTTGCCGGATCCCTGGATGACGGACAAATGGGGATTTCTTCTATGCACTATCATCGAAATGATTTATCGGCCAAAAAAAGCTGGTTTTTCACCAAGGATGAGATCATTTGTCTGGGTGCTGATATCTCAGGTCGGACCAAGGGCGAAGTATTTACCTCCGTCGAACAGTCGAATTTCCTTGGAAACATCACCTCGCCGAATGGTGCTATCAAAAACACCTCGGTAAAAGGTGGTACCTGGGTTCATCACAACCAAATCGGCTATCATATCCTCAATGAAGCCCATGTAAAAACAGCATCACTGGAAGATAATTGGAAAAAGTGCTTTCCCACGTACGATAGCATTCCTGCACGAGGAGACGTATTTAGCATCTACATCAATCATGGAAAAGATCCCAAAGAGGCCTCCTATGCTTACACGATTTATCCAGATGTAGTCGCGAAGAAGATGGACGAAACAATCGCTAAAAGTAGAGTCAAAATTGTAAGCAACACTGCTTCGGTTCAAGCAGTGAAGGTGGGGCAAGAACTGCTGGCAGTGTTTCACGAGGCAGCCGCTCTTGAGATTGGCGAAAATCAAAAAATCGAAGTTGACCGTCCCTGTTTGTTAATGCTAAAGAAGAAGGAAATCCTGGTATCTGATCCAATCCATGATTCTGAAAGCATTAACGTCAATATAAATGGTAAGCAGTATAGTGCTTCCTTCCCACTTGAGGATCAAAGGGGAAACAAAACAATCATCAAACTAAAATGAAAACAGCATCATGAACCTAAAATCAAACCCAATGAAGAAACTTTTGATCTTGGTGCTACTGCACTCATCCTATTTTGTGGCCTTAGCCCAAGAAATCAACCCTGCGGAGGTACAAGCCATCATGAAAAAAGTAGCTGACTGGCAAATTGAGCATTTTCGAGAGGCTTATTCGCGAAAGCAACCGCATCACCCTGCTGCCTGGACGAATGGAGCACTTTATGTGGGAATGAATAAGTGGGCTGCCATGGCTGATGATGACAGCTACTACGAGTGGATGAAGGGGATTGCGGAAAAACAAGAGTGGAAACTGCACAAGCGGCAATACCACGCAGATGATCATACGGTAGGCCAAATGTACGTCAGTCTCTATCGAAAGTATGGAGAGCAATCGATGATTGACCCTACTATTGAGCAATTTGATTACATCCTTTATCACCCATCAAAAAGTGTCCTCAATTGGAAAACCCCGTATGATCAGGATCGGTGGAACTGGTGCGATGCATTGTTCATGTCCCCTCCCGTGTGGGCTCAGTTATCCAACATTACCGGAGAGCGGAAATATCTTGATTTTATGATTGAAGAGTATAAGGCTACAACCGATTTCCTTTTTGATAAAAAAGAGAACCTTTACTACAGAGACGAGAGCTACATGGGAAAACTGGATAATGGCACCAAGATTTTTTGGGCTCGTGGAAACGGTTGGGTTTTCGCAGGTTTGGCCAATATTCTAAATGAGTTGGACCCTTCCACCAAAGAGTACAAGTACTTTCTCAAGATCTACAAAAATATGGCCAGGAAGCTACTAGAGATTCAAACAGAAAAAGGCCATTGGGCCATGAGTCTTCTGGGTGCGGAGTTTTACCCGACTCCTGAGACAAGCGGTACTTCTTTTTTCACATATGGCTTAGCCTGGGGAGTCAATCAGGACATTTTGGAGAAAGAAATGTACGAACCTGCCATTCAAAAGGCTTGGAATGCGCTAACTAGCTATGTGACCGACGAAGGCATGTTGGGATATGTTCAACCCATTGGCGCAGCTCCAGGAAAGGCCTGGCCAGATAAGACGGAAGTCTACGGAACAGGAGCATTTCTAAGTGCCGGATCAGAAGTGTATAAGTTGTATGCAAATCAATAAATATGAGAAATCAATTAAGCCTGTTGCTCGCTTTTTTACTCTTAGGTGGAACGTGCTTGGCTCAAGACCAGGAGTACCAATATGCTCCCTCCTTTCGTTACTGCCCGGATCGGGACTTTGATATTGCCTGGGAAAATGACTTGGTGGCCTTCCGAGTTTACGGCAAACAGCCAAATCCAGATGCCGGACTGAGTGGAATTGATGCATGGCATAAGCGAGTTTCTTATCCTATCGTAGATAAATGGTACCGAGGAAATCTGGAAGGGATCAGTTACCATGAGGATCATGGGGAAGGTTGCGATCAATACCATGTGGGTAAGTCGAGAGGCGTGGGTGGCATTGGCATTTGGAAGGATGAGAAGATTCTTCGATCTGGATTGTACGAATCCTGGGAGGTGATTTCCCAAACGCAAACCACCATTTCTTTTAAGTTGACCTACAGTTGGGAAATTGATGGGGAGCGAATTGTGGAAACTCGAGTCATATCGCTAGAGAATGGGAGCCAATTATTTTCAGCAAAAAGTCATTTCACCAAAAATGGAATACCTGTCAAAGACCTGGAAATTGCAGTTGGACTTTCCACCCAAAATGGCATTGCTGAAGTATCGCTCAATAAAGCACAAGGTTGGCTATCAGCGTGGCATAAGCTGGGACAAAACCAGGGAATGATCGGCACAGGAGCTATTGTGGATACTAAATACCTCGTGAAGATGCTGGAGCAGAAATCAGAAAAGAAAGACGAATCTCATGCGCTGGCCATCATCAAAACAGACACCAATGGCAGCATAGAATGGAAAGCCGGATTCGCCTGGGAGAAGGCTGGGAAAATTGATTCTAAAAAGGATTGGGATTTGTATTTGGCGGAGTATTAACTTCAGATGTAGTGCGCTCTTCGTCAAGATTTTTAAGTGGTTTAATTTGTATACTTCTCACATTAGGAGGAGTCGAAGTAGCTGCCCAAAAAAAACTCGTACAAGGCGGACAATTCAAGGACTTGATCCTGCCCATGCCCATCATTGGCAGTCTTACTAAAACCGGTATTTGGGGAACAGACAAAGTTTTACCTAGGGATGTGCAAAATGGCTTGGAATCACCCAAATGGTGTTACTGGGGCGGAAATCCTATGCTGGGAAAAGACGGAAAGTACCACCTCAATATCGCACGCTGGCCGGAAGCGAAGGCACATTGGGGTTGGCCAAAATCAGAGGTAGCGCACGCCATTTCAGACCATCCGTTAGGTCCTTACACCGTGACCGGGACAGCCCTGCCAGAAGCCCACAACCCAGAGGTTGTGCCCTTAAACGATGGAACTTATATGCTCCACGTGAGTAAAGGAAATATCTATACTTCTCCAAAGCTGGAGGGTCCCTGGCAGCTTCAGGGAAGAATTGAAATTGATACTCGCGGCTTTAAAGGCTTATCCCATCTGTATACCAACCTTACCGGGCTTCAGCGAGCAGACGACAGCTTTCTCTTTTTCACCAAAAGAGGCGATGTGATGATTTCTAAATCCGGTTTCCTCGGACCTTACGAAATGGTTTCTTCCCGAAACTATGACCGATACAGTGGGTACCCTGAGGATCCGGTGATTTGGAAAAGTAGGCACCAATACCACGTGATTTTCAATCATGCGGTGGATAAAAAGTCTGTGTACATGCGTTCATTGGACGGCATCAAGTGGAACATAGAACCAGGGATCCCATATGATAAGTCCATATTTCGATACACCGATGGCACCACCAATGAGTGGGTCAAGTTTGAGCGACCTAAAGTGCTTCAGGATGAATTTGGCAGAGCTACTCATCTTTCCTTAGCCGTCATTGATGTGGAGAAAAAGGAGGATTTGGGAAATGACAATCACAGTTCCAAGCACGTCATTCTACCGCTGCTAATGGAGCGATTGGTAGAAATCGTGAATACCGAGAAGATCACTCCCGAGACAAAGGAAATCACCATCCGCATCAAAGCAGAGAAAGGATTCAATCCCTTTGAAGATATTGAGATGAAGTCCTTACGACTCGGTGTATCCGATATGGTGAATTATGGTGCAGGAGCAAAAGCTAACCGTTCAAAAAATTCAGGGGAAGATCTGCTGGTTACTTTCGATTGGAATAGCTCTGCCATAAGCCCCTCCAACTATGATCTAAAAGTGCTAGGAAAGAACAAGAATGGAGGCATCATCTACGGGTATGCACTACTGCCACAATTCAGCGAAGACCCTGCCTCGCTGGCGACTTTGCCAATCAAAATCAAAAACGACACCCTCTATACAGAAGTAGAGAACTTTGGACTTCAAGCCTCAAAACCTAGCAAATTGAAAGTCTTCCAGATTTCCAATCAAAGTCGTAAGGTCTTGAAAGATTATACTATTCCGGCACTCAAGCCTTACGAGAAGTTTGATATTTCATTTCCGGTTAAATTGACTAGAGAAGCTTCTTATGAAGCTCGTATTGTAGATGCTGCTCAGAAGAATAAATTCTGGAACAAAGTAGATGATTCAGATACTTCTGTTAATTACCAGGGAGATTGGAGGGAAAGTACGGAAAGAAACGATCTGTACTTTGGTACAGAAAAAATCACCCCAAGCAAAGGAGCTTCTGTTACCTATTCCTTCTCCGGCACTCAAGCTCGTTGCTATGGAAGTATTGGCAAAGAACGAGGTAGCTTTGATGTCTACATCGACGATGTATTCATCGAACGAATTGACTGCTTTTTCGGAGCTAATCTTTACAACACAGTGATTTACCAAACGGGGATTTTACCGAGCGGTATTCACAAACTGGAATTACAAGCTACCGGCCAACACTACAAAGGCAATCCCAAAGGATACGTCGCGGTGGATGGGTTTTCGTTTATTGATTAGTAATTTCTTATTGCTGACAAACGAAATAATTCCCATCGTCGGAACATTTTTATCATCTTTGAAAAGAGATAATGGTATTAAATCAGAGCAAAGCAGATGAATGCAGTCCCTGAAGTCAGTTTTAAAAACAGCACACTAAATCTGCTAGGTTTAGAAATCGTTTCGTTTGAAGATTTAGCTAAGACTTTTGAACAGGGCCTAAACCACAACCCCTTCAATGACCATCGGCTGAAATTCAATGCACTGTTTGCTATTGGTGAAGGAGGAAGTGGGTCCCACAGCGTCGATTTTAAACGTCATACTTATGAAGGGTCGAGTGTGATACTGGTTTCCAGCGATCAGGTTCAATCATTCATTGACCTGCCTCAAAAAAATGAGGGATTACTACTCATGTTTACCGACTCATTATTTCTGGAAATCGGTGCGGACTACCCCTTCATCATCGGTCATTTCTTCAATAACCAACTTTACGATCCAGTCCATAATTTGCCTAAAGAAGACTTCAAAGACCTAATCGCACTCCTCAACAAGATAAAATCGAAGACCAAAGACAAAAGAAAATCTGTGCGGGTAGAAGTGATCAAAGGCTACTTTAAAATTTTACTACTGGAGATGTTTGCCTGTCGTGAAAAGCGGTACGAGGAAATCAATAAAAGTGTAGATACTAGACATTTCATCGAATTCCAAAAGCTCCTAAAAGCCCATTTTGTAAAAGAAAAAAAGGTAAAATTTTACGCCGATGCACTGCACATAACCACAAAAAAATTGAATGAAATCAGCAAGTCAGTCATTGGGAAAACAGCCAAAAACTTCATCCTGTCTTTTGTAGTACTGGAAGCAAAAAAACGTCTGGTATTGTCAAGTGCGTCAACTAAGGAAGTAGGTTATGAGCTCGGTTTTGACGAACCTACGAACTTCACAAAGTTCTTTAAAACACACACGAATACAATTCCTTCAGACTTTTCAGCAAGCATTTCTGACAATTGACAGTAGACCTGGAGCGCAACTATAAGCTCGTTTTTATCATTTAAATACGGGTTTTTATTCCCACTCACCAGTCCTTCATTTTCATTTTTGTTTCATTAACAAACAAGATGATTCACTGAGTGATCAAGTTTCTGGGTGCCCTAATTCTGTACATATCACAAGATTGAAGGGATAATGGAAA
>JBCCLV010000002.1:0-95250 GCA_039026695.1 Bacteroidota bacterium
GCATTGGACTGGTGGAAAAAATTCAGGGATGCAGTTGCCCCGGTTTTTGAAGACCTATATGATAGTGTTGCCACAGGCAATGAGGCAAAAATCACCATTGAAGCCAACGAAAAATCAGACTACAGGAAAGGGCTGGAAAAAGAGCTCAGTGAGCTTAATGAATCTGAGATGTGGCGCGCGGGCGCTGCAGTAAGAAAGCTTAGACCTGAAAATAAGTAAGGAAAATCTTGTATGTGAACCTGGCAGCTGCCAGGTTCACTTCAAAATTGTTTCACATTTAGATTGGACTTGTCAATTCTCCAAAGACAATCTACTTGCAAGCCGGTCAATGGTCCTCTGTTCTTCATGCGAGATGCCATCCGCTGCATTAGCAAATAGATACATTGCTTCAAATACAAATTCTTTGTCATCAGTATTCGCTTCCAAAAAGCTATGCAGCGTATTGATAAACTTCTTCTCCCACCGATCTATATTTTCTAGCAAGTACTTAAACTCTGTCCTAAAAAGGATTTCTATTTCCTCAGCTTTTGCACTCGGCTGCTGGTCCAGATAAAGCAGGGCTAGCCCTTTTGAAATGTTAAGCACTCCTTTCCATTCAGCATCGTCGAGCTTGCCGTCGCTCATACATACCAGCAAGGATGGGTAGATTTTAAGGATATAAGTAAACTGGTCGAGGGATATGTCTGATTTTCGAATCTTGTGATACTCTTCAAATAACAGCTGATGGTGGGCGGCCATAGATTTTTGCGAATTTTCTTTACCTAAATATAGTTCCTAAGTTCACACAAACACTAGCTAGCCTCTTGATTTGCGTCAGTACCTAAAAGCTCTTGGTAATTGGCGTAGATATCTAGAATGAAGCTTACATATTGCACTGGTTCAGTGCCACGACAATACCCATATTCTACTACTGGATCGTTGTAATATTTCTTGTAAGACTTCTTAAGCAAATACTCTTTTACATCCTCCCATTGATAGGGATTAGCCCCATACTTTTCAGTAAGCCTTACTGCATCCTGGAGGTGGCCTAAGCCTACATTATATGATGCCAAGACAAACTTTTGTAGCTCATTCGGATCCTCAATTTTACCTTTCCACTGGTTTTGTAGCCACAAAATCTGCTGTGTTCCTGCATAAATATTTCTTTGCGGATCTCGAAGATTTGTTACTCCGTATTGACTGGCCGTCCTAGGTAGAACTTGCATTAACCCCACAGCTCCCGCCCATGATTCTGCATCTGGATCAAACTTAGACTCTCGAAAAATCTGCGCAGCAAGCAGGTACCAGTCCCACCCAACCTCTTGAGCTCCTTTTTTGATCAAAGAATCATAGGGAGAGATTCCTCCCTCCTCATTATTGATAGAGAAAAATTTGCTTTTGGACCTGCGCAGTGCCGATTTGGAACTTTTAAAGTACTTGTCGTAAATCACATAGTAATCTGTCTTTTTTCGCATCGTGGTAATCCAGGTATTTAACTGAGCGAGCAAATCCGTAGAGGACTTTCTTACACCCCAAGCGATCTGGGTAGGAAAGCTTACTGGGGTCTTGATATCAAGATTTGGATAGTAAGTAAGGTTCACCCTTGCCACATCCTCTTCAGCTACAGTGTAGTCTATATTGCCAAGGGCCACCTCTCTTATTAATTCTTCTGTTTCAACATTTTGCTCTCCAGGTATGATGGTAATGTCTCCACCTATTTCATCGGACAAGTTCACCAGACGATCATAGTAAGAAGAATAGGGGCGTACGTATACTTCTTTGCCTATAAGATCAATGGTACTTCTGATGAGCGCTTGATCGATCTCGTGTAACTTCATTTGCCTCCAGTTATCAGGTTTACGCTGCACAAGTACTTGTCTTTGCAAATTCAGGTACTTGGTGAAGGCAATGCGCTTTTTGCGCTCCTTAGTAACCGTAAGATTGTAAGCGAGGATGTCTCCCTCTCCGGTATTTAGCTTATTAAAAGCCTCATTTAGATTTTTGGTGATGTTGAAACGAAGCTGAATGCCATTTTCTTCGCAAAAGAGCTTCAAAAGTTCGTACTCATAGCCCATGGTTTTGCCTTTGTAGACAAATAATCCTGTAGAGCTATTGTCCATGATTGCGACTAAATAGCCACGCTCTTTGATGGCGTCCAAGTCAAGATCAGCTACGAACTCTTTCCTCTCCTTTGATTGTGTGGATGTACTACTCGAAACAGATGGCTTACAGCCAAACTGCAAGAGGATGAAACATAAACCTATTAGATGGTACTGAAATGTATATTTCATAGGCTAATACTTACAAAATTTTTTCATGAATTTCAAACCTTCGCCCACATTTACATAGCAATGTGGCTTAGTGATACGAAATAAACGCACCTTGAAATTTCAACCTGAACGTACTGTGGTTGAAAGAAAACCTATGGTCGCTGTACCTGTAAGAAAAGATTGAATCGGTTGCTAGACGACAGCTACTTTTGATTCTGCCACTTGCAATAATTTTTTGGCCGCTTCAACGATTGCTTTCTCATCGTACTGGCAATCTGCATGCAATTGGGCCTGATCCCCATGCTCTATAATTTGATCAGGGATGCCTAGTCTTTTGAGCTTAGCAAAATAATTGTGGTCTGCTGCGAATTCAAGAATCGCAGAGCCAAATCCTCCCATAAGACAACCGTCCTCTACAGTAATAATATGTTCAAAGCGCTCGAAAATACTGTGTAAGAGCACCTCATCGAGCGGCTTCACGAACCGCATATCATAAATGGCAGCACTTACTGCGTCTTTTGCAAGCCGTTCAGCAGCCTTTTCAGCATAGTTTCCTGCCGTTCCAATCGTCAAGATTGCTATGTCTGATCCCAATCGAACCTGACGACCTTTTCCGATCTCCACTTTTTCCAGTTCTGTTCTCCAGTGCTTCATCACACCTGTACCTCGCGGATAACGGATGGAGAAAGGCCCATCGTATTCACTGGCTGTAAACATTAAGTTTCTAAGCTCCTGCTCGTTCATAGGGGCAGAAACCACTAGATGAGGAATGCATCTCATGTATGCAATATCATATGCGCCATGGTGCGTAGGACCGTCTGCTCCGGCCACCCCGGCTCTATCCATACAAAAAACCACTGGCAATTTCTGCAGACATACATCGTGGATGACTTGATCGTATGCTCTCTGCATAAAAGTGCTGTAAATATTGCAAAACGGCCTCATTCCTTGCGTCGCAAGACCTGCAGAAAAAGTTACCGCATGTTGTTCGGCAATCCCCACGTCGTAAGCCCTGTCAGGCATTGCCTCCATCATAATTTTCATGGAAGAACCGGAAGGCATCGCAGGAGTGATACCTACAATCTTTTCGTTTTTCTCTGCAAGCTCTACGATAGTGTGTCCAAATACATCTTGGTATTTCGGCGGCTGAGGCTCAGCATGCAGTTTTTTATTGATTGCACCAGATATTTTGTCAAACGTACCGGGTGCATGCCACTTGGTTTGGTCCTTTTCTGCCTGTGCGTAACCTTTTCCCTTCACTGTAAGTGCATGAAGGATCTTGGGTCCTGGTATTCTTTTCAGATCTTCCAATACATCTACCAAATGGTTTACATCGTGTCCATCAATAGGGCCGAAATATCGCAAGTTCAGCGACTCGAACAAGTTACTTTGCTTGAGCAATAGAGACTTTACGGAATGTTCTACTTTGGATGCAATTTCCTGCGCATTGGGACCAAACTTGCTGATCATTCCCAAGGCTTTCCATACCTCATCTTTAAATTTATTGTAGGTGTGACTAGTCGTGATATCGGTCAAGTAGTCTTTTAATGCCCCTACGTTGGGATCGATTGACATACAGTTGTCATTCAGCACGATCAGCAGGTTGGAGTTTGATACTCCAGCGTGATTCATCGCCTCAAAAGCCATCCCACCGGTAAGTGCTCCGTCTCCAATTACTGCGATATGATGCTTCTCGGGATCTTGACTCAACCTGGAAGCCTCTGCCATTCCCAATGCCGCAGATATGGAAGTAGATGAATGACCTACTCCAAATGTATCGTACTCGCTCTCACTTCTTTTTGGAAACCCCGAGATACCTTCATACTTCCGGTTTGTATGGAAAACGTCTCTACGGCCTGTGAGAATTTTATGTCCGTAAGCTTGGTGACCCACATCCCATACCAATTGATCCTTAGGAGTATTAAAAACGTAGTGTAATGCCACTGTGAGTTCAGAAACCCCCAAGCTGGCTCCAAAATGTCCACCATACACGGAAACATTATCGATAATGAATTCTCGCAGTTCGTGACAAACCCTGGAAAGGTCTTTTTTTTCAACCTGCTTAAGATCAGCAGGGCTATTAATTTTTGCGAGAAGATCGCCAGGTTGTATTTCCATTAGTGCTAAGTATGAGAGTCAAACGCTCGGCAAAATGGTATTGTTTATTCGAGCTGAAATGAATCGTGATTCGCAAAGGTAGTATCCTTAGTAAAATGCAGTATGAAAGTAAGCACTCCACTACATTTTGAGCCGCTGGGCATTCGATACTCATTCTTGTAATTTTGCTGCAGCATGGATGCCACAAATTTTGAAATAAAGCTCCCTCTTTTTGAAGGCCCCTTCGATCTTCTGCTGTTTTTCATTGAAAGGGACGAGCTTGATATCTATGACATTCCAATTGCCACTATTACAGCAGACTTCCTTTCCTATCTTGACCAACTTGAAAAAATGAATGTAGAGGTAGCCAGCGAGTTTATCCTAGTGGCTGCCACTTTGATGAGAATCAAAGCCAAAATGCTTCTTCCGAGACCTGTATTGGATGATGAGGGTAACGAGCTGGACCCTAGAGAAGAGCTTGTAAAACATCTGCTAGAATACAAAAAATACAAGTCAGTGGTGAAAGCACTTTCAGAAATGGAAGAAGATCGCTTGGCACGTGAAAAGAGAGGCAATTTGAAAAAAGAGATAAAACTGCTCTCTAAGGTGGTCAATGTGGAAGCAGAACTTCAGGACCTTGACCTCTACAAAATGATGCGGGTTTTTGAAAAGGTGATGAAACGATTTGAGTTGGAGCAAAATAAGCCCATTCATAAAGTTGTGCAGTATCCTTACACTATAGAGAAGCAGAAAGCTACTTTGATGGAGAGGCTGGTCTACGGCAAGAAAATATCCTTTGTGGATCTGATAGAGGAAAACAGAGATAAAATTTTAGTAATCTTCAATTTTCTGTCCATTTTAGATTTGCTTCAACTAAAGCAAATTGTGATCACGTTAGGCGGTGGATTTAATAACTTTTGGATAGCACGAAAAGAGGAAAGTACGGAAGGACAGCTGGCAAAGTGAGATCTATTATATTCTGCCGCTCCCTCCTTCCAATGGAACTGTTTGTTTTGACTTATGAAACGGTATTTTGCTGCCGAGCAACTGTCAACTAATTGGTTTCCTCGAAAATCCCTTTGACTTTACTTTCTTTGCCCGACTTTTAAGACTGTGAAGATCCTTTACATTCATCAGTATTTTAAAACTCCCACGGAAGGAGGTTCTATAAGGTCTTACTATCTGGCCAAAGGATTGGTTGATGCAGGTCATGAGGTAACATTGATTACCGCTTGCAATGGACCTCAGCGAAACGAGGTGGTTGCCGGTATCAACGTACACTATCTGCCTGTGAAGTACGACAATGGATTTGGATTTCTTAGACGAATCATGGCTTTCTGGAAGTTTGTGAGAATGGCCAGAAAAGAGGCCCTAAAACTGCCAAAACAAGATCTGGCTTATGTCATGACAACCCCCCTCACCACGGGCTTCATTGCTACCTTTCTCAAAAGAAGAGCAGATCTACCCTACTATTTCGAGGTGGGAGATTTATGGCCAGAAGCACCCGTGAAAATGAATGTCATCAAAAATAAGATGCTAAAAAAATGGCTATACGGGCTGGAGAAGAAGTTTTATTTTGAAGCAGAGAAAGTAATTGCCTTAAGCCCGGACATTCGTAACTACGTGGAAAAAGTGAGCCCCAACACCAAGGTTTACGTAATACCTAATATGGCAGATTGCTCGTTTTTTGAGCCAGAGTTTAGGATAGGTGATTATAGCTTTTCCAACAAATTTGAAGTAACCTACTGCGGGGCAATCGGGAAAGCTAATAACCTGGAGTTTTTGATAGCGGTAGCCAGGGCAAGTGCCAAACATCACCTGCCGGTTCATTTTAATGTAATAGGTTACGGGTCTGAACTAGCTAGGCTAAAAGAAAACGCAAAATTTCTCTACAATTTGACTTTTCACCCACACGGCAGCAAAGAGAAAGTGAAGGACCTTTTGGAAAGAAGTGATGCCGTCTATATTTCTTTTAAAGATGTAGAAGTGCTGGGTACCGGAAGCCCAAATAAACTTTTCGATTCCATGGCAGCTGGGAAGCTAAACATCATCAACTTTCCCGGCTGGATTAAAAACGTAATTGAAAAGAATAAATGTGGATTCTATCATGATCCGCACAACCCCGACGAATTTGTAAGGAAAATAAAGCTGTTTCTCTCTTCTGGCGAGATGCTACTCAAGTATCAAAGGAATAGTAGGAAATTGGCTGAATTATATTACGATAAGGACATACAGATTACCAAGCTGCTCAAAATCTTAAACAACGAATACAAGTTCGAAAAGAACGATTCAGAGGTTTATATTTTAACTGCTTGAAGGCTTGTATCCTGAAATACGTAGAACTTCATTGGCATCTTGCAATGCCAGCAGGTCTTGCACTGAGCAATTCGTCCTCTCCGCATAGCTCTTCACAATTTGCCACCCCAGCCACCTGCCTATCCGGCCAGGACAGTTCTTCCCGATCTCGTAAACATTTGGTCGCTCTCCAAGAAACTTCTGTTTCATTTGATGATCAGTATCATACAAAAGCTCGTTCTCAATAAAGTTTGCCCAAATAATGTGGTCATTTTCAGACGAATCTTCCCACTCTTGCTGGCTGTAGCCAATCAAAATGCGATCTTCCGTGCAAGGCAAGAGCTTGCTTAGCAAGAAGTAAGACTTCCCGTGATCTATCATCTCGGCGAGCATCGTCTCTCCTTTGCTCTGTGTAATAAACTGGCTCGAAATGAACTGAAGGATATTTGCTGGAAGGTACTCGGTAGTGTAGCGTTTTTGGATGTATACAGGTATTTGCATGGGCGGGTAAGAAGCCTGCGGCCCAATGAAAAAGTCCATACCAATGATAATCTGCTCATTTGTAATCACAAGATCTTTGTACAACCCCGTAACCGCAGTTTGTAGCTTTGGGACCTGAGCGGTTGGGAAATACGCCCCAAGCCTTCCTAAGGCAGCTTCCAACTGATTTACGAGACTTTCAAAATCCCGAAAAGCCTCTTGAGACTCCTCAAATAAGGTGTCGATAGAGGGTTCCTGAAACAAGGTAAACATTCGTTCAGCAAGCACCTCTGTGCTAGGGTATTGATCCACGTCCAAGAAAAGACGTGCAAAATCTTCATTTTGATTGAGTATATCAACGATGCGCTCCGGAGAGGAAGCTTGCATAAGTTCTAGATCCAATCGCTGTACATTCAGGGAAACGCTGGTCGCTGGTAAATCGCTTTCACAGCTATTTTTATTGCAGGCGAAAACAAAAAGAAATACGATAAGAAAGGCTGCACTACGCATACTATGGAGAACTCTCTATTTTTGGGTAAATGTAAAAAGGAGATTCTGTCAATGAGAACTGCTCCAACAAGAAATTCTTGCTCACAACTATGAAAACCATTTTACTTCTTTTAGCACTTCTATCTAGCGCTTTACTTTCAGCACAAACAAAGTTGGGCTTGAAATTATCGCCCGTAGTAGCTTCCAATCGGGTAACCAACGATGCGCAAGATGTGGAAAATGATGGATCAAGGCTCAATCTTTCTGTGGGTTTGGTAGTGGATAAGCCCTTGTCTGACTCCTATTACTTCAGTACAGGTCTTATTTATATGCCGAAAAGGGCTGCTTTTAGGGTGTCAGCGGATTCCGCAGAATCATACACGCTGCAGTATCTACAAATTCCTATTACTTTGAAATTATTTACAAGTGAGATAGCTCCGGACGTAAAGGTTTACTTTCAGATAGGAAGCGCACTGGAGCTTAAAGTTTTTGAAGAACCAAAGGAGCCATCCTTCGACACAATCACTAAATTCAACCTACTCGATTTCTCGGTAATCCTGGGCTCAGGTATTGAGTACCAAGCAGGTACGAACACGACGATCTTTGCAGGTATATCTTATCAAAGAGGTTTATCGAATACAATAAATGAGACGGTAAGCAACGCTGACGACCTTCAATTGAGAAATACAATTGTCTCCCTGGATTTAGGAGTGAAGTTTTAAAGATGGAGACTCAAGTTTCTGTCTTGAATAGTATTTACTAGTCCTTATCTCCCCAAAAACCGAAGAGCCAGTTACCTGGAGAGTCTTCGTCATTGGATTTGAAGAATTCATTTACAGCGCTCATCAGTTCCTTCTTTGTAATGTACTCATCACCATCACGATCCAGCTTTACGAATGCTTTTGCAGAATACTTAATGGGAATGTGATAGCACATAAACATGTCGGAGTATTCATCCACAGAGATGACTCCATCTTCATTGATATCAAAAGCATCAAAAAGACTGCTGACCATCTTCACCACAAACTTTTGATACAGCTCTTCTCCCTTGGGACTCAGCATCTTTCCATAAAATTTGAGGAAAGCTTCTTCATTGGCCTCAATACCACGATTTTCAAAGTAGTTTTTGAAAGCCCTCCAGCTAGAGAGACTATTATGAATCACTTTTTCATAATCCGAAGACCCAGGTTTAAAATCCCAAAGAAGACAAAGAGACTCTCCAATCTCTCTAAAATCATTTTCCTCCAGAACACCATTTTTATCCTGGTCTAGCACTATTCGGAAATAGTGTGAAATCTTCTCTTTTTGAAATTCTGTAAGCATCACGGGGTAGTGTTTTCGATTACGGCAAAGCACAAATCTACTAAGCAATTTCTCGAAATCAGTTTGGGCAGAGGCTAATACTAATCCCTACTGTACCAGCCCTACAAACTCCTTAAAATGCATTTTTGAAAATACGTTAATCTGAAAAAATTGTAAATTTCATTTTCACCGCAAGATCTAAATGAAAGAAGATCAATCACTGTCCTCTCTGAGTAGGATATTTCTTCTACTGGTTATCGTACTCACCATCTGTCTGGTAGGAGCATTTTATTATGTCAGTTCAGATACGCGGCAAGATCGAATTCGGGACCTGTCTTACACAGCATCAGTCATCAAGAGATACTATGAGATTAGCTTCAAACAGTGGGGCCTCACGCTGCAAAGTTTAGGGAAGCGATTGATGGAAATAGAAACTGATTCCGCAAGGGAGCGCTATGCAGATGCTGCGCTGAGGATATACCAAAATGAACTACTGGCATTTGGACTGGCAAAACCGGACGGAGAAACCCTAGTTTTTAGAGCTTCCTACCAGGTAGATTCATTGATTGATCTTACAGCCTCTTCAAAAACGAAAAGGTCTTTCCTACTAGCAAAAGAAAGTAAAACGGTCACCCTGGGCGAATGCTACTACTTTGGACTTGTAGAAGACTGGATCTGGCCTGTGCGGATGCCAATTTATGACGAAAAGGAAAACCTCATTGCCGTCAATACATCAGGGATCAACTACCAGAGACTTATTTCTGATCTGGATGATTTCGGATTTAATCCAGATTTCAGTGTTCACATTATCAATCAAGACTTTGGCACCACACAACTCAAGTATCCGCTAGAAGAAGTTCAATACCGTGATGTCCTGGGTAGCGATCAATACCGGTATACAGGGGCGAGAAAAGAAGTAGTCAAACAGGGTTTTCAAATACTGGAGGCCGATGAACCTTTTGATGGATTGCCCGTGCTGGCCATTTCCTCTTTTATAGAACCAATCAATCACGAAATCATCGTTTCTCTTCCAAAAACAATTCTGAAGCAAGAGATTTTTGATCGTCTTAAGATATTTCTCATCGCCTACTTCATTCTGCTCTTGGGATCAGCATTACTTTTTGTTTTTGTGCGCCGAAATATGACCAAAAGCTTGGCAGGCGAGAGAAACGAGCGGGCGAATCTTGAGTCCATGATAGAAAGCACAAATGAGATTTTTGGTCTCTTTGATCGCAACTTTAAGCTGGTCGCTTTCAATAGCGCTTTTGACCAGGCAGCTCGAATTAATGATGGAAAACCGCTTCATAAAGGAATGAACTTACTCGAGGAAATGAGTTCTGGCGAGCATTCCAAACGCTTTCGGAGCTATTTCATGAGAGCATTTAAAGGAGAAAAATTTAATGTGATGGAGACGTATCCGGCGCCCGATGGTTCAGAGCTCATTTATGAATTTACCTACAACCCGACTTATCATGAAGGAGAAGTGGTAGGGTTGTCTTTTTTTGCCAAGGACGTGACAAAAGAAAAGCATGATCAAGCACAGCTGGAGAAGTACAACAAAAACCTGGAAAAGCTGGTAAATGAACGAACGGAGGCCCTGGAAGAGAAAAACAGAGAACTTACCAAAGGTTATGAAAAGATAAAAGAGACGCAACAGCAACTGATCAAGGCTGAAAAAATGGCGTCACTGGGCGTACTTGCAGCGGGCATCGGCCATGAGATCAATAATCCGCTCAATTTCATCCGACACGGTGCAGAAGGACTGGAAGTAGAATTAAAAAAGTGGAAGGGTTATCCCGAAAACAAAGCCTCAGAGTTTTTCCATGCTATTTACGAAGGAGTGAACCGCTCCGCAGAAATTGTGCAAGGGATCAGCCATTTCAGTAGAGGAGGATCAAAACTTGATGAAAAATGTGATCTCGAGGAGATTTTGAACAACAGCCTTAGTATCGCTGGTACACGATTTAATTCAAAGCAAATTGAAGTCTTAAAAAGCTATGATGTGCATGAACCCACCATTTTAGGTAGTGATGGAAAACTACATCAGGTTTTTACCAATATGATCGTAAATGCAGAGCAGGCCATCAAAGAAAAAGGCACCATTTCGCTAAGTATTACTGAGGACGAGAACTCAATACACGTGTCTGTACAAGACGATGGCATAGGCATGAGTAAGAAAACTCTAAAAAGCCTCACCGATCCTTTTTTTACCACAAAAGAACCTGGTGAAGGTACAGGGCTGGGTTTATTTATCTCTCAAATGATCATCGAAGAACACAACGGAAAACTCGAAGTGAGTTCTACACTTGGCCAGGGCTCTAGATTCACAATATCATTTCCAAAATCTACTTTAGCTTGAGTATCACATCATTTCCTCGTAAAATACTCGTTCACTCACATTCATCCAGCCACTGATCTCCCTTCTGAATTTTTCAAAAGCCTGGTATACCTTTTTTACTGTACCATCTTCATCGGACAGTTCTTTGAGCGTTTCTCTAGTGATATTTTTCAAGGATCCTAGCACCTCCGCAGGAAATGGACCTACTTGTACATCCGTCTCGTCCCTAATCTTTTGAAGATAGGCACCATTCTTTGCATCAAAAGCAGCACCAATCCAGCGATTTGTTCTGTAGCAAGCGGTTCTTATTATTTCCTGCAAATCAGAAGGTAGCGCTTCAAATTTGGCTCTGTTGATCAGCATCTCGAGCGCAGGCCCTGGCTCGTGCCACCCCGGATAGTAATAGTACTTAGCTAGCTCATGAAACCCCATGAGGTAATCATGATAAGGTCCGATCCACTCGGTCGCATCAATGACTCCTCTCTCAAGATTGGTGTAAATTTCCCCTCCTGACATAAGGACAGGGGTTCCACCAGCCTTTTCAAGCACCTTTGCTCCTAATCCTGGCATACGCATCTTTAAGCCCTTGAAATCTTCCAGGGTTTTTATTTCTCGCTTATACCACCCGGCCATTTGCACTCCAGTATTTCCGCACAAAATGGGCAAAAGGCCAAAAGGTTCATATAGCTCCTCCCACAGCGCGGCACCTCCTCCAGCAATTACCCATGCGCCCATTTGCTGTGCATTCATCCCAAAGGGCACAGCCGCAAAGAACTGTGCAGCAGGTACTTTCCCAGCCCAATAGTATGCCGCTCCGTGGTTCATTTCTACAGCTCCATTGCTTACTGCGTCAAAACCTTCCAAGGCTGGAATCAGCTCTCCACCACCATAGACACTAATTTCCATGCGACCGCCAGACATCTTTTTGACCCAGTCGGAAAGTAACTGACATCCTTCACCCACCACAGGAAAATTAGGAGGCCAGGTAGTTGTCATCTTCCAGCGGTAGGATTTATTGAAGTTGATGTAAGGACCTTCTGCTTTTGAGTCAGTTCTTGTACATGAAGCTAAAGGAGACATACTTGCAGCAAGTGCCACAGATTTTTGGAAAAACTTTCTTCGCTTCATCATACTAATTTAGCTCCATAGAATTCTATCAAGGAGATCATAAGAATAGGTAGTTTTAGCTAGCAAAAATTTTGTTAAAAAAAGGGCAGTATTAAACCTTTCAGTTTAAAGCATCGTTTTGTCCTTGAATATGAAGATTAAAGCGCTAATTAAATCTGTTTTCATTTTCAGTTTTTTTTTATTCGCCACGCTGGCCAACGCCAATGAGGGTGAATCAGAAAAAAAGATCACCACAGATCCAAAAAAAGAGAAAGCCAAAGCAAGCAGCGTTCAAAAAAATACTAAAGGATCACCCTCCACAGAGGGTATTGAAGAAAATAAAGTGAGTGCAGACTCACTGGAGGATCAATCTCTAAGCAAGTATAATTTCATATTTCACTTCCTCTACAAATTCAAATACGATTACAACGAGCAAGAAACCGGAGCTTAGCACGAGCATGTATTCCAGCTTCTACTGCACAGTTTCCTTAACTGTACTTTCCTAGTAGACAATACACTTTTTATTGATGAGTTTTGCAGGATGCTAGCAGCAATTCCTACATTTTCTGAGATCAAAAGGGCGCATCAGCGTATAGGTAAATACATCATTGAGACCCCAGTCTTAACTTCAGCAAATCTGGATGAACTTGTAGGCTGTCATGTTTTCTTTAAATGTGAAAATTTCCAAAAAGTTGGGGCTTTTAAAATGCGTGGGGCTGCAAACAAAATTTTTTCCTTCCGGCCTGAGGAGCGAGTAAAAGGATTTGCATGTCATTCCTCGGGGAATCATGCTCAAGCAGTAGCACTAGCCGCAAAACTTGCTGGCACCAAAGCGTATGTAGTAATGCCAAAAAACGCTACTAAGGCAAAAATGGATGCAGTAGTAGCTTACGGTGCGGAAGTAGTTCTCTGCGAACCCGGAGATGCAGCACGAGAAAAAGCCTGTGAAAATGTACTTCAGAAGACGGGAGCGACTTTTGTGCATCCTTTCAATGACTATGACATCATTGCAGGTCAAGCGACGGCAGCAAAAGAACTTATAGAGCAGACAAAGCACCTAGATGCAATCATTGTCCCGGTAGGAGGTGGAGGCCTTGCCGCAGGAACCGCGCTGGTAGCAGATCATATTAATCCCCAACTGCAACTCTTTTTGAGTGAGCCTGAACAAGTGGATGATACATACCAGTCCTTAAAAAAAGGTAAAATCATACCGAATAAAAGCATTGATACCCTAGCAGATGGACTTAAAACCACCATCGGTCAGAAACCATTTGAGATCCTAAGGGAGCACGCCGATGGGTGTTTCACAGTTTCAGAAGAAGAGATGATTTCCGCCATGCGGCTTATCTACGAGCGGATGAAAATCGTGATCGAACCTTCTTGTGCTGTTCCTTTTGCCGCCCTCATCAAGCACAAAGACAAATTCTTGAACAAAAATGTGGGGATAATTCTGACAGGGGGTAATGTAGACCTTGCCAAACTTCCTTTTTAGTGCGTAAAATATTTGTAGTGTGGAATCCTGCTTCAGGAGGAAAATCCAGAAAAACCGTAAGCGAACTTTCTGAGCTACTACAATCGAGAAACCTGAAATTCCAAATCTTCGACACCCACCTGCACAAAAATGCTACCGGGACGGTACGTGAGCAGATGGACTCATCCTATACCGATCTGATCATTGTAGGCGGAGACGGAACCATAAATGAGGCCATCAATGGGCTTTCTCACCAAATCCCAATATCCATTGTCCCTACGGGTACAGGCAATGACTTTGTTAAGATGGTAGAACTTGGTGCAACCAAGCAAGAGATATTGACCACTGCCGTGGACGGTGAATTGTCTTTGATTGATATAGGGCTGTGCAATGATCGTAGATTTATCAATGGAATCGGCATTGGTTTTGACGGACAAATCGTGGAAGAGATGATCACCAAAAGGGTGCCGCTGCTTCGAGGGCATGCCGCTTACTACTACCACGTTTTGCGGATCTTAGCAGGCTTCAAAGAAAGAACTTTCAGCTACAAAATTGGTGATAAGCAATACAGCCAAAAACTCATCTTACTCACCATCGGAAATGGCTCCACTTTCGGAGGGGGCTTCAAACTCATGCCGGAAGCCAAAATAAATGACGGGCAACTTGAGGTCTGCGAAATAGGACCAATCTCAGGTTTGCGTAGATTCCTCAACATCAGCAAGTTGTCGGATGGTACCCACGGTTCGCTTACTGCTGTGAAGTTTCACCAGACCAAAAGCATTAAAATCGGGCAAAACCCGCTCCTTTTTGGGCACATAGATGGTGAAAGACTTGGTAATCCACCTTTTGAAATAACTGTGGAATCAAAGGCTATCCAACTAAGAACCAAACTGCCACTTAGCTCTTAGACGCTAACTATTCTTTGCTTTTGCGAAGGATGCCCTTCTTTCTAAAACGGAAATACACTGCAAGTGCGACAAGGATAACGATTGCAGAAATGAATTGAGAATGCGACAGGATCCCGTCTACAATGTATCCTCGCTCCTCATCTCCCCTGTAAACTTCAATGATCCCCCTGCCTACAGCATACAATATGATGTAGGAAAAAAATAACTGCCCATCAAACCGCTGATGACGCTTCAGCATCAAAAGAACTAGCAAAATAGTAAACACCATAAATGAGCTATATAACTGTGTAGGGTGAAGTGGCGTGTGTAATGGTTCTGCCTGTGAAACCGGATCAGAAAATGTGATGGCCCACGGAACGTCTGTTGGGATTCCATGGCAGCAACCTGCAAAAAAACACCCTAGCCGTCCCATCCCGTGGATAATACATGCCGTAATAGCAATCCGATCCAACATAGGCCATAAGGGCCATTTTTCTTTTTTGAAATACCAGATCACGACGGGAATCGCAAAGAGCAGCGACCCATAAAAAACAAATCCGGTCCTGAAATTTCGCTTCAAATTATCCCATGAGCTAAAGTAATAAGCCGGATTTTCCAGGTAGAAAAGCAGCTTACCTCCAACAAAAGCAGCGATAATGATCAATATAGCCAGGTTCTGAATCTTATCCTTCTTGATTCCCATGTCCTTTTTTACGCTGTAGGACATGTACAGGAATCCTGAAAGGGCACCAAGCATGATCATAAATCCATAAGTATGGATCTTGAAAGAACCGATTTCGAATAACTCAGGGTGCATTAAATGACTTTTTTAAGAAGAACGAAAAATAGCTGAAGCATTGTCAGTCCTACCGCAAATTCATGAGCCCAGCATGATAAAAGCCCCCCAGTAGTAGGGCTCGGGGTATGCTTTTCGCAAAGACCTTTGCGCCTTGAAAAAAGAAGCTTCTTTGGACATGCCGCTCATCCAATTTCTGTAAAAAGAAGTCATCAATTTCTGCGTAGCATCATCGCTTACCTTCCACAAGCTCATGATCACCGCCTCCGCACCAGCCACTTGAAAAGCTCGCTGCAAGCCATACACTCCCTCACCTGATTTGATTTCGCCAAGACCAGTTTCACATGCACTCAAAACCACGAGATCTGTATCCTTAAGGTTGAGGGTAATTACTTCGTAGGCTGTCAATATGCCATTGTTGGTGGTATTCACCTCGGTGCCCTGCTGGTCCTGCTGCATAGCTTGTTCTGCATCCGTGAGCATGAGCCCTGCCCTAAGTAGTGGGTTATCCTTAGCTTCAGCTACATCCACCCCAAACACTCGCTCGCCTGCAGTCTCACTCTCAGGCAAAAAGAAGCCGTGCGTTGCGATATGAAGCAGCCCAGGAGAAGAAATGGATTTAAAGTTGGATTCTGTTGCTTGCCTTTGTGTGAAGGTGGAAGTGCTAAAACCTGCATTTTGCGTAATACTGCTCACCGCGTCGATTTCTCTTTTCGTACCTGGAAGAGGAGTGATAACGCCCCGGTTTCCAAAAGCGGGATTCCCAAAGAAAGTGGCCTTTTTCCCTGTTCCTTTTGTGGCATTTCTATTCACTAAATCACGTGTGCTTGAATACAGATGAATGTCAAAGTTGTCCGAAACATAGCTGCCGTCTTGCTTTCTGAAAGCCCCAATATTGACCTGAAAGTAAACGCCATCCGGAGACAGATGAACATTTTCTACTCCCTCCAACCTCTCGTCGATCGGCTGCCAAAACTTTTGATAAGTGAATCTGTCTGTAGACTTAAGCTTGACCATATTGAGGTATGCTTTGGCATACTTGGTGTCTAGCGCTTTTCCATCTTCAAGCACGATACACTCAGGGTAAGCAGCATTGGCTTTTGCCAATAAAAATGCATAACGCTTTTCTCCATTACCCGCCCCATAAGCTGGAAAACCAATCACTTCTATTGCAACATCATTGGCCTGGAGGCTAGCCTTCACGTCTTGTAGCGTCACACTGGGAAGCTTATTGGAAGCTGCGAAATCGGAAGACATGCGGTTCAGTTCTTTCTCTAATCGATTGGCCTTGGATTCGATCTCAGGGATTGAAACTTTAAGTTCTGATAGCTGAGTTTTGGTGTAGGAATAATAGAGTAAGAGATCTTCCTTGGTCTGTACCCAGCTTGCATAAGTTCGCTTCAGGTTTTCATCGGTACTGGAAAGAATTTGCTCACGAACCTTTGCCGAAGCACTTAGTAAAACACCCTTGGTCTTAAGGTGTAGGTTATACATGTCCGCGAGCAATTGCGGGTCATCTCCCCCGTTCTCAGCCGCAAAGGCGTAGAATTTTAACAGCGAAGGACGTACTTTGCTCCAATACTGGCTTTTTTCGTATTCGCTCATTGCACCAAAATATTTTTCAACGAGCTCAACATTACTTGCGAGCGTCTGATCAAATCTTGATTTTGCAGTAGATATATTTCCTTGCTTCCAGGCGACTACCGCCAAGTCTTCCAGGGAGCTCAAAAAATCTGGATGCTGCTGACTGAAAAGTTTACCATAGGCGGCATTTACTTCTGAAAAGACGCGCTCCGCCGCAGCATAATCTTCCGTGATCAGGTAGTACCTCCCCAGGTTGTGTTTCGTTTTTATGTAGGCAAAATTTTCTTCAGAATATTTCTTCTTGAAGATCTCCAGTGCATCGTTTAGTAACCCTACCACTTCAGAAGTTGCATTTTCGGCCATGAGAGTCGCTGCTAAATAGTTCTTTACGTTCGCCACATCAGTTTGATTTTCAGCCAGACGTTTCTTCTTTAGCTCAATGATTTCACGGAAGAGCGATTCTGCCAAGGCGTACTCTCCCGCAGAATAGTGGATAAGTCCCTTGTTTATCTTAAAGCTTGTATTGTCCCTTCCTTTGCTTCGAAGCTCGCCTTCGGCAATTGAAATGGCCTGCCTAATGGCCTGCTTGGCTTCTGGGTACTGACCCAGTTCATTAAAAAGCAGGGCTTTATTATTTAGTGCAATCGCATAGCTAAGTGAACTGCCTTTCTCACCAGCCTTGAGCTTGTCTAGTGCTTCATCAAAATAGTTTTCGGCTTTGGTAAAATTCCCCTTTGATTGATTTACTACTCCCAGGTTGCAGTAGATAGAAGCCAGTGCGATGGTTCCAGCGCTGATTTCATCGGTAAAAAAGCGTTCTGCTTCAGCAAGCAAATCACTGGAAAGATTATACCTACCTTCGGAGTGATAAAGGATCGCATAATTAGCTATGGTTTTACCTAAGGCATACCTCTCAGGTAGCGTAAGCGCACCTACATTCACAAAACTGGAAATAGAGAAGGCCGAATCAAGCATCCAGTTGGCCGAACCTGCCTCCTCAGAAAGAAAGCCCAGCGCCTGGGCAAAATTGAAACGCGCAAGGTTGGTATTAAGGTACATCGCCCTTTCCCCGGCTCTATTGGAATCAAACACTTTTTCATAGATTTCCAGCTCTACCGAGTTGCCGTCTTCATCTTCATAGTTTTTCCCTGCCGTAAGCAAAAAGCTCTCTTTGCTGTCCCGATTGGCAAAAAATGATGCCCTGTTTCCTTGGGAAAAGATGTAGTTGTAATTAGAAGTATCCTTTTCAAGCTGCTTTGCCCGACCCTGACCCAAGAGCCCTCCATTTTCCATAAAGTTCTCATCACCTACATTATCAATCGTCTCATTGACCTTATCCTTAAGCTTATTGAGCCATTTTTGACTTTTCGCAGAAAATGCCAGCAGAAGTAGTAGCAAAACACCGTAAATCCGAGTCATAATTTTTTTAGTTTGTGACTTGAAACATAAAGGTAAATTTTTACCATGAGCTACTCATGCGTTTCATAGAGAGTATCCTATTTAAGGATGGTGTATACCACAATCTGGATCTACATCAGCAGCGTATAGATCGCACCATCAATAAGTTTTTACCGAAAACAATAAACCCTTCACTTTTAGCATTGCTACCTCAAATTGCACAGGAGGGAACGCATAAAGTGCGAGTAACCTACGATCTGGCCTTGGAAGATGTAATCGCAGATATACAGTGCCAAGCATACTATCCAAAAAAAGTAGAAAGCCTAGAGGTCACCCATACAAAGGCACTGGACTACTCATTCAAATATGAGAACCGTGATCAACTTCAAGTACTTCTGGAAAGATCTACAGCAGACGACATTATTATCGCCGTAAACAATCGAATCACAGATGGGTCTTACTTCAATCTGGTATTTTGGGATGGCAGTAAATGGCTCACTCCTAAGAAACCCCTGCTTCACGGAGTAAGAAGAGAAAGACTATTGATTGACGGGAAGATTGAAGAAGCAGCCATCTTCTCGGCCGATTTGCAACAGTTTGAGTCTGTGAGTCTGATCAATGCCATGCTCGATTTAGGTGAGCTAATAGTAGACATGGGAAGTGTAAAGCAATGGTGAGCGTGACTATTCTTTACTTACATTGAAAGTGTCGATGAGAAACGCATCTCCAATTTTTTTGATAAACATGACCACTCGAAAAGATCCCTTTTCGTACGTGTATTTACCAATTGTGTACTTTAATCCTTCGGGAGAAGAACCCTGATGAATGTACACAAACCCTTCAGGAGGGTTCTTTGAAAAAAAATCTTTGAGGATCACTTCTGCCTGCGTTCTGCTGTAATTAGAACTAACTCCATCCATCTTTATCTCTACAGTCTCATTACAGAACTTAATAAGTTCCCTGGCACTCCCAGCCTTCATGGCAATGGCAATGTCTTGCACTGTTTTATCCTGTAGCGGGGCAAAAACCAATGTAAAAAATGTAATGACTGTAAAAATCATGATCCCTGTTTTGAATGGCCGTTCGGTACTAAAACCATGCCCAATTTATTGATTGGGATTCCCAGAATCAATTCTGAGCGCATCTATATTTGTGAGATGGACAAAAAAGTCATTTTATTGATACTGGACGGATGGGGTCTAGGCAACAAAAAAGAAGTTTCAGCAATCGATGCAGCCAACACGCCTTTCATCGATCACATCTCTACTAAATATCCTCATAGTACGCTAGAAGCCTCTGGTTTGGCTGTGGGTCTCCCCGAGGGCCAAATGGGTAACTCCGAGGTAGGGCATATGAACATTGGAGCAGGCCGTATCGTCTACCAAGACCTGATGAAAATCAGCAATGCAGTAAAAGATGGGTCTATCAGCGAAAATCAGGCACTGGAGGAGGCAATAAAATATGCCAAAGAAAATGATAAATCCTTTCATTTGATGGGGCTGCTATCTGACGGTGGCGTACACTCTCACATCGATCACCTTAAGGGCCTACTAACTGTGCTTGCAGATGCTGAAGTTGAAAATGTTCTTGTTCATGCATTCACTGATGGAAGAGATACTGACCCGAAGGGCGGAGCAAACTATGTGGAGGATGTACAAGCGCATATGGACAAGAGCACTGGTAAACTGGCAACCATTACAGGTCGCTACTATGCGATGGATAGAGATAAGCGATGGGAGCGAGTAAAATTAGCTTATGATGCCCTGGTTCACGGTAAAGGGGAACAAAATACCAACGCAGTTGAAGCACTGCAAAATTCCTATGCAAATGGTGTGACTGATGAATTTATCAAGCCCATCATCTGCGAAAATGCGAAGATCGAAGCAGGAGATGTGGTCTTGTGTTTTAATTTCCGCACAGATCGCGGAAGACAGATCACCCAGGCATTAACGCAGGAAGATTTTCCGGACAATGCTATGGAAAAAGTAAAACTCCACTACGTAACCCTTACAAAGTACGATGAGTCGTTTTCAGGAATACAAGTGATGTTTGATAAGGAAAATCTCACAAAGACGCTGGGAGAAGTCCTCGCCAAGAATGGAAAGAAGCAGATCAGAATTGCCGAGACTGAAAAATACCCACACGTAACTTTTTTCTTTTCAGGGGGTAGAGAAGAAGCATTTGAAGGTGAAACCAGGATCTTGTGCCCTTCTCCCAAGGTAGCGACTTACGATTTGCAGCCCGAAATGAGTGCTGCGGAAATTCGCGACAAAATTATCCCGGAACTTAAAGCCAGCTCGGCGGATTTTATTTGCCTAAATTTTGCAAACCCCGATATGGTAGGGCATACGGGTGTATTTGAAGCAGCTGTGAAAGCCTGCGAAACGGTAGATCATTGTGCTAAGTCAGTAGTAGAAGCGGCACTAGAAAGCGACTACCTCGCAATCTTGATTGCAGATCATGGAAATTCGGATGTCATGATCAATCCCGACGGGACTCCCAATACTGCGCATACTACCAATCTTGTTCCTTTTATCGTAGTAAGCAACTCCTTTCAAGGCGAATTGCTCCCTGGAAAGTTGGGCGACCTTGCCCCCACTATCCTAAAATACATGGGGATCCCAAAACCAGAAGAAATGACTGGCAATGAGCTGTTTTAGGTCTTTTATGCTTTCAAGAAAGTTAACTAGCCAAGCAATTTTAATGCTATTTGGCTGTCTTTTTTTCGCCGGATGCGAAGTACCTAAATATGATTCCCCCAAGAACACTAGCTACCCTGATCTTGAATTAAAACTTGAAGAGCAGCTCAAATTGCTTGCTGGAAGCCGCCTAATAAAAGAGGTTCGGCTTGGCAAGAAAATACAGAGAGATACCCTCGTAATGGATAGCTCAAGCTGGGAAAAGGAATTAGGTTTTTTCTCAGAAATCAATCCCGCCACCCCTAGATACGTAGGCGTCTTTAATGTCTCTCGCACTAAAGACGAATTGAATTTATCGCTCAATGAGGGTGAGAATGGTGAATTAAAGACCTTCCGTCTCAAGTATAAAGGTTCCACTTTTCATTCGCTCGAAGCAAAGCTGCAGGAGGAAAACAGCATCTTGGCGAATGAAAGAAACATCAGGATAAATTTCAAAAATGGTGCAATCGAATCATGGGTTAATTCAGGCTATCAAAAAGCAATGATGAGTGATATCATAAGCTTTCGAATCAAGGGTACCGTGCTATCCCCTAAATAACATTGGTGAGAAGGATCACAGCATGCTTAAAATGTGTACCATCTACAAAAGACGCTGGACTAAAAATTGATCACAAATCCTAGATAGCCCGTGCGCTGAGAAAAGAGCTGTTCGGTGCGAAAGCTGTAGTCATCAGAATAATTATAGCTCCTCACATTTCTGTGATCTAAAAGGTTGTTGCAACTGGCAAAAACTAGCAAAGTGCGTTCTTTTTCCAAGAAGAACATCTTGCTTACCGAAACACCCACATCGAAGTAGTTGGGAAGGCGGGTAGTTAAGAATTCTGTGGGCTGGTAGACTGCCAAGTCCTCATCGAAGGAAGCACGGGTTACAATATCCGAAAGGATTCCCTGCCTGTTTGTAGATAATAATTCTACCGTCCAGAAGTCTCGTGTGCGGTAAGCAGCGCTGGCACGAAGAAAGTAGTTGATATTGTATAGGTAGTTTTCCTCCGAGTCCGATTCGGCATCAATCATGGTAACAGAGGCGGAAGCACTTATCTTTTTACCAAACTGTTTCTTCCCGAACAATTCAAGTCCTTGTACCTGATAGTTGAGCTCATCCAGTGTTGCATTTTTGGTAAAATATGAGACGGAAACCTCAGACTTTTTCCAGTCATACATCACATCAATGGATGCTTGTCTGCTTTGTGCAAAAAACGAATTATCGGAGTTTTCGAGAAATCCCAGCTTGTAGTATTTTCCTAAACCGGCGATAAGCTTTAGCCGATCCTTACGATAGCTTACATTAAGCTGACGACTGAGGTAGCTTTTTTGATCTCCATGCGGTACATTCTTTCTCAAACCTGTGCCAACCGTAATTTCCTCGGTAAGGAAGTACTTTCCGTAAGCAAATGCCTCAATGGGCATAATTTGATCGGAAGCAGTGAAATCAACTGTAGGATGAAATGGAGCCAGCGCGTAACCTACAGAATGAAAGTTACCTTCGGTACTATTCTTCCTCCTGTCAAGTGAGAGCCCCCCTTTGATGGACCATTTTGGCGAGAGCAATAAGTAGTTTAGACCCAGAAAAAGATCTCGGCTTTTGGTTTCAAAGGCCACATTGGAGTAGCTATAAGATCCGTTGCTCCCTGATACACCCTTATTCAATGACAGGGTTCCTCTTTTTAGCTTAAAGTCAAGTGAGCTAATGAGGAAAGTTCGTGCTTTTTGCTGGTCAAAAATACCAGTAAAACTGGGATGCCTGAACTTGAATTGGTATCCCTCTAGGAGCGAATAATTCAGCACTTTCCAGGAAATACGACCTGTAGCTCCGTACCAGTAAATTCCCAAGTCGCCTGATTCAAAGTTGGCGATATCTTCCAAAGACTCATTGTTTACCAGTTTCATTGCAGCACTGGGTTGCCAATTAGAAAAGACCTTTAAACTCTGGGTATCGTTGATGCGCTGCTCTCTGGAAAACCCGACATTAGCGAGACTCAAAATAGCTGAATTGGCACTGCCCTCTAGCTGGTTTTCATCGGTCCTTAATGATATTACGCCAGAAGTAGCGCTCCCAAATTCAAGAGGAGGATTACCCGGAAAAACAGTGACATCCCTGATAATTGAAGTGTTGAAAATGCTGAAAGTACCAATCCCATTTAGTTGAGAATACCGCACCGCATCGTAAATTGGTACATTATTTAGAAAAGTACCCGTTTCGATTGCGCTACTCCCTCTTAAGCTAATGTTAGCCGACTCATCAGTAGTAGTCGATGATGGAAGCGAATTGACCGCAAGGATCGGATCTGCCTTGGCAGCAGGATTAGTATATACTTCGATCTTGCCAATCTTGTCGTACTGAAACTCCTCTGCAACCAGGGGTGCTGCGGTCACTATTACCTCATTAGTCTTTATGACCACTGGTTCTAGCTTGATGATTCCTTTCTTTGGAACAGGTCCGAGGTATTCTTTGTATCCAACATGCGTCACAATTACTTCAGACGCACGGTTGGGTAACTTAATAGAAAAGGCCCCGTCCAGGCCTGCAATCACTCCATTTTGCCAATCTTCAGGATAGTAAATGTGAGCACCCATCAATCCCTCACCAGAAGCAGCATCCACCACTCTACCAGCGATGGACTGCTGCCCCTGCAGAGACATTGACGCAGAAATAAGCGAAAAAATCAGTATCCATTTCATTGGGAAGTTGATTTAAGGAATTTTATTGATCCTGAGCAGAGGCACCCATCATCTTAGAAAGCTCTGCTTTTGCCCAGTAAAAATTTGGTTCTATTGCCACCGCTTTTTCTAAGGTCGATTGTGCTTTTTGGGCAGCGTCTGTTTTCTGATAAGCCATGGCAAGACCCATGAGCGCGTCCAGGTATAGCCAATTCCTATCCGGATCCTTGCTATAGAGATCAGTGGCTTTTGCAAATGAGATGACCGCTTCTTCAGGATCTCCGCCAAACATTTCCGGCGTGTACAGCTTCGATCCCGCCCACAGCTTTTGTACTAGAGCAGATCCTGGCTGCTGCTCAATGGCTTCTTCAATTAGAGAAGTACTTTTCATCCCCAAGAACATCCCTTTCATAGGACTGTAGGCCATTGCCAAACCATAAGTAGAAGACAAAAGTGCTTTCGGCTCACCAGCGTCTGGGTTATCTTCCACTAGCTTCTTAAGTAAGTCAATGGTCTCGTCTTTATAGGTATCAAATGTTTCTTCATCCTGGGTAGCCATCGTATTACTCAAAAGCCCATATAGCGCAAGCGCTCTCTCAAAGCTCTCTTTACCATGTTTTTCTGCCGCAAGCGAAACGCTCTTTTCCCACATACTTTTACTGGACATGAGATAGGCAGCATACTGTGATTCCATTACACTCTGTTGAGCAGCTACATTTAATAAAGTAAATACTGTAAAAAATTTGATGATCGTTTTCATGATATTACGTTATTTAAAATTTATTTTTTAATGTTTTTTCCTTGAATCCAAATGGATTCGATATTTCTGATATCTGAAATGTTGGTTGTAGGGTCTCCAGCGACGAGTATAAAATTTGCTTCCTCGCCGGGCGCAAGGCGACCAAGTCCTTTGAGATCAAAATAGGTAGCTGGGTTGCTTGTAGCAGATTTCAGAGCGTCCAACTCACTTAGACCAGATGCTACCAAAAGTTCTAGCTCCCGATAGATACTGCTGCCATAGTTGATGCCTAGATTCGGCGGGTCTGTACCTGCCAGAATTGGGACTCCTGCCGCATAAAGTCTGGAAACATTCTCACAGATTGAGTCTATCTCCAGCATGTTGTTTTCGATCTCATTTTCCGAGTAGTATTTTTTTACTTGCTCATGTACTGCGAGCGTAGGCACCACAAAAAGCCCACTCTCTTTGATCAGCGACAATTGGCTATTTGAAATCATCTGGTCATCCCAGACGTGTACCAGAGCATCTACCTTTAGTTCTGCTAGCTCCAGGGCATTCTTTAAGTTTGAGATATGAGCTACTGCTAGTAAATCATGCTTATGCGCACTTTTTATGAGTCGGTCAATTTGCGATAGCGACAGGGTGGCGCGTGAAGGCTCGTAAATAATTTTGATGTAATCGCTTCCACTAAGCTTTCGCTTAGCTACAAAGTCCTCCGGCGGAAGAGAATCGCCAAGTACCGGTACTGGATAGCCAAACTGAGTGCCATGTCCCCTGTAAGCAGTTGCTGCATACCCAGCCGAATAATACTTTGCATAGGTTTCGTTTAGACCTGCATTGCGCATTCTCGCAGCTGAAGCCTCGGGTGCGTGCATGTCCAACAACGCGAATACACCTGCTTTCAAAGCCAGCTTGAGCTGTGACTTTGACCATGCATGAACATGGGAATTAATGAGTCCAGGTAAAACTGTCTTACCTGCTGCATCAATTACGACCGCTCCTTCTAACTCTGAAACGTCAACATCGCTGCTACTTATAAATCTCCCACCTTGGATGCGAAGGACTGTGTCTTGATGGACCCCCTGGCCATCAAACACGCGAACATTTGTAATCAAGAGATCTTGCGCCTCAAGTGTGACTAGCGATATCAAACCTACAAATATGGAAATTATCTTCATTACAAACTGGTTTATTTTATAAACTATAAATTCAAAAAAAATTACTCGATGTACCCTTTCAAAGAGTTTACATAATCTTCAAATGCCTTAATCCCTATTTTAGTGATACTACAAGTGGTTACCGGCTTTTTGCCTTTAAAAGACTTGATCACGCTGATGTATCCCGCTGTGGATAGTTTATCTAATTGCACGCTTAAATTTCCGGCAGTTGCACCGGTCTTCTCTTTGATAAATACAAACTCTGCAGAATCCACTCCAATCAAAAGTGACATGATCGCCAATCTCAATTGAGAATGGAGCAGCGGATCTAAGTCTTTAAACATCTTTGCTCTCTACTTTTTTCAGCATGTAACCCGGAATCAACTGGCCCAAGATTACCGAAATACCCGCTATAAGCTGCTGGTCTGTCACTGAGGAAAATAACCCCATACAAGCTCCTACCCACAGAATAATGCCTCCTATCTTAATAGGGCGATATTTCATAAGAATCCCGCTAATGAAGGTACCCAATCCTGCAAAGAGTAAAATGATCGGGTTGTGATTAAACCCTAGCTTGGCCATAAAAACTAAGCAGATTATAACCATCGCAAATACGCTAATCCAAATACTGGAGTAAACCGTATCTAAATGAGATCGTACAGGCGCATTCTTAGATTTCGCAAACCCATACCAAATTGAAACAACTGAAGCTGGGAAAGTTATCAACCATACAATGAATGGTGCATCGAACAAATCAAACTTTTCCAGAAAATAATGGCCAAAATTGGCCAAAGAAATCACCCAACCCCATAGCAGAAAGTGAAAACTACCGCCCGAAGCAAAGTTCTTCTTGGCTTGACTGATCATATCAGATATTAATATCAAGCGTTCTTCGTTTGTCAAATTTTCCTCCATGTTCTTTCTTTTGTATTCAATAACGATACAATTATAAATGAGTTTATAATGTAAACCAAAAAGATTCAGGCATCATCTCAAAGCTTACCCTCTGCTTATCTTAAAGCGCTGGATTAAACAAATTTTCGATTGCCTGAATCTCCTCGGCTGAAAAGCCGGCTGAATCTCGGGCCAGTAGGTTATCCTCTAACTGCGACACGCTACTCGCCCCGATCAAAACGGAAGTCACGTTTTCCTTCTCCAAAAGCCATGAAATTGCCATTTGGTTGAGCTTTTGACCTCTCTGTACAGCAATCTTCTGCAACGATCTTACAAGTGGTAGCTTTTCTTGGACAGTAGATTCATTGAGGTGGGTCATTTCTTTGGCGGCCCTGCTTTCACGTGGGGTTTGCTCTAAATATTTGCCGGTTAGGAGACCCTGCGCCAAAGGGCTAAAAGCGATGAACCCTACCTCCTCTTTTTTCAGCACCGAAAACAATCCTTGCTCAACACCTCTATCTAATAGAGAATACCTGCCTTGATGAATGAGACATGGGGTACCCATTTTTTTCAGCAAGGCAATTGCTTCTGCGGCCCCAGCGGGCGAATAATTGGAAATTCCCACGTACAGCGCTTTCCCAGACCTTACAATGTGGTCCAAAGCAGTTATCGTTTCTTCAAGTGGTGTATCAGGATCTGGACGGTGGTGGTAAAAAAGATCGACATACTCCAGTCCCAAGCGCTTTAAACTTTGATCTAGACTAGCAATCAAGTACTTGCGTGACCCGTGGTTGCCATACGGTCCCGGCCACATATCGTACCCTGCCTTTGTGGAAATAAACAGCTCATCTCGCCAAACCGTAAAGTCTTGCTTGTAAATTCTACCAAAATTCTCTTCAGCAGCTCCGTAGGAAGGACCGTAATTATTTGCCAGATCGAAATGCACAATTCCACGATCAAAGGCTGTCCTCAGTATTTTCTGACCCGTCAAAAGGTCATCACTGTGACCGAAATTATGCCAAAGACCTAACGAAATATTTGGTAAAAGAACTCCACTATTCCCGCATCGATTAAAATACTGTGGGTGCTGGTACCTCTCGACCGCAGGAAGGTAGGGCTGATGTTGAGATTTATCGTTGATCTTCATAAACACATAAAAAAAGCGGCCAAAGGCCGCTTTTAATCTACTTCTTGTCAGACGCTTTCGTGCTGACTTTCTTCTTTTTTAATTTGACCACAAGCTCTTCAGCTTTGCTATCCCAATCGGCAACCAACGTATCACCATCGTCAATTTCATTTTTCAGGATCTCCTCTGCGACAGGATCTTCTAAATGCTTCTGAATAGCTCTCGCCAGTGGTCGTGCTCCGAACTGTGGATCATAACCTTTCTCAGATAAAAACTCTTTCGCCTTCTTGGTAAGCTCCATGTTGTAACCCATGGCTTTGATACGATCAAATAGCTTTTGCAAGTTGATATCGATGATCTTGAAGATATCTTCTTTTTCTAAAGAGTTGAAAATGATTACATCATCTAGTCGATTCAAAAACTCAGGACTAAAGGTCTTTTTGAGCGCGTTTTGGATTGTAGCCCTCATGATTTCATCCATGTTGTCCTTTTTCGCTTGTGTTGCGAATCCAATCCCAGCACCGAAATCTTTAAGGTCTCGTGCTCCTATATTGGAGGTCATGATGATGATCGTGTTTCGAAAATCAACCTTGCGACCTAAGCCATCTGTGAGCACTCCATCGTCTAATACCTGAAGCAAAATGTTAAATACATCAGGATGGGCTTTTTCAATTTCATCCAAAAGGACGACACTGTAAGGCTTTCTTCTCACCTTCTCAGTGAGCTGACCGCCTTCCTCGTAACCAACATATCCCGGAGGCGCACCTACCAAACGTGATACAGAGAATTTTTCCATGTATTCACTCATGTCAATTCGCACCAGCGAATCATCCTTATCAAACAAGAAGGTAGATAGCACTTTCGCCATTTCAGTCTTACCTACTCCGGTAGGACCTAGAAAAACAAATGAACCGATTGGTTTATGTGGGTCTTTTAACCCCACCCTTGTCCGCTGAATTGCCTTGGCCAGCTTCTCAATCGCCTCATCCTGACCGATCACCTTACCCTGGAGATCTTTGCCCATAGTCAGCAGCTTGGTGCTTTCGCTCTCCGCAATTCGCTTCGTAGGTATCCCGGTAATCATAGCGATCACATCAGCTACATTTTCTTCATTTACCTCATACCGCTTGGTCTTCGTTTCTTCTTCCCACTTGTTCTTCTCAACGTCCAATTGCGCGATCAACTTCTTCTCCTTGTCCCGTAGTTGTGCCGCTTCTTCATATTTCTGGCTTTTTACCACCCTATTCTTCTCCTTTTTGACTTCTTCTATCTGGTCTTCAAGCGTAGTAATGATCTCAGGAACATTGATGTTATTGATGTGTACTCTTGCTCCTGCTTCGTCCATCACGTCTATGGCTTTATCCGGCAAGAACCGATCAGAAATATATCGATCAGATAAGGTTACACACGCTTCCACAGCGGCTTCTGTGTAGTTTACGTGGTGATGATTTTCATACTTCTCTTTGATATTATCCAAGATCTGCTGGGTTTCCTCAGGCGTGGTAGCATCCACCATAACCATTTGAAATCTTCGGGCAAGTGCACCGTCCTTCTCAATGTACTGTCGGTACTCGTCCAGCGTAGTAGCTCCAATACATTGGATTTCTCCCCTGGCTAAGGCTGGTTTAAACATATTGGAAGCATCCAAAGAGCCCGATGCACCTCCAGCCCCTACAATCGTATGAAGCTCATCGATGAAGAGGATTACTTCGGGAGACTTTTCAATCTCATTCATTACCGCTTTCATGCGCTCCTCAAACTGTCCACGATACTTCGTACCTGCGACCAAAGACGCCAAGTCCAAAGTCACTACCCTCTTACCAAATAAGATTCTAGATACTTTTTTCTCTACAATTCTTAGTGCAAGCCCTTCGGCTATTGCAGTTTTACCAACTCCTGGCTCACCAATAAGGATCGGATTATTTTTCTTTCTCCTACTAAGGATCTGAGCTACCCGCTCAATCTCTTTTTCACGTCCGATGATAGGATCCAGTTTATCCTCTTCAGCAAGCTTAGTAAGATCCCTTCCGAAATTGTCCAACACCGGAGTTCTTGACTTTTCAGTCCCTTTGCTTTCTTTACTACTAGCTGACCTTCCAGAACCTCTGCTTCCTCCTGAGTAAAGGCTTTCCCCTTCATCGTTAGGCTCATCTGTGTCAGCAGCGCCCATTGGATTTTCTGTCTGGTATTCAAGCATTTCTTTCACCAAGTCGTAGTTGACCTCAAACTTTTCGAGGATCTGGGTCGCAAGATTATCCTCATCTCTAAGAATGGAGAGCAGCAAATGCTCAGTTCCGATCAAAGCACTCTTAAAAATCTTTGCTTCCAGATAGGTGATCTTTAGCACTTTCTCTGATTGTCTGGTCAGCGGTATGTTAGCCAGGTTTTTTACGTTACTTGTGGCTGTTCCTTTGGTGGCCTGTTCAATTGCGGATCTCAACTCTTTCATCGACAGACCCAATTTCTTAAGTACACTTACTGCAACGCCCTCGCCTTCTCTGATCATTCCCAACAATAAGTGCTCTGTTCCTATGTAATCGTGACCTAAGCGAAGCGCTTCTTCTCTGCTGAGTGAGATGACTTCCTTTACACGATTGGAGAATTTTGCCTCTTTTGACATGTATTTATGCATTTCTGTGGTTAGTAAAAGTAAGGGATACGAAAATGAATCCCTTAGCTTATCAGTTGAAAAACACAGGTATTTTCGTATTTGTTCGCTTGGATAAACAAGTGCTTTTCTAAGTGACACACTAAGTGGTCAAAAAGGATGCCGATAATATTTCTTCTGCACGTGGACCTTCATTCATAAGCAGATCCAGAATACTCAGATTTGGTGTGAATGAGGTACCAAATGACTGATTATAAGGAACCGCTCGGTAGATTCCGCGATCGGTAAAGGACTGCTTAGGCAAGATTACATTCCTCAGATCACTTGTATTCAAATTTTCAACTGAAGTTGAAAGTGCCAATGTGGCAGATTTTCGTAAAAACTTTAAAAAGATTTCCAAAAACCTTACGAGCAGGTCTACCATATACTGAGTAGGCTTTTCCCAAACTTCTCTTATATCATCTGCGAAATACTCAAAGAACGGCGCTTTACCGTAAGAAGAAAAGAAGGCTCCCCAATGATCTTTCCGCCAGCGCTGAGACTGATCTATGGTCACATCTTTGGTGATAGTCCTGCTGGAAAAATTCACCGGAATCGTAAGCATCAAAACCCTATTGGACCCGAGTAAATAGCACCTATTTCGATAAGTCTGTTTGGGAAACCTATCTGTCACCTCAAGAATAATAGAATCGTACTGCGACAAAAGGCTGAAATATTCGATGCTTCCCAAGTAGTGAGGCTCTATCAACAAAGTGCGCATTTAGGTGCAATTATCAATCAATGATCGTGGGATCTCCTTTCCCTACACGAACAATAAACGGGCTCTCGCTAGTACAATCTATTACCGTACTAGGGTTTACATCGCCAAAACCACCATCAATCATAGCGTCCACTTGATGCTCAAATTCATCGTAGATGATCTCCGGATCAGTGGCATAATCCTGTTGCTCATCGTGGTAAATGGATGAGGTCATGATGGGATTGCCCAATGATCGGACGATTTCGCGAGGGATATTATTGTCCGGAATTCTTATACCCACCATTTTCTTTTTTACGTTCAAAATTTTGGGCACCTTCGCTGAGGACTTCAAAATAAAGGTATAAGGCCCGGGAAGTGCCTTTTTCATCAATTTAAAAGTAGGAGTATCAACTAAGGCAAACTCAGAGATATGACTTAAGTCATAGCAAATGAAAGAGAGGTCCAGGTGTTTTCCCTTTATCCCCTTGATTTGTCTTAGCTTCTCAATAGCACGTTGGTTAAAAATGTCGCATCCAAGTCCATAGACTGTATCGGTAGGATAAATGATAAGTCCATCCTTTTTTAAATAGGAAACAATCTGATCTATCTTCCGAAGCTCAGGGTTTTCTTCGTAAAGCTTAAAAAATTCAGCCCTCATCTACCTGCCAAAACTAGAGATGTAATCCGTGATCAGTTGCCTTTCTATTAAAAATTTGGAAAACATAATGGACTTAGCAACAGACTTCTATCAATAATTTTTGTTCTATTCAACTAAATTTGCAACATGCCAAAGTTCTTAAAGGAGCGATTTTCGAATTTTACGCTGGCTGAAGAGGCGAAGAAGAGTGGATATTACTCGTTTTTCCGTTCCTTCCGATCCAAGCAAGAAACAGAGGTTGTGGTGATGGGAAAGAAGGTCCTCATGTTTGGATCGAATAGTTACTTAGGCCTAACCACCCATCCCAAAGTGATGGAAGCAGCACAAGATGCAGTACGAAAGTATGGTAGTAGCTGTTCAGGATCTCGCTTTTTGAATGGTACCAATGAGCTGCACGAGGAGCTGGAATATGAACTTGCCGATTTTCTTCAAAAAGACGAGGCAATTGTATTCAGCACCGGATTTCAGGTGAATCTTGGGGTAATACCCACGGTAACCCAAAAGGGTGACGTTCTCCTTCTTGATAGACTTAATCATGCCTCAATATATGAGGGCGCCAAACTAAGCGACGCCTCCACGGTAGTTTTTCGCCATAATGACATGGCGTCACTGGAGAAGCGACTTAGCCACTCACATGATGCGAGCCATCGAATGATTGTTGTGGATGGTATTTTTAGCATGGAAGGAAATATCGCCAAGCTGCCCGAAATAATTGAGCTAGCTGCTAAATATGATGCAACGGTGATGTGTGATTGTGCCCACGCCATCGGTGTTTTGGGAGATCACGGAAGAGGTACACCCGACCATTTTGGCCTTACCGAAGAAACAGAGCTTATAGGTGGCACTTTCAGCAAGAGCCTGGCATCTCTGGGTGGATATATCGCAGGAGACAAGGAAACAGTTCAATATATAAAACACCACGCACGGGCGCTCATATTTTCAGCAAGTATGACCCCAGCCTCTACAGCTGCAACCATCACTGCACTGGAGATCATGCGAGAAGATGACAGCAGAAGACTCAAACTTTGGGAGAATACAAACCATGCGCTTGAGCGATTAAAAGACTTAGGATTTGATACCGGAACTGCGGAAACCCCAATCATTCCGATTTATATCCGTGACAATGAAAAAGCGTACATAATGACTACACGTCTTTTTGAAGAAGGTGTGTTTGTTAATTCTGTGGTAGCCCCTGCTGTCTCCCCCCAGGATACACTCATTCGCTTTTCCCTGATGGCGACACACTCCATAGAGCAAATTGATATTGCAATTGACAAAATAGCAAAAGTTGCAAGAGAGCTCAACCTCAAATTACATGAGGTGGCATAAATGGTCGTTGCGGTTACAGGCGCCAATGGCTTTTTAGGATCTTACATTGTAAAGGCATTTCTAGAGACAGGACACAAAGTCATTGCCCTGGTACGAAAATCTGCTGATTTCAGCACACTTGAAATACACCAGAAGGTACAAATTGAGGTAGTAGACTACAGCAACAAACTAGATCTCCAGTTTATTGCGCTAAAAGAAAAATACGGCGACCTTACTTACTTCATCCATAATGCGGGAGTCACTGTTAGCCTAAAAAAAGAAGAATATTTCCAGGTAAATGTGGAACTAACCAAGTCCATTCTGAAAGGAATTAAAAGTAGTGGCTGGCTACCGCCGCAAGCAAAGTGGATTCAGGTCTCTTCAATGGCAGCTACTGGCCCATACGCTAGTGGTCAGCCAGTTTCTCAATACGGCGAAAGCAAGCTCGCAGCTGAAAAGGCAATTATAAAGAGCTCCTTTCCCCACTTAATTTTAAGGCCCACAGGTATCTATGGAGCCGGAGATGTAGCTTTTCTTCCTTTGTTTAAACTTGCTGCCAAAGGTATTTATCCACTGACGAGACGAACTCAAAAAATGAGCATGATACACGCCAGTGACCTCTCCAGAACAATAGTAAAAGAGGCAAGAAATAATTCAGGCGTTTTGCACGTCAGTGATGGCAATACATATTCCCACCAAGATTTTATTAAGTCTTTGGAAGCTGCCACCAAAAAAAAGATCAGAAGAATTCCCACCTCTGGGTGGTTGAGCAGAGCTTCCCTAGGCCTTTCGGATATCTGGCATAGAACACTAAACAAAAGACCTGGGCTCACACTGGAGAAATTTCAAGAAATTTCGGACGACTGGCATCTCCACGAAAATCCTGAATTACGCTTTTCTCTTGAGCGATCCAAAGTCAGTCTTACGGAGGGGTTTCAAGATGCTTTCAATTACTACCAAAAAAACAACCTACTGTAATCAAAAACAGATGCAAATCACGATCCGCGAAATCAAAAATAAAAGGGAGCTAAAGCAGTTCATTAAGTTTCCTTTCAACCTTTACCAAGGGAACCCCTACTACGTGATCCCGCTCGTGGATTTCGAAATGAGCACCTTAGACAAAGACAAAAACCCGGCTTTTGAGCATAGCAAAGCGCAATACTGGCTAGCAGAACAGGATGGTAAGGTAGTAGGAAGGGTCGCGGGAATTGTTCTGGATGAGGAACTCAAAGAAAAGAAGCTTGCAAGATTTGGGTGGATTGATTTTACAAATGATGAAAAGACTGCACACCTTCTGCTGGATACAGTAAAAAACTGGGCGACTGCTATGGGTGCCACAGCGATCCACGGCCCTATGGGGTTTACGGATCTTGATTTTGAGGGAGCATTGGTCAGTGGGTTTGATCAATTGGCGACACAGGCAACGATATACAATCACCCATACTACATAGATTACTACAAATCCTGGGATCTAAAAGAAGCAGCAAGTTGGGTAGAAATCCGTGGTGGGGTGCCCAAAAAAGTCCCAAGAAGAATCACAAGAGCTGCACAAATTGTAAAAAGTCGTTTCGGACTTGAAGTTAAGCAGTTTAAAAACGCTAAATCAATTTTGAAATACGCTCCAGGCGTTTTCGAAGTTTTAAATGAATCTTACGCCCATCTTTATGGCTATCACCAGCTCACAGAAAAGCAAGTGAAGTACTACGTAGATCAGTACTTTGGCTTTATCAGAAAAGAGTTTGTTTGTATCGTGGTAAATGAGGAAGATGAGGTAGTAGGTTTTGCACTCTCTTTGCCCTCATTATCAAAAGCATTTAACAAAGCAAAGGGAAGTCTATTTCCATTTGGATTTATTCACGTTTTAAACGCCTTCTTCTTCAATAAACACGTGGATATGTTCTTAATTGGCGTAAAACCGGCCTATCAAAAAATGGGCGCTAATGCCCTGATTTTTGAAAACCTCACTTCTACCTATGTCAAGAAAAAGGTAAACTACGTTTCAACCGGACCGATGATGGAGGAAAATCGTGGAATGCTCAATTCCTTTAATGACTATGACCTTGAGCCAGTGAGCATTAAGCGTACCTGCTTCCGCAAAGATTTTTAGTGAGTTTGTTAGATTCGCTTGCTTATGTCTAAAAGTGCACTGATCATAGGAGGATCCAGCGGAATTGGTTCTGCAATCGTGGAGAAATTAGCCTCTGCTTCCTTCAACGTTTGTGTAATTCACAGAGACCGAAGGCAATTTGCGGAACAGTTTGTTGCTTCTTGCAAAAACATCTCCATGAAAGAAAAAGTGGTCATATCTACTTTTAACATAGACGGCACCAATGAGTCAAAAATTGAAGGCTTTTTAGAAGAACTAGATAATTCTGTCTTTGAAACATTTGATTTGGTTGTGCACGCCTTGTCTCGTGGAAATCTTAAAGACCTTACCGGAAATGGTCCAGTGCTCTCTCAGCAGGATTTTGCATTGACCATTGATGCAATGGGCATCAATCTACATACCTGGGTCATCAAACTTTTGAATCGGAACTTCCTCCGCGATGGTTCACGAATTCTTGCGCTTACTTCCGAAGGGAATAAAAAATTCTGGCCGGGATACGGTGCTGTTGCTACGGCTAAAGCAGCACTAGAAAATATCGCTCAATATCTTGCAGTCGAGTTAGCTGAGAAAGGAATTACAGTAAATATTATACAAGCAGGTATTACCGACACCACCTCACTCCGCATGATTCCTGGCGCAGAAACACTACTATCGGAAACTGCGGATCGAAATCCTTTTGGAAGACTTACCACTCCACAAGACGTAGCGAATTTTGTGTACCTCATCACACTCCCTGAAGCAAGGTGGGTAAATGGGGCGTTGATCCATGTAGATGGTGGAGAGCACTTGAAATAATTAAAGCAGATTTAGGATGTTTGAAGAAATTATATCTCTCCTTCCTTACCGGCGGCCATTCCTTTTTGTGGATAGCCTCTCATCTGTGGATTCGGAAGGTGCAGAAGGAAACTACTTTGTTAAGGAAGATGAGTACTTTTTCCAAGGACATTTTCCAGGGAACCCTATAGTTCCCGGAGTAGTCCTTACGGAAATCATGGCACAAATTGGCTTGGTCTGTCTCGGTTTGTACCTCACTCCTGAGGAAGATAGGGCAGCGGTGCGACCTGCTTTTACCAGTTGCAACGTAGACTTTTTGTCGATTGCCAAACCTAAGGACCAACTTACAATCAAATCCAAAAAGGTATATTTCCGCTTTGGTAAACTTAAATGCACAGTCTCTTGCAAGCAGCAGGATGGAACCATCGTTGCTAAAGGAGAGTTTTCAGGGATGATCGTAAAAGCCAACCAATAACTTGAAAAAACACCGGGTAGTCATTACGGGAATCGGCGTTGTGGCCTCTAATGGCATAGGGGTAAACAATTTTCTAAAAGCACTAAAAGAAGGTAAGTCCGGCATCAAAAAGTGGGACGAGTTGGGAGCGCTCAACGTTAGATGCCAAATTGGAGGAGTGCCCGACTTATCTACGATCAATCTACACGATCATCTTCCACGGCTTTTTGCGGAAAAGATGACCAATAAAGGAATTATTTATGCCTGCCTTTCAGGCTTAGAAGCCTGGAAGGATGCGGGTTTAGAGCCAAATGAGGATGCAGTAGATTACTCTTCTGGGCTGATTATGGGAGCAGGAGATCTTAGTTTTGATAGCTGGATCAATCGGGAGTTTCCCGCCTATCCTATCGATAGGGGGGAAAGTCGCAGATTAGGTTCTCGTACCATCTCAGAAGGAATGAATAGCGGAGCTGCTGCATATCTAAATAATCTCTTGGGGCTGGGAAGTAGGGTTCAATCAAATTCATCTGCTTGCATCACTGGGTCAGAGGCTGTCCTGCTTGGATATGAATATTTACAAAGCGGAAGAGCTGATCGTATGATCTGCGGAAGTACAGAAGGAGATGGCAGGTATATCTGGGCGGGTTTTGATGCCATGAGGGTATTATGTAGCGACTCAAACGACCGACCAACTTTTGGATCACGACCTATGAGTTCTACCTCAACAGGTTTTGTGCCTTCCGGAGGCTCAGGATCACTGGTACTAGAAACCCTGGAAAGCGCACAGCAGCGCGGTGCAAAAATCTACGCCGAAATTTTAGGAGGCCATACCAACTCTGGTGGACAGAGAGGCACTGGCACTATGACTGCCCCTAATTCAGAGGCCGTAGTTAAATGCATCGAAACCGCATTAATGGATTCCTCCATCGATCCATATGAAATTGACTTGATCAGCGGACACCTGACCTCTACTAAGGGTGACCCTATTGAAGTAAAAAATTGGGTAAAAGCGCTTGGAAGAAAGGGAGAAGATTTCCCATTTATCAATTCTCCTAAATCTATGATAGGACATAGCATAGCTGGAGCCGGGTCCATAGAGTTAGTAGCATGTGTGCTACAGCTTGCAAACCAGTTTATTCATCCCAGCTTAAACACCGAAGAAATACATCCAGAAATTTTATCAGAAATTTTTGGGGGTAAGATTCCCCAGGCTTGCCTTGAGCAGGAAGTAGACACCATCATTAAAGCCAATTTTGGTTTTGGTGACTTGAATTGCGCAATTGTGTTGAGAAAATTCAACCCATAGTGATACCAATTAGGTGTTTTTGTCAACCAAAGAAATTGTTGAAAGATGGAACTAGTAATGAACCAAGAGAGCGTAAAAACCGACCTACTCGAAATCATCAAGCCTTATCTGCCGGAAGATGTACAGTTATCTGATGTAAGTGAAGAAAAACACTTAATTAATGACTTGAAAATAAATTCTGCGCACATAGTAGATATCGTACTCGATATAGAGGATAAGTTTGATATTATGATTGATGATGACGCCATCGGTGAAATGAATACGGTGAGAGACTCAATCGACGTAGTACTTAACAAGGCAGCCGCGTAGTTTTTATACAACGGTTGAAAATTTAGACCAGGCAAGGCTTTCTTGATCCTGGCTTTTGTATTTATAGCCATTATAGTTCAGCTATTCCATGCTGGAAGGCAAACCTTACTAGCCCAACTGTATTTTTTGCTCCTGTTTTACGCATCAGGTTTTTGCGGTGAGTTTGCACAGTCTGCTCGCTCAAAAATAAATGCTCGCTGATCTCCTTCATGGTCATTTCTTGGCAGATGAGAGACAAAATCTCAGACTCCCTGGGACTCACGTCTCCTGGAGCTACTACCCCATAATTCTGAAAATTTTGCTTCTGAAAGTTTTTTCGTAGCGCATCTGATACTAAATGATTGTAATAGAAATCGTTGCTCATTACTGACGTAATTGCTCGGTGAACCTCTTCGGGTTGTGCATTTTTGAGTAGATAACTATGGACTCCAAGTTCTATAAGCTCAGCGATGGTTTGCAAAGAATCATGCATAGAAACCATGATGATTTTTACTTTGGGGTATTGGGCAATGATCATCTTAGCAGTTTCCCAGCCATCTTGTACTGGCATTTCAAGATCTAGTAGAACAAGATCAAAATCTTGCTCTCTCAGTTTGAGCATTGCCTCTTTCCCATCATCAGCTTCGGTAAGATATTTTACCTCATCAAAAGATTTAACCAACATCATCATCCCCTTTCTAAAAAGCGCGTGATCGTCGGTGAGCAGTACCCTCAAGGATGTTTTAGAATCACTCATTCTTAACGTCCTCAAATTACTAAAACAGAATAGGATTACCCCGACAAACTAATTACAAGAGAAAATAAAATGCTGGAACAGTAAGGAGATAGGCCTATTAGATGGAAAAGGCGCTTTAAAAGAGAATAGACAAATCAAAATTTGATCTGCAAAAACTGTACTGCTATTTTTGCTAAAAAAGCGCTAAAGATGGAAATGCTAATACTGATAATTGTGATGTTTATTTCAGCGATTGCTTGTGTTTGGATTTTGCCAAACAAGAAAGTAAGTAATCACAAAAAGGATCACCTTTAATTTTTCTTTTTCTCTTTTCGAGAATTCACAAAAGAAATGGCATTGGCAAAAGCCAAAAGGATCACTACAATGTTCACAAAAAGATCAACGCCTTCAGTTACGGCTGGATTAGTAAGCTGCATACCTTATCAATTTTATGCAAAGATAGAAGCTGTAATGACTCGGTACAATTTTCTTCTACCAAGAAGATTCTATATCGCCAAAAAATTTCATTTACTGGATAAAGCGGAAGCTATTGATAGCTGTACAGGCATACCGTAACACCCTAGCCGATTTTAAAGAACCTTACAATACTCAATAAGACATCTGCAATTGATTGAGCGATTTCGCTGCCTGAACCCCTACCCACAATGTAGAGGACAAATAAAAAGTAAATCGTAAGCAGGAGATAAGATTTACCCTTGCCAAAGTAATCTCCACTGGTAAAGATGATTACTGCCAATACAGTCAAAAACCACAAAAGCAGTCGCAACTCACTGCTAAGATCTACAATTTCTGGAGGCATTTGAAGAGGGCCGTAGATCAGCGTAAAAACAAACAATGGGAACCCCAGAGCGAAACAAATGTCAAAAATATTACTTCCCAGTGCGTTTGAAATGGCATCATCATACTGCCCGTTTTTCGCATCTTTAATTGAGATGATGGTATCTGGAAAACTAGATGCTGCAGAGGCCAGAATCAGCGCAACAAACATCACTGGAATGTTCAACCCACTGAACTCACCTAACCCCACTACCTCATATGTATCCGATCCTATCCATTCGCAGGCTAATACTAAGAAATAGCAAACCAGGGCGATAGAGATGGTTGAAAAAATCAACAATGACCAAGCCCGAGCAGCGCTGATGGCATTGTTACCAATAAATAACCGCTCCAGATCAAAAGTGATGAGTCCTTTGAGAAAAGGCCCCTGAGGCTCTTGGGACTCTTCGAAAACTTCTTTTTCTTCTGTAGTTTCCTCTGGAACTAATGCACTCTTTTTCATGGTGGTGAACATATAGACAATGTATGCTACATATACCAACATCAAAATCATACCGTGATACCAATACAATGTAGACCCACTGATCAATATGAGGAAGATCAACTCTGCTAGAATAAGGGCAATCCCATCCCGAAGCATAACTTTTCGAGAGACGTGAACTTTTTTAGTCAATTTCATCCCGATTACAGCCAAAACCGCGACGGCAGGAATTACCATACCATTGAATATTGCGCTTCCTGCAGTAGTCCCAATACCGCCGGAAAAACCCTCAGCATCTTTTAGAACAAAAAGGAAAAACAAAGAGGTAAAAACCTCAGGCATAGAACTGGCGATCGCGTTGATAGTAGCCCCACGGACACCATCAGACAGATTGCGACCTACATACTCTGATGCAGTCATAAATCCATCTCCGGCTCTCCAAATAATGATGCAGCAAAAAGTGATTAGGAGTAAGGGAATAATAATACCCATTAAAAAAAATTTGTGGTTACTTCTCTAAATTAATTGGTGAGTCTCCTAGCCGAGGAGGCGTAAATTAACAAAACTAAGCGTTAGGCTAATATTTATAGTCATCTTTCTAGATGAGTGCCTATCATTACAAGACAGTTGACATTATTCACAAAAAATTTAGGATGTACATCAATCTGTCGGGATTAAACATTTTAGTAACCGGAGCCAGCAGAGGCATAGGGAAAGCCCTGGCGACCAAACTGGCAGAAGCCGGTGCTACCATTGCCATTCATTATCACAAAAACGTCAGGGAAGCAGAGAACCTTGCACACATTCTTGGGAATGAATCAAAAGCATTTCAGGCAGACTTCAAACGACCAGAGGAGGCAGGCAAGCTATTTGAACGCGTAGCATTGGAAATGGGCAGTGTTGAGATTCTGATCAATAATGCTGGGATTGCCTTGGCTGCCAACACTGCCGAGGATGACGATCAGTGGATGAAATCCTGGAATTATACCATTCAAACAAATCTTACTTCTAGTGCGCTACTTTGCAAAAAAGCCATTAATCATTTCAAATCAAGGAGGGCTGCTGGGAGAATTATCAACATTGCCTCCAGAGCTGCATTTAGAGGTGAAGAGGAGGCCTATGCTGCCTACGCAGTGTCCAAAGCAGGACTGGTCTCACTGACCAAAACGCTTGCAAGATCACACGGAAAAGATGGAATCAAGGCATTTGCTATCGCTCCAGGATTCGTAAGAACAGATATGTCTCAGGAATTTATTCAAAAGTATGGTGAAGGGATAGCAAAAGATGACCTTGCACTTGAGCGACTCACAGAACCCAAAGACATTGCTCCGCTAGTTACTTTTATCGCCAGCGGTCTAGCCGATCACGCTACCGGAGCAACTTTTGACGTAAACGCTGGGAGCTACTTACATTAAATAATCAAGCCACAGTGCGCTTACGAAGCAGCTTGATGCAAGCTCATCAATGACAATCAAGACTCACCTCAAAAAAAATATACTGCTGGCCACACCGGTTGTGATTGGACAGATTGGGCATATAATGGTGGGCGTGGCAGACAGTGTGATGGTGGGAAGGTTGGGCGTAATACCATTGGCTGGCGCTACTTTTGCCAACTCAATATTTTATGTGCTTTTTCTGTTTGGGATTGGAGTAAGTAATGCGCTTACGCCTCTTGTATCCTCGACGAATCCTGGTAACAAACCTAAGCTTCGTTCCCTTCTTCAAAACAACATCGTACTGAATTTGCTGCTTGGCGTCTTCATATTCCTTTTTACTCTTTTACTATCGTTTTTTCTGTCCTCTTTTGGGCAGGAAGAGGAAGTGGTTAGTGCTGCGACCCCCTACCTGATCATTATAGGAGGATCTATCATACCAGTGATGGTTTTCCAATCTTTTCGTCAGTATGCCGAAGGACTCTCAGATACAGTAACCCCAATGGTAGTTTCAATCATAGGGAACCTAATTAATATTGGACTAAACTACTTACTGATTTACGGCAAATATGGGTTTCCTTTTCTGGGACTTAATGGAGCAGGCGTAGCGTCGGCCTGCTCGCGATTGATCATGATGTTTCTCATGATTTACTCAACACAAAAACTTTGGAAGGGGCTGAAGAGAAGTTTTTCCATTAAAAAGATCAAGCAACAATTTAAGCTGGGTATACCGCTTGGTTTCCAATACGTATTTGAAGTTGGTGCATTTGCTACAGCCGCCATCATGATAGGCTGGATCAGTGCCAAAGCCCTGGCTGCTCACCAAATTGCAATAAGCATCGTAGCGGTAACCTATATGTCTGCCAGTGGAATTGCTACGGCGGCCAGTGTTCGAGTAGGCAACCAAATGGGTCTCAAAGACCGAAAAAATTTAAGATTAGCAGGCTTTTCATCTTTTTGGCTGGTTGTAGCATTTATGGCGCTGTGCGGGGTATTATTGATTGTGAGTCGGGATCTACTTCCGGAACTCTATATTGAAGACCCGGAAGTTATTCAAATGGCATCATCACTGCTGATCATTGGGGCGGCTTTTCAGATTTCGGATGGAGTACAGGCAGTTGGGCTCGGAACACTGCGCGGACTTAAAGATGTTTATGTGCCCACTGCCGTCACCTTTATAGCCTACTGGCTGATAGCGATTCCACTAGCCTATTTCATGGCTTTTCACTTGGAACAAGGTATTCTCGGGATTTGGTACGGACTCTTTATCGGTTTGACCGCCGCGGCTGTCCTGCATGTGAGACGTTTTCACCTACTATCAAAAAGAATCTTATTTGAATTGTAGGAAGTACAGACCGTACTTTTGCGCATCTTGTTCATTCCTGTTTTTCACTCAATCTAAAATCCGAACCTACCACCATGCAGAAAAAGCAAGCGGCACTGATTTTCATTTTCATCACAGTGCTCATAGATATTTTAGGGATAGGACTCATAATTCCAGTGTTACCAAAGCTATTTGAGGAAGTTGGCGGCCTTGACGCCAGCGAGGCAGCGATCACCGGAGGCTTGCTTACTGCAGCATATGGGGTAATGCAATTCCTTTTCGCACCTATTATAGGAGGCTTGAGCGACCAATATGGAAGACGTCCACTACTACTTTTGGCCCTCTTAGGATTCGGAATTGACTATCTGGTTATCGTTTTTGCACCCTCAATTGCTTGGTTCTTTTTGGCGAGAATTATTGCTGGAATTTGTGGTAGCAGCGTCACAGTGGCCAATGCCTACATTGCAGATATCAGCAGTGACACAGATAGAGCAAAAAACTTTGGCATGATAGGGGCTGCTTTTGGTCTTGGCTTTGTAGTGGGGCCTAGTATGGGTGGTTTGCTTGGCGAGATCGGCACTAAAGTCCCGTTTATTGCGGCTGCAGGCCTGGCATTTTTGAATCTTCTTTATGGGTACTTTGTAATCCCAGAATCTCTCAAAACTGAAGATAGAAGGATATTTTCGCTTCAGCGGGCGAACCCATTTGGTACAATAAGGCAAATCTTCAATTACGAACTAATCATTGGCCTAGTAATTAGCCTTTTCTTTATCTACATAGCTGCCAATGCTACTCACGCTAATTGGCCCTATTTCACCACCGAGAAGTTTGGTTGGGGAGCTAAGGAGATCGGACTCTCCCTCACTTTTGTTGGAATAATGATTTCTATAGTACAAGGCGGTATCGTAGGGCCGGTGGTAAAGAAAATCGGCGAGGTAAATGCAGTCTATGTTGGCTTTATTTTCAATATAGTGGGGCTGTCCCTTTTGGGAATAGCTTCTGAGTCATGGATGCTATACGTCATTATCGTTCCTTATGCATTTGGAGGTTTGGCAGGACCGGCCTTGCAATCTTTGATGACCAGCAAAGTCCCTAAAAATGCCCAGGGCGAGCTTCAGGGAGGGCTTACTAGCCTGATGACGGTTTCAAACATTTTGGGCCCGTTGATTATGACAGGGATCTTCCGGTATTACACGAATGCAGAGAATGAGGTCTACTTCCCGGGTGCTCCCTTTATTTTGGGAACCATCCTAGCTCTAGGCAGCATCTTTATCGCCAGAATATCACTTGAGAAGATGAGAAACGCATGACCCTCACTTCCAAACTGAACGAAGGGTCAATCCAACAACCTTTTGTACATAGGGATCACGTTTTCTAGGCCGTAATAAAGTGCATCGCAAACCAAAGCATGACCGATAGAAACCTCCAGTAGATCGGGAATTGATTGTTTGAAGAATTTCAAGTTAGAAAGATCCAGATCGTGACCTGCATTTAATTGCAGGCCTAAGTCAACAGCATATTTTGCAGCGTCTGCATATGACCCCACTGCTTTGCTAGGATCAATAGGAAATGCGGCAGCATACATTTCAGTAAATAACTCCACCCGGTCTGTACCACAAGCAATAGCACCATCCATCACTGCCCTACTTGGCTCTACAAAAATGGAGCACCTCACACCATATGACTTGATCTGCTCTACCACATCCCGCAAAAAATCACCTTGCTTGTGGGTGTCCCAGCCTGCATTTGATGTCAGGACTTCTGGCGGATCTGGAACCAGTGTCGCCTGGGTTGGCTTCACTTCCTCTATTATTTTAAGGAATCGAGCGTCCGGATAGCCTTCTATGTTAAATTCTGTTTTCACCACCGTTTTAAGATCATATACATCCTGGGTGGTAATATGTCGCTCATCTGGTCTTGGGTGTACAGTGATTCCCTGAGCACCAAAGCGCTCACAGTCCTGAGCAACAGTTACTACGTTTGGTTTGTTGGATCCTCGGGCATTTCGCAGTGTTGCGATTTTATTGATGTTTACACTCAGTTGGCTCATGATAAAAGAATGTTTTTATTCGCAAAGTTGTTTAAACGAAAATTGAAAAAATGAGCTTAAAGTCGACAATAGAAGCAGAAATCAAACAGGCAATGCTGAGCAAGAATAAAGATCGATTACGGGCACTCCGGGCGATAAAGTCACAAATTCTGCTTGCAGAGACAGAGAAGGGCGGAAGTCAAAGCCTTTCTGAAGAAGTGGAAGTAAAGCTGCTTACAAAAGCTGCAAAGCAGCGAAGAGACTCTATTCAGGTCTTTGAAGATCAGAAAAGAGAGGATCTGGCTGCTACTGAACGCTCTGAATTGGCAGTGATTGAAGAGTTCCTTCCGAAACAGTTGTCTGAAGCAGAGATCGAGGAAAAAGTGAAGTTGGTCATTGAAAAAGTGGGAGCAAAAACTCCTCAAGATATTGGCAAGGTGATGGGATCTGCCACCAAAGAGCTTGCCGGGCAAGCAGATGGAAAGATTATCTCTCAAATTGCTAAAAACCTGCTTAGCTGATTGAATACCTTAGATATCATACTGGTTATTATTCTGGGTTTCGGGGCTGTAAAAGGTTATTTAAATGGCTTTATCATAGAAATCGTCTCTCTTCTGGGATTCATTTTGGGCCTTATTTTGGCGCTAAAACTGGCAGTCCCAATCACAGATTTTTTTTTCCCAGACAGTAGCTATCATAGCGTGCTTGCAGTCTTGGTCTTTATTGGGCTTTTCATTTTGTTCAGTGTGGGGATCAAAATAGGAGGTCGTATTCTTAAACGCTCAATCGATGTAACGATCTTGGGACTAGTCGATAACATTGCCGGAGCAGTAATAGGTCTTTTTAAATGGGGAATTTTAGTAAGTATCGCCCTTTGGATCTTGAATACAGTAGGTTTTGATACAGAGAGACAATTTGGCACGAAAAGCGTAATCTATCCTCATATTGTAGCGGCGGGACCGATGGTTTTTGGTTGGTTCGGCAGTGTGATTCCTCACATCCAAGATCTAATTGACTCACTTATGGATGGTAGCAAGTCCCAAAATGTTTTTTTGTCTTAGGATGACTAACTTCCCTTTCAAATGATTGCAGCTGATTTAATAAATCGACGTATTCCGCACCTAAATGCCGAAGATGATATCACTTTGGCTAAACAATTGATGGATGACCTCAAGTTGAGTGAGTTACCCGTAGTAAATAGTGGGGACTTGCTGGGATTCATCACAGAAGACCTTTTGTTTGATGCTGCTATTATCAAAGCAAAGGTTGGCGAATACCCGCTTATTGCCAACTCATGCAACGTTGGGGCCCAGAATCACTACTTTGATGTGTTGAAAGTGCTCAATCGGCACGAGGTATCAATGGTTGCAGTCCATGATTTTGATGGTAAGTTTTTGGGTATCATTTTAATGGAAGACTTATTTGAAGAATTTTCAAATACTGCATTTGTAAAGTCCTCAGGGGCAATTGTTGTCCTGAGGTCCTCTTTAAACGATTATTCTTTAGCGGAGATTGCACGTATCACAGAAATGAATGGATCTACTATTCTGGGAGCAAATGTGATACCCGATATCGATGATCCCTCTTTAATAGATATCCTGTTGCGAATCAATCACCAGGACATAACCCAAATCACTTCAGGTCTTTCAAAAAGTGGATACCAGGTTACTGCTACTTACAATACCGAAGACAAAACTTTTGACGAAAAAAATAGGTACGGGCAATTGATGAAATTCCTCGATCTGTGATCAAAAAAGCAGCTATCCACGGTCTTGGGATAGAAGACTCCTCCAAAAAGTACTTTACGCAGATCATAGATAGACTTTTAAAAGAGGGAGTTGAAGTCTTTTACACTGCAGAATTCTGCAAGCGAAATGAATCACTCACTGAAGGTCTCCCTACGCTTAATGAATTTGAAGAAGACCTAGACCTTGTCCTGAGCCTTGGTGGTGACGGCACCTTCCTTGAAAGTTTCTTATTGGTTGGGAAATTGCAAATCCCAATTCTGGGCATAAACATGGGTCGGCTTGGGTTCCTTGCATCGATAGCTAAAGAATACATCAAAGAATCACTTTTCCTACTTTTCAAGGGCAGTTTCGAGATAGAAAAGCGATCTTTAATCTCGATAGAAAGCGACATATCACTTTTTGATGGAAAGACTTTTGCACTCAATGAATGTGCAATTCTAAGGAAAGACCTTTCATCGATGATACGGGTAAAGACCTTTATCAACGATCAATATTTAAATAATTATTGGGCTGATGGTTTAATGGTCTCAACACCTACAGGCTCGACGGGATATTCACTCAGTTGTGGAGGGCCCTTAATGATGCCTGATGCCAAAGATTTCGTGATTACCCCTGTCAGTCCACATAACCTGAACGTACGACCCTTAATTGTAAGTGATGATTCAATATTGCGTTTCGAGATCGAAACACGCCAGCGTAGCTACCTCATCTCTTTAGATTCTAGATCCGAGACCATAGAGAAAGACTTGGAACTGCGGATAAAAAAAGCACCATTTTATGCAAGGCTGATTCGTATCGATGGAATCAACTTTCCTGATACCATTAGAAATAAGCTTGGATGGGGTTTTGATAAAAGGAACTGATAACGTTTTTGGTCGAAAATAAGTGCGAAAAGAGCCTAATAATGAGTTGTTAAGCCGAAAACAATTACTTTTAGCACGATTTGCCAAACAAAAATACCTTGGCACTGGATACAAAGGAATAGATTTGCATTCTTTAAAAAATTCGCCCGCAATGAAATTTAGTCGTATACTTTCCATCTTCTTGACCCTGATGGTGCTAGGGCTGGCCTTCGATGCAGACGCCCAGAAAAACAAGTACAAGAAGAGAAGAAAAACCAGCAAGAAAATTTCAAAATACAGTGGGGCAAGGTTTAGCGCAGGTAGATTTCGTCCTTATTGGTATGTAGGGGGCGCACTAAACGCAGGAAATTACTTTGGTGATTTAGCCCCAGTATCACGAAGAGCAAGTACCGATATTTCTTTTACAAGGCCAGGATTTGGGCTCTTTGGTGGATACAAGTTTAATCACTCATTGGCTCTGCGGGCAGGAGCTAACTGGGTACGCGTTTTTGGCGATGATGTATCAGCAAGCCCCTCGTCAGGGGATAACGCCGGAAGGTACCAGCGTAATTTGAGTTTCAGAAACGACATAAAAGAATTTCAACTGGGTCTGGAAATTTACCTATTACCCAACTACGGGGGGCCAAACCAACGGCTTCCATTTAATGTCTATCTCTTCGTAGGTGGCGCGGTGTTTCATCACGAACCTCATGGGTTAGTACCTGATTTCGACTATCAGGCTACAAATGACGAGAGTGTGCCTTTGCCGCAAGCGGGCGAATGGGTAAAACTCAGACCCCTACAGACCGAAGGAAACGACTATAGAAACATTGATTTTTCAATTCCATTTTCTGTAGGAGCGACTTTGCGTATTCCAGGTACCCCTCTCAACGCAAGCCTTGAATTTGGCTTTCGATACCTCTGGACTGATTACATCGACGATGTAAGTACGAATTATAGAGCTTTAGACAGCTTTACTGATCCGCTAGGTAGAATTATGTCCGATAAGAGTGCTGTACCTTTTGATTCCAATGGAGACGCACGAGATCTCTCCGGCATTAATATGGTGCAAGGTGCTGATGGTTTTTTCAGAGCAAATTCTGGTGTAAGGCCAGAGGGTGAAAAGAGAGGGGATGCCGGCGATAGCGACTTTATCATGATGACACAGCTCAAACTTACCTACAACATGGGCGGTGTGATCAGGCGAAGGGCAAAATACAGATAAGGGTAGATCTGAACCTTTCAACCCTATCCATACGAAATCTTCGTTTTTATCGTATCCTTCGGTAGGTAATACTTGCTGAATCATGAAAAAAATCTTCTACTGGATACTGTTACTTTCTTTTTCATCGACATCAGCACAATTCATGGAGTTTGGTGGCGGATTAGGTTCAATGAATTACAGTGGCGATCTGGTAAGAGGCTATAGCTTTAGCACAAGTTCACTCGCGGGCACAGCATTCTACCGCATGAATTTTTCGGAAATTTTTACTGTAAGACTTGGAGCTACGCTAGGGACTTTGAGAGGCGCCGAAACGCCGATTGATGCCTTTGCAGTTCAGCGGGATCAATCTTTTAGTGCCCGACTACTAGAATTATCCTCTGTATTCGAATACCACTTTCTGGATTTTAAAACCAAAAACGCCCCCGTCAATTTCTCTCCTTACATTTTTGGAGGGTTAGGAGTGTTGAGATACAATGCACCTACAGATGAGGAGGTGGGCCGTTTTCAGTTTTCGCTACCGATGGGTGTAGGATTTAAATACTTGATTCAAAAAAGATTTACGGTGAGTATTGAAGCAGGTGCGAGAAAAACTTTTTTCGATTACCTCGATGGTATTTCAGATGGTGATATCACGAATAAAAATTACCAGTACGGAAATCCCAAAGATGATGACTGGTATTTCTACTCTGGATTATCCTTCAGCATCATTTTATTTAACGTGCCTTGTCCCTTCCCATACAATCCTAATCAGTCACTTCTGGCGCGTTAAGAGAAGTTAATTAGCTGATATGGTTTTACTTAAAGGAAAAAACAGCGCATTTTTGTGCTCTTTTATTTCTTGAAGATGCTTCATGGTATCATCGCATCCACATATAGACTCTGATAATATTCCTTCTCACATAGCCGTCATTATGGACGGAAACGGACGTTGGGCCCAGCGGCAAGGTATCAAGCGGATCTTTGGCCACCAAAATGCGATTGAGGCAGTACGCGACGTAACTGAGGGATGCGCTGAACTTAATGTGAAATATCTCAGCTTGTTTGCTTTTTCCACAGAAAACTGGAATCGACCGAAGCTGGAAGTAGATGGCTTAATGACACTTTTGGTGAAAACCATCAAAGACGAGCTTTCTACACTACAAGAAAATAACATCCGCCTGAAGGCGATCGGCCAATTAGACAACCTTCCTTTGGGAACCCAGAAAAGTCTGGATCAGGCAATTGAGCGTACCCGTATCAACAACGGAATGGAACTTGTGCTGGCACTTGACTACAGCGGAAAGTGGGATCTTCTACAAGCAGTAAACCAGATAAAAGAAACTTCTGGGACCATTTCTGCATCTTCTATAGATGCAGCCCTAAGCACAGCTGGTATGCCGGATCCAGAATTACTAATAAGGACAAGTGGTGAAATGCGTATCAGCAATTTTATGCTCTGGCAGCTTGCCTATACAGAGTTGTATTTCAGTGAAGTGCTTTGGCCTGATTTCAGGAAAAAAGATCTGCACGAGGCTATTTTATCGTACCAACAGAGGGAACGAAGGTTTGGTAAAACCAGTGAACAAGTGAGTATATGAGACAGGTTTTAGGTGCTTTATTGATAGTATTTCTCGCCCAAGTATCTAACGGGCAGGTGGTTTTTGGAAAGAATCAAAACACAACTGGTAATGGGCTTTCCATCAATTACTCAAGTCCTAAAGAGTACGAAATCGCCGACATAGAGGTACGCGGCGTACAATTTCTGGACAACAATGCCTTGATTTCTCTATCAGGCTTACGCGTAGGTGATAAAATCAAAGTTCCAGGGGACGAAATCACTACCGCCATAAAAAAATTATGGAAGCAGGGAATAATTGGAAATGTATCTATTTACGCATCCAAAGTTGAGGATAATCGCGTTTGGTTGGTGATTGAACTTTCCGAAAGACCAAGACTATCCAAATACATTATCAAAGGTGTGAACAAAACCCAGAAAGGAGAGATCGAAGAAAAAATTGGAGTGGTGCGAGGGAAGATGCTTACTGACGTATTATTGAAAAATACTGAGCTTGCTGTACGTAAGTATTTGGAAGGTAAAGGTTATTTAAACGCTGAGGTAGATATTGTCCAGCAGGCAGATACGATCCTCAGAAACAGTGCCTATCTGAGAATTGACATAGAAAGAGGACAAAAAGTAAAGATCAGAAATATTCAATTTGAAGGAAATGAAGCTTTCACCTCCGCCAAGCTTAGGTCCAAGTTCAAGAAGACAGGGATGGTACCCAAGTTTTCACTACCTACCGAAATAGTAGAAAAAGCACCCAAATTGCTATATCCGCCAACGCTATTCAATTTAGTGAGAAACCAACGAAAAGTAGATAAAGAGGAACTCCGAGAATACATGGCCCAGCACGTAAACTTCAACTTTTTCAAGGCGGCCAAATTCCTTCAGGATGAATACGAGACCGATAAAGACTTGCTTATCGCCTTTTACAATTCCAAGGGATATCGTGATGCGGAGATTGTTTCAGATACCACCTACAGCATCAGCGGCAAGCACATGAACATCGGGTTGGAAGTAAGCGAAGGAAATCAATATTATTTCCGAGACATCAGCTGGTCGGGAAATTACATCTACAATGATGAAGAGCTTGAGCAGATCCTTGGCATTGAAAGTGGCGATGTTTACGATCTCGACCTGGTAAACAAAAAGCTCAACTTCAATCCAAACGGTCCTGATATCAGCTCTCTTTACATGGACGATGGCTACTTATTCTTTAGCATAAACCCAGTTGAAGTGGCGGTACAAGAAGATTCAATCGATTTAGAAATGCGAATTTACGAGGGTGCACAAGCAACCTTAGATCAAGTGTCGGTGAGCGGAAACGACAAAACCAATGACTATGTCATTTTAAGACAACTTTGGACTCGACCCGGCGACAAGTTTAGCCGCTCAAACATCATAAGGACGCAATCTGAACTTTCTCAATTAGGATATTTCGATCCTGAACAAATCAACCCCAATGTAATTCCAGATCCAATTAACGAGACTGCCGACATTGAGTGGCAACTTGTAGAAAGATCGAATGATCAAATAGAGCTCTCAGGAGGTTGGGGCGGGGCCTTTGGCTTTGTGGGAACCTTTGGTGTTTCATTCAACAATTTTTCTATACAGAACATATTTAAGCCTGAAAACTGGAGAGGGCTTCCTGTAGGAGATGGTCAATCTTTAGGAATAAGATTTCAAGCGAACGGACGACAATTTCAGAGCTATTCCGTGTCTTTTCAAGAGCCATGGCTAGGTGGCAGAAGGCCCAACGCGCTGAGCTTGAGCTACAGTAAATCTGTGCAAAGCATTATCAACCGATTCAGTAGCGAGCGACCGCTAGGAGCTCTCAAAGTGACTGGAGCTTCTGTTTCCCTAGGAAGACGGGTGCAGTGGCCCGATGATTTTTTTGTGGTAAGTACAGGTGTATCTTATCAGCGCTATGATTTAGAGCAATTCACCAGCCGTGCATTGGGATTTGAAACTGGAGTGGCAAACAGCTTGACCTTCAATGCCACAATCGCCCGAAGATCCGTGAACAATCCAATGTATCCAAGAAGTGGATCAGAGATTTCCTTGGCAGCTTCAGTAACGCCCCCATGGTCGCTTTGGCGAGATCTTGACTATGAGAATGCACTGCCAGAAGAGCGATTTAAACTTTTAGAATACCACAAATGGAATTTTGATAGTAAGTACTATCTGACGATTACAGGAAAGCTCGTGCTAGCGGCAAGGGCTCACTTTGGATACCTGGGATCCTACACTGATGAAGTAGGTGTAGGTCCGTTTGAGAGATTCCAGCTTGGCGGAGATGGTTTAACAGGGCAAAATTTCTTGCTTGGTACAGATGTGATAGGCCTGCGCGGCTATCCTAACAATTCCATCACTCCCAGAGACGTAGAAAACAATATCGAGGGCGGTACAATCTTTAATAAATATGTAATGGAAGTGAGATATCCGATTTCACTTGCGCAATCAGCAACGATATACGTGCAAACTTTCGTAGAAGGCGGAAACAACTGGGATAACTTCTCTGACTTTAACCCTTATACAATAAAAAAATCTGCAGGCGTGGGCCTTAGAATCTTTATGCCAGCGTTTGGCCTCATGGGGATCGACTGGGCGTACGGTTTTGACCGAGTGCCCGGCGCAATGGATAATTCCGGCCCTCAGTTTCATTTTTCCATCGGACAGCAAATCCGTTAATAGAACTACCCACCTTGATGAAAAAGATACAAGCACTCTTGTTTGCGCTAGCAGCAGTAAATCTTACTTTTGCGCAGAAATTTGGATATGTAGATACTCAATATATCCTGGAGAAGATGCCTGAGTACAAAGAAGCCCAAACCGAAATAGAAAAGTTAGCTACGGGATGGGAACAAGAGATTCAGGAACGCTATCAAAAAGTAGAGCAAATGGAAGTTGATTTAAGAGCAGAAGAAGTTCTGCTCACTAAAGAAATGTGGGAGGAGAGAAATACTGAGATAGAAAGAAACTGGAAAGAAGTGCAAGAGTATCAGCAGTCTATTTTTGGATTTGAAGGACTTTACTTTTTGAAAAAGAAAGAGCTTGTGAAGCCGGTACAGGATCAGGTTTTTGATTCAGTGGAGCGTGTTGCAAAAAATAATAGACTGCAAATTGTTTTTGATAAATCGGGCGACTTGGTGATGATCTATACGGATCCTATCCACGATTACACTGATTTTGTGCTAGAAGACCTTGGATTGGTAGAAAACCAAAGCATAGGCAACAATTGATGCACAGTTCTTGAAAAGACACTTCCGGGTAATCTTTGAAAATGAAATAATTGCAAGGAACCTTAAAAGACCCCAAGTAATCGAACAAAATAAAAATTGACATGAAAACTAGATTATTACTTAGCGCAGCAATGACCATCATCGGATTTGGGTTGATGGCACAACTAAAGATAGGGTATACCAATGTTGAGTACGTTTTAAGTCTGATGCCAGAAGCAAAGCAGATAGAGAGCGAACTTGGCGCATACGAAAAGCAACTATCCTCCCGACTCGAGGCAAAATACAAAGACTACCAAACCAAGCTAGGAGAATATCAGCAAAATGGCCAGTCAATGGCCGAAGAAGTGCGAGCTGATATTGAAAATGAATTGTTGAGCATGCAGCAATCGATCCAGTCATTCGAGGCTGACGCACAGCAGCGTCTTGTGAACAAAAGAAACGAGCTTTTACAACCTGCATTTGAAAAGATCGGCACTGCAATAGAGTCGGTTTCTAAAGAAAATGCGTACACGCATGTTTTTAGCATGAATTCTGGTGGCCTAAGCATACTGCTGTACGCAAGAGAAGAGGATAACGTAACAAACCTCGTTTTAAAAAAATTGGGAATAGATCCACCGGCCGACGGCAATTAAAGATCAAAGCACATTTAAAAAATTGAGAGCCTCCCTACGAGGCTTTTTTTATGCATCATACTGATGCTGGGGGCAGGTCTTGTGATCGATGCGAAAAACTTACTCGAAGACCGATAATTTCTGCTTCAACATCTCTGAATATTCTTCGTCCAGGAGTCCAAGTTTCTTTTTGAGCTCAGAAATTCGATTATACGACAAAACGATCCGGTCGTACTCGATACTTCCATCAGCGACTAGGGCCTTCAAAATATCGTGCACCTTAGATGCAGATATCAGATTTTCATCACTCACATTATTGGCAAACATCAAAATATCAACGCCAGCAAGCACTGATAGGCGTATCGCCTCCCTTAGTCCATACTCATTATCTATTGCACCCATCTGCATATCATCTGAAATCACCACTCCCTGGTACTTTAAATAGTCACGCAGTAGGGTACCAATCACAGTATAAGATAGCGTAGCAGGCCTTTCATGCTGGTCCAAAAACTTGTTAACAATATGTGCAGTCATAATGGCATCCACTTTTCCGCTATCAATGAGTGCCACATATGGATAAAGCTCATCTAACTGCCATGTCTCGGTAACATCTGTAAGTCCTAAGTGGGTATCAGTTGTGCTGCTTCCGTGACCAGGAAAATGCTTGAGCACAGAGGCTATTTTCATCTTTTGATGCGACTCAACTACCACCTCGGCATGGGCAATCACTTTCGCTGGATCAGCCGAAAAACTACGTTCTATTTTACCTACTACCGGATTTGCGGGATTACTGTTGATATCTACTACCGGAGCGTAGTTCATATTGATTCCCAAGCTATCCAGCAACTGAGCAGTTTGTAGCGCATAAAAACGAGTTGAATCGAGCTCGTCCAGGTCACCCAAATATTGGGCAGAAACATTTTCAGGAAATCCATATTTCGATTTTAGGCGAGTGACCCATCCACCCTCTTCATCTATACTCACAAAAAGCGGAACCATAGCTTGTGATTGCAGCGCACCAACCAGGTCAGCAAGTGCCTTTTTCGATTTCCTTTTGCGAATGTTTTTTTCATAGAGCACCACTCCTCCCGCTTTCCCTGCGGCAATATCAGCAAATATTGGCTCGCCCACATCCGCTTCATTGAAATCGCCGACTCCTATCATAATCATCTGCCCAATCATATGATCCAGAGAACTTGGGGTAGGTTCTTGGGCGATGGCAAAGTGGATACAAGCCAGAAAGAAAAAAAAGGCTACACAGCTACGATTTAATAAGTTTCTCAATCTTTTCACCTTTTGTTGATATATAATGTCCTTGAAGGTCAGCTGCCAAGCAAGAGTGCACCGGTATAATACCCAGCAGATCCCCAATCTTTACTGACGCCAATTCAGGATCTTCAAGTCGGATGGTGCCATGCTCCTGGGATAAACGCACCACATTGCCCATAATTTGCCGAGACCAGCCACTAGAATCCAGTCTCACTGCTTTTCCAAAAGTTTTTCCCGCCTCCTCTTCGATATAATCCTTAGATAAATGGACCGCTCCCGCCTGCACTATCACTTCATTTCGATCGGGATGGATAGCAACTACAGGACAGGCTAAACACACCGCAATCTCTTCTACCTTACAAGATGCCAGGTCATGCTGCATCCAATCGTAAAAAATAAAGTTACCTGGGCGCAGCTCATCATAGTCAGAAAGGTCTTCAATGATGCTACAAGACGGAGTATCTCCAAACGAGACAATTCCTCCAAATTTATCGCGTAAAGGCAGGAGCATCTTCTTTGCTCCTTCATACAGCCACCGAATGTTTTCAGCTCCCTTTGCACCGTATGTGTGGCCAGCATGAGACATGAACCCTTTAAAAATATGGTTTTCCGATTGCTGGCCCACCAAACGGGCAATTTTATCTAGCTGCCGCGGATCTATACCAGTGCGGTGGTAGCCCACGTCAATACCAATAAAATAACCTATCGGATTCTTGATTTTACTTTTTACTTCCGTCAAGCTCTCTTCGGATTCAATCCAGATATTCAGATTCAAATCTGCCGCAAGTTCATTTACCGCATCTGCCTCAAGAGGATTATATGGAAATGCAATTGACAGATCTTTCCAGCCGTGAGAAGCAAAATACTTCGCCATGGAAACAGAACTTACTGTGCATTGCTCAATACCTGCGTCCTTAAACCATGCCGCAATTTCTGCAGATTGATGCGTTTTAAAATGAGGCCTCAATACCGCCTTTGCTTTCTGTGCACGTGACTTCATTTTGCCAATGTTTGCACGGCATGTTTCTTCATCCACTAGCAGAGTGGGGCTGGCAATCTTCATTATGATCCTTCGAAAAGTAAATACATCTCAAATACAAACGGGTCAAAGGTCTCTTTTAGTTTGTCCAAAAAATGGGAATCCCTAGTGTAAAAATCTAGAAAATTGACCTTGCGCTCCTGCAGCACTCCGCCAGGAAAAATTGAGGATTTTAAGTTTTCTATCTGTCGCTGTTTGTCGGCGTGAAGTCTCTTTTCAGCTCTTACTAACTTCTTCTCTGCTTTGAACACCTTAGCACGAAACGATGCATTTATAGCTTCAAGGTGCTGGGATAAAGTAGGATCGATGGGTGAGGTCCGGGCCTTCATCTCTTCTTCCAGCAAAGAAAGTTGACTTAGTTCATCCCCAAAATCTAGCTTATGGTTGGCATGCCGCTTGACCCAACTTGCAAAAAGGGTCTCATTGTCTTCAAAGAACTCCGGATGTGATAAATCTAGCTTAGCAGCTCTTTTCTGATCTGCCTTGGACAGGATGGTAGCAAAATTTCTAGGCAGCAAGATTGGAAAAGAAACAGAATGGTGGTCAAAAAGATCTTTAAGCTGGAGCCAATAAACCAACTCCGAAGGTCCACCTACATAGGCCAGATTGGGTAAAATCAACTCTTGATAGAGCGGCCGCAAAATCACATTTGGGCTGAACCTTTCAGGGTTGGAATCTATTAGTTTCTCTAATTCAGTAGCAGAAAAAACCAGCGAGGTGTCCAGCACCTCAAAATTCACAGCGTTCTTGGACTCCTGTGCCACAATCCGTTTACGAAGCTCGCCTTCCAGGTAAAAAAAATTGACTTTTCTTGCATGCACTTGAGGGTGGAAACCCAAGTTGGACAAACGTTCAGATGTGCTGGCTACAATCTTCTCCGTAGTGTAGCTAAACAGATCCGCCTTCATTATCGGGATCAAACTGCGTTTAAGAGCAGGATTATCCGCATCCAAGACCAGCAGACCCTTGTCTCCAAAGAGCTGATTAATGTAATTGCGCACCGCTGCTGCAAGCGTAGAGGCATTATAAGATTCAATAAAAAAAGAAGCCGCTTCCGGTAATTCAGCAGCCATCTTTTTCAATTCACGCGGATCAAAGCGACCTACAGCACCCTGTTGCTCGCTGAACCAGCGACGTTCTTCCCCAGCAAAGAAGAACGAACTAATTTCTTCAAAGTCATGGTCCTCACTCGCCATCCAGTAGATCGGTATAAAATTGAAATCAGGATAGGCTTCTTTCAACTTTTTACAAGTATTGATCACTGTGATCAACTTGTATATCACATAGAGTGGACCTGTGAAAATGTTAAGCTGATGACCCGTGGTAACCGTAAAAGTGCGTTTATCTTTCAGCAAGCGGATATTATCCTCTACCGCCCCTTCACAGCTCAAATCCTGATATTGTGCTCTAAATACCTCAGACAGAGCTTCTCTTTTTTCCGAAGTAAAGGCACGGTTTTCAAGCGCAAACTTGAAATTTTCTAAAGATGGAAAATACTGATAAAAAGGCTTAAGCTCTTCTGAACCAGCGATGTAGTTTAAAAATGCCTTTGAGAAACTTTGTGTCTCTTGGAGAGAAAGAGTGTGTTTTCGCAAGCGATTATTCTTCTAAGTATCTAAATCGCTTTCTAATACAACAACTGCTCACTTCTGCTCTGATAAACTTACTGAACTGGGACTCCATAAAGATCAAAAGCAGTAGCATCTGTAATTCGTATCTTAGAAAAATCGCCCACCCTTAGGTAGTTTTTATCTGCAGGGATAATTACTTCATTGTCAACTTCAGGAGAGTCGTATTCAGTTCGCCCGATAAAATTTCCACTTTCCATGCGGTCAATCAATACTTTGAATTCCCTCCCGATTTTCCTCTCGTTAAGCCCCAGAGAAATTTCTTCTTGAAGGGCCATAACTGCATTGGCACGGTCTTGCTTCGTCTCCTCAGGAACATCATCTTCGTAGGTGAAAGCATGGGTATTATCTTCATGTGAATAGGTAAAAATCCCCAGCCTTTCAAATTTGCTTTGCTCCACAAAATCAAGCATTTCTTCAAAGTCTTGTTCCATCTCACCAGGATGGCCAGCGATTAAGGTGGTCCTAATCGCAATATCAGGAACTTTTTCCCTCATTTTGTGTAATAGCGCTTCTGTACGTTCACGATTGGTCCCTCGCCTCATCTTTTGCAGCATACGACTCGAGGCATGCTGCAGCGGTATATCTAAATAATTGCAAATGTTGGGGCGCTGCGCCATTACAGAAAGTACGTCCTCCGGAAAGCCGGTGGGATAGGCGTAATGAAGTCTGATCCAATCCAAACCTTCCACATCTGCAAGGCGATCCATGAGTTCTGCAAGCTTACGCTTTCGATAAAGATCCAACCCGTAGTAAGTTGAATCCTGAGCGATCAATAAAATCTCCTTTGTTCCTTGACGCACCAGCGAAGCTGCCTCTGAAACAACCTGCTCCATTGGCTTTGAAACATGCTTGCCACGCATCAGCGGTATAGCACAGAAGCTGCAAGGCCGGTCGCAACCTTCTGCGATTTTCAAATATGCGTAGTGAGTGCTGGTAGTGGTGATGCGCTCGCCAAGTAGCTCCTTCTTGTAATCGGCTTTAAATTTTTTCAAAAGCGCCGGCAAATCCCCTGTGCCGAACCACGCATCTACATCAGGAATTTCCTCCTTTAGCTCATCCTTGTATCGGTGTGAAAGACACCCTGAGACGTATACTTTCTCCACCAATCCACTTTCCTTGGCATCTATGTATTGCAGGATCGTATCAATGGATTCTTGCTTCGCATTATCTATAAAGCCGCACGTATTTATCACCACCACATTGGCGTCTTCTTTACGAGACTCATGCGTGGCATCAATATTGTTCCCTCGCAACTGGGTCAACATCACCTCAGAATCCACCAGATTTTTGGAGCATCCGAGCGTAACAATGTTCACCTTCGTTTTCTTTCTGCCCTTCGTTTTCATTGCTGTAGAAAGCAAAAATAAACGAAATCTGAAGGTTAACCTTTAACATTGTGCCAGGTGCCAGATGTCATTATCAATACATGAATAAGCTGAAGCTCATTTCTTACCTATGCATCGGTTGCATGCTTGCTTCTTGCCAGGACTTGGAAAATTGTGGAGCGGATGACAATCTGAATTTTCTCATCATGGCATTTTTTGACAAGGATTCAGCAGAGCCTAAAAGTGCACCTTTTCGATTCACCATAGAAGGCTCTACAACCCGATACCTGTTTGCTGCGGACACAACGATTACTCCGGCCGACACTACCTTCAATCCACCTGACACGGTAATTAATAATGGAGACACAACCATTGTACGTACTATTGAATCGATTACACCCGCAGACACAAGCATCGTATCAGACTCGACTTTTATACTACTACCCTTAGATCCAGCCAGAAATTCGATTAAGTATTTGCTACAAAACGATACTTCGGATTTTTTTATCGAGCTTGCTTATGATCCTCAAGTTTCCATTTTTGATCCCGAATGTCCCGCTAGTTTGGTATACACAAACATTGATACTATAGCCTACAATGTAGATGCTGTATCTATACCAGGACCCATAACCAACAGACTTGTAGGTACCAATGTGCAGGTTTTCTTTTAGTATAATACTTATTCTCACCGCGGCGGTAGCTATTTCACAACCTAAAAGTGATAGTGCAGATTTCGTGAAAATAAAACCAGACTGGAGCCCACATGAATTAAAACTGGCCACCAACTTGATCCGTGCAGGCCGGAGTGCATTTGGATCTGGTTATCAATCATATGAGGTGCAAGCTTCCCTCTCTATGTTCAGGGCAATTGCAGTGCTGGAGCTTGGAATAGAAGAAAACGAACGGGGAGAATCCTTCGAGTACTTGAACAGCGGACAATACCTGCGGTTTGGAGGGAACTGGAATTTTGTGCTTGATCAGGAGAGTGGAAACGAGCTCTCTTTGGGCTTAAGGTACTGTAGAGCTGGATTTAAAGATGATATTTTGTACACCGATAATATAGGTTTTGGCGTACAAGAATTTTCATACAGCAATGAGCGCTTAAATGCACGATGGTTTGAGGTAGCACTTAATTTACGAGGTAAAATTGTGTCCAATCTCTATATGGGCTTTACCATGAGATGGCAGTTTTCTAGAAAAATAAATGGTGAAGGTGTACTTCAAGCGTTTGATGTCCCAGGGTTTGGCAAAACAAGCAGGCAAAACTCCACTGCTTTTGATTATTATCTCGCCTGGCGTCTTCCGCTAAAGAATAAATCATAGGAGCCTCACGTCTTTTACTTCTCCTTTCCCTAACTCGTTTTCAAGAATTTCCATGATTCTCTGCTTGGCTTGCAGCATTTCATTTTTTAGCGGTGCAGAGGAAACCTTGATAAACAGCACTTTTTCCTTGAAGAAAAGTTTCTCTGTCCGGGATGAGATGGTGCGCCCCATCACTTGCTCCCAGTTTGCAATTAATTTCTTCTGCTTGTAAGTAGGTGTGAGATTTTCCTCTTTGAGAAAATCTTCGAAGGCAGTTCGGAAGCTTTTGATTGGGTCTTTATCCATGTTTTATATCTCAAAGATCTCTACATTACCCAGATCAGAGAGCAATGCCCTACTTCGTTCGCTCCTGGCATCAGTGATAAAGATTTGACCAAAACGTACCTCATCTGCCAGGAGAGAAATCAGAAGTTGAATTCGATTATCGTCCAATTTATCGAAAATATCATCAAGCAAAAGCAGCGGGGTTTTGCCTGTCTTTTCTTTTAGGAAATCGTAGAGTGCAAGCTTAATTGACAGTATAAATGTTTTCTGCTGACCCTGAGAACCATATTTTTTGATGGGAACACCATTAAGCAAAAAATTAAAATCATCTCGATGACTCCCCATCATCGTCCGCCTCATAATTCGGTCTCTTTGCAAAGAAGCTTTAAATTTCTCGGCAAACCCTTCGTCTACTTCGGTGCTGAATTCAAGTGCAGGTTGCTCATTACCTTGGTGCATATCCTGATAGTTCTTTTCCAGGAAAGGCACGAAAACCTCTGCTAACTCGGCTCTCCTCTGAGAGATTTTTTTCGCTAGCGGAATCAATTGCTGATCATAAGTATCTAAAAGGGACAAATTCATCCCACGATCTTCTGCATTTTTCAATAAACTGTTTCGTTGCTTTAATAGCTTGCCGTAGTGCAGAAGGTCTTGGAGATAAGGTTTCTCAAACTGACTTACAGCCCCATCAAAAAACTTACGACGTTCTTCACTGCCCTCTCTAATCATCTGGGTATCATCAGGCAGTACCAGCACCAAGGGTACCAAACCTATTAGATCGCTAAGCTTATCGGGTTCTCTTCCATTTACTTTTATTGTCTTGGATTTACCGGATGCGGCTTGGATAGCAACAGTCAAATCGTTGTACTTACCATGAATGGCAAAAAAAGAATGCTCATGCATGATCGCATTGCGGTCCTGAATGCTAAAAGCACTTTTACTAAAAGAGAGGTAGTAGATAGCGTCCAGCAAATTGGTTTTGCCCACTCCATTCCTCCCTAAAAGACAGTTGATTCGGTCACCAAAGCTAAATTGAGCGTTTTGGTGATTTTTGAAACTCGTCAACGTGAGGCTTTTCAGGATCATCGATTTTAAACTAATTTCGTGAGCTCTAATATAGCAGGTCGTGAAACTGCTTTTTTGAAAAACATCATTTATATGGCAGCTAAAAAGAAAGAAGAGGGCAAAGCGGAATTTTCTAAAGAACAATATATGGAGTGGCACCACAGCATGCTGCTTATGCGCAGATTTGAGGAAAAAGCCGGACAGCTTTACGGACAGCAAAAAATACGTGGTTTTTGTCACCTATACATCGGGCAGGAAGCCTGTGCTGCCGGGGCAGTATCTGCCCTTGAAGAAGGTGATAAATACATTACTGCCTACCGCGATCACGCACATCCAATAGCACTTGGTACGGATCCTAACAAAATCATGGCCGAACTTTTTGGCAAAGCAACAGGTGTTTCCAAGGGTAAAGGCGGCTCCATGCACATGTTTGACAAAGAGGTAAACTTTGTTGGAGGTCATGGAATCGTTGGGGCTCAAATACCTTTAGGGGCGGGGCTGGGCTTTGCCGAACAATACAAAGGCACGAAGAACCTCTGCATCTGCTACATGGGAGACGGAGCAGTGCGCCAAGGAGCGTTTCACGAGGCACTGAACATGGCAATGTTTATGAAAATACCTACGATTTTTGTAGTGGAAAATAACGGATACGCTATGGGTACATCCGTTCAGCGAAGCTCTAACGTGACTGATCTATACACACTTGCAGAAGCCTACGATATGCCTTCAGAGCCTGTAGATGCAATGAAAGTAGAAGATGTTCATCATGCGGTAAAGAGAGCTGCGGATCGGGCGCGTAAAGGAGACGGCCCTACTTTTCTGGAGTTTAGAACCTACCGATTCAAAGGCCATTCAATGTCCGACCCTGCTAAATACCGTACCAAAGAAGAACTAGAAGAGTACAAAAAGCAGGACCCAATTGAGCAAGTGAAGGATATGATATTAAAAAACAAATGGGCGACAGAGGATGAACTGAAGGCAATTGACAAAACAATAAAAGACCGTGTGCTTGAAACTGTGAAGTTTGCTGAAGAGTCGCCTTGGCCCGAACCTTCGGAAGCCTACACTGACAACTACGTGGAGTCTGATTATCCCTTTGTGAATTCCTAGGCCTACTATTTACATCCCAACAAAAATGGTATTTTTGCGGTCGCTTTAATTTAGACCGAAGAGACGCTAATATTTCTTTGGTGGTCATTATTAACAAAGACTGAATTACAAGTAAGGATGGCGAAAGAAAAAAAAGGGGATGAAGGCATTGATGTTCTGGAAGATCCCAATGCAATAGTTGACAAAGCCGAAGAATTCTTTAGTAGCAAGAAAAACAAAGCGTTGGTCTTCGGTGTAGGTGGTGTAATTGCTGCAATCATCATCGCGATCACTAGCTATAATTATTACATCACCGACCAAGACAAAACAGCCCAAGAGGAGCTTTTCCAGGCTCAATTTTATTTCGAAGCTGACAGCCTAGGTCTAGCACTCAATGGAGATGGTAATAGCTATGGCTTTCTAGAGATTATCGATGAGTTCCCTAGCACCGCTGCAGCTAACCTGGCGAGCTTTTATGCAGGAGCCTCCTACCTCAAGCTAGGTGATTTTGATGGTGCGATCAGGCATCTAAAAGACTTTAGCAGCAATGACTATTTAGTCCAAGCGAGAGCTTATGCCCTTACCGGGGATGCTTACATGGAGCAGGACGATTTTGCAAATGCAATTGAGTTTTACGAAAAAGCAGCTAACTACAAACCAAATAAAGCATTTACTCCTATGTACCTACAAAAGCTTGCTTTAGCTCAGGAACTCGACGGAGCATTTGCTGATGCGGCAAAAACTTACGGGATCATTGAAAATGAATATCCCCAATCCTCAGAAATCCATGATGCCAGAAAGCAAAAAGCTCGCCTAGAAGCGCTGGCGCAGTAAGCATAGAAATGGGTAGCATCAGCAGCGCCTTGATTTCAAGTTTTTTCAAAACTTTAAGCTCTTTGTATGGCCTCCTCTGAAAAAAATCTGAGTGACGTAAAAGTACGTAAGGACGCAGCACTTAAATCGTATAAATTCGGCGTTGTTGTTGCCGAATGGAATGAGCAGATTACTGAAGCACTCTACTCAGGAACCCATCATACGTTACTTCAAGCAGGAATTTCACGTGAGCAGATCAAGCGCATAAACGTGCCTGGAGCATTTGAATTAAGTCTGGGAGCTCAAAGACTCGCTAAAAAAGCAGATGTAGACGCTGTGATTTGCCTAGGTTGTGTGATACAAGGAGAAACCAAGCATTTTGATTTTATCTGTAGCGCCGTTGCTCATGGAATCACCAATGTTGGACTTAAATATGACAAGCCTGTGGTCTTTGGTGTGCTCACTACCGATAACATGAAGCAAGCGTTGGATAGGGCTGGTGGCAAGCATGGAAACAAAGGCGACGAGGCAGCAGCTTCTGCCATCAAGATGTTACAAATCGAAGCTTAGCCATCTAGGGTTCAAGATTCTCCATTTCGAGACACCTCGAGATATATAGTCTATAAAAGCTGCAATGAGGGCGGGATGGCTTCAATAAGCACCCCAATACCGCCTTAGAAACCATTCGGAAGAAAACAACAAGAAAATTATTATATAGTACCAAAAAGACTTTACCAAAGGAACTTCAGATTTCTCACTGTGTAGCACTGGTTTAAAATCCCTCTCTTCGATCAAGTCTGGCAATTTTTGAATTTCTGAATAGTGCAGGTATGCGCCCTCAGTTTTTGCCGATAAATTTCTAAGTAACCTATGATTTGCGCTGAGATCCAGAAACTCCAGGTTCACTTGCTCAACAAGAAATTCCCCCTTTTCCCTAAAAGCTGATGGCCCGATCTCTACCTTGGCATCATATCGGTAGAGCCCCGGGGCAAGCGATGGGGCTCGAAAAGTGCTATTGGCATTCGTATTTACAAACTGAAAGGAGCGCTCATTACCGTTCTCATCGTTAAGGGTTATATCAATGCGATTCCCATCAATGCGTTCGTAGATCTCATTGTACACCTCCACATCAAAAAGTGGAGACTCAGAATTAGTGAACTTGCTCTTGCGCGGCTCAAACCGAAATTGTTTTTTGTCATTTTTTACAGAAAGAAATTGGATCGTCTTGGTAACCAATTGATCAAACTGGGCAGTATTTTCATTGATTGCGGCCTCTTGTAGCTTCCAGCGCCAAATGTTTTGGCCCAGTAAAACCGCACTTTTTAAGCCTTCCCCTTCATTGATAATCATGAGAGGCTTCTTGGTAACAACACTGCCCAATTTCTGATACAGAAGGACTTCAGAGACTCCACTCACTTTGTATTCTCCAAATGGAACTTCCAACGGAGGGAATGACTCAAAAAAATTTGGGTCGTCTATCACAAATTTGCTGAAATCAGGGTTGAATGATCCAGTCACCCTATCGGGCTGTGCACTTTTACGATTAATAGACAGGTAGCCTAGTTGCTTGCTTGCCTTGCTGATTGCAGTCTGGCGGTTGAAAATGTACCATACTCCTGGATTACCCTTGGGAAGATACTCCTCACCTGAAAAAGCCCCGTGGTAAATGACCACATCAAAAACTTCTTTAGGAAATTCTTTATGGATAGAAGGAATAAATAGTGAGGTTGCGTAATTACCTGTCTTTTCCAGTGATCTTCTGATCGCCTTTAGATCAGGGTGCGGTGCGGTTGCAACCAACAGTATTTTTTGCTTACTATCAATCACTTCAATAAAAATATCCCGACGATTATTTTCCAAAGTAGATTCACCCTCCTGCGGAGGGATCTCAGCAACCAAGTGTCTTAGTCCTTCTTTCGATGAGCTAATTAACATCTCTACTTCATGAACCTGCCTAGTAAATTTCACCTTCTTCTCAGCTATGGTCTTTTCTTGCTCGCGTAAAATCAGCTTGAATTCCTGATCTTGAAATCCGGTCTGGCTTAGCTCAATACGGATCGGTGTTTGATTTCCTTGATAGCTCACTTTATTGTATAAAGCCCGAGTAATGCTTACGTCTCTTGCAGGCACTGTATCACCTAGACCAATCGTGAAAACAGGCGACAAGTAGTTCCCGTAAAGTGGAGAGGCTCCTCGGTTGAAAATTCCATCACTCATTAAAACAGCACCTACCGTATTTTCTCCAATTATGTTTTGGTCAGCAGTGGAAAGCAACCCAGATAGCGAAGTTTCCAGACCGTCAAAGACCAAAGGCTCACCATCTGTAATGGAGCGTACGCGTACAGAAAGACCTTGTTCTTCAAGGTCTTCTTTCAGTTTTTCAATGGAGCGCTTGAGCGCTGTAGAATCTGCACCTCTGCCTAGAACGGATTGCGAATTATCGATGGCAAGCAATACCACAGGAGGTTCCTCCGTATCTTGTATGAGAGTGATAGAGGGATCCAGCAAGAGAAGTAAAATCAGGAAAGTTGCTACAGTACGCAAATTGAAAAGCAACCAATTTTGATTCTTACCCCAGGGTACATTTTTCTTTTGGTACAAAAAGTAAGAAAGGCCTAAGGCAACTAAAAGTAGAAGTAAGATCCACCAGCTTGATTGGCCCAACTGAAAAATGCTCCTGCTCATAGCGGACGCAAGCTAGCAGAATTTAGATAAATTTTTCCCAGGAAAAAGGAGGCGAGTATCCGGCAATAAAGCAGGAGATGGCAAAAAAATTAGCCGACAATCCTGCTGATTTCTCTCGGTGAAATCTTGTTCAGGAAAATCCGCTCAAATCTACCCGCAATAAAAGTGGTGCCCAGTACTATGATAGACTCGTCCGCGGTGACCTTTACGGTGGCTAAATTGAATCGATTGAGAAAACCTATGTAATGTACACCATCAATTTCGCCGGTTGCCGCATTGTAGAAGTGTAATACAATCTGATTGCCTTTGGTCTCAGAAGCGAATACCGTGTAGCTTTCTCCGGCTCCTGAGTAATTAAGAATCTTTGACGTAGTGTAGGGACGAATTTCTACAAGATTTCCCGGATAAAGATCTCCAGCATTACCAGCGGTTAGAGGATTAGAGCCTAGCTGATAATTATCATCGAACTGGAATCCTGCAACCGCAAAATTCCCCCCTGCTAGCGGCATGATCCCACGCACACCCGCATCAATTCCTTGCCCGGAGACAACTCTGGTTGGTGAATCAGAGAGGTCTGTAAATACCAATGAGAAGCTATAATTATAGAACCCGTTGAAGTAATAATTTCCCGGTGATACCTCTCCACAGAAAAATGGAAAGGGATTCACGTTGGTCTCCAGAAAGTGATCTATGACATCTTCTTCTACATCTTCTCCGGGACCAATACTGTAACGAGCAGCACCACTTGGTACTCCAGCTAGCGTCACCTCCGAAATCTCCGTTTGCAGATTTACTGGATCGTAACTTTGTATTATCAAACCAGAAGATGATGTAGCAGCAGCGGCAAGCGGATAGCCGATACCTAATGGGGCAGAGATGTCCTGCACTTCTAAAGAAGGATTGATAGAGATGAGCGATGCATCCCTGAAACCTTTAATTTTTGCAAAAAAGTACATCGAACTATCAGCTGAGTCAAAATACAAATCTCCGACTGGAGATTCATAATCTGTAAATGCAGTTTCCTCGGAATCTTTAAAGAGCCCTTCCTCATCCACTCTCAGAAGCTGAATTCCTTCAAAATTAGAATTATCCTGCTCAGTACCTGCGAGTATTATATATCCGTCAATTACCTCGACTACATCAATCGGGTCATAATTAAGGTCAAAGTTTGAATCATCATAGATCTTAAAGAATGATTCAGCTGGCGAAGGCGCTTCCTCAGAACAAGATGAAAGTAAAAGGCAAGCAACCAGCAAAGTGATGCTCACTTTCATGGAGTCGTTCTTAAATAATTTTCTGCTCATAGTATTTCAAATTGTCAAATGTATGGGCCTAGTAGGCAGCGAATTGCTTATCGATGAATCGGAAGGGGAAGACGAACCCAAGCGAAATATTAATTTCTCTTAATAAGACCTCATCCGTTATCTCACCCAGACTAGCAAATTGATTTTCCTGGACATTTGGCTTGGTGGCCGAGGTAAGTCCTCGCTGATACTGAATTTCCAGCACGGTGCGGATATTCCAGTAATCTAAGTTCACCCCTATCCCTCCGGAGACACCTGAAAATGGTTGAAACGCATCTTTTACACCTATGATCGTTGCACCTCCATCTGAAGAGAGCGGTCTGCCCGAAGAAAAATCCGTATTAGTGACACGAACTTCCTTCTGAGCCGAAGCGATTCGGGAGTGGTACCCACCTGCCATCACAAAAGGCCTGATCTTACCTGACTGTATGATTTCATATTTGATAATAAGTGGCAATTCTATAACGTCCAATCGCTGTTCCACATCGAAGCGAGAATCAAACCGATTATTAATTAATGCCCCCCGCCAGGAAGTTTGACTTGAATATTCAAATCGAGATCGCTTGTACGCAGGTTGAAAAGAAACCGAAAAACCTCTGTGATAGAAATTCATTTCCAGGCCCATGTGCGCTCCGGGAAGCGAGAAATCCGAATAGCTTTTTTCCAAACTATCAGGAGAATAATCAATAGGGCTGAAGCCCGCGAATCGGGTCTCAGGGAAAGCTTGCGTCACATTACCTCCAATTTTCAGTCCCAGCCAAAATTGAGTGTCTAAAAATCCTTCTAAAGGATTAATGGACTTAGGCTTCCGCTGACCAAGCGCAAGCGTGGCACAGAACATTAGCAATAGCAGAATAGAAAGTCTATTTGCGTACAATAAGTCTCTTCGTGTCATTTAATAATTCGGATTTGGCTTTTATAAAGTAGTACCCAGGACTTAGCCCATCCAGCATAAAGGAAAATGTGTGTGCTCCAGGCGCCACTGATCGCCGTATTTGAGTCACTGGTTTTCCTTCAGCATTAATCAACTCCACTTGTACGTCTTGGTAATGATTTGCAAAAATCTTTGCTTGTGTATATTTTGAAGCAGGATTGGGGTAAACCTTGTCGATTCGATAATTCTGTTTTACATATTCCTGCTCACTTAGCAGCACTTCTTTGATCAGATCCATAGGCTCATAATTGCCCCCTTGCGGATTGGCTCCATCAATGTAGTTGCCATAAAATATATCAGTATCGATCACGGATTTTTCTACTCCCATCCATTCAAAAAGGACATTTGCTGCAATTTGGCGGTAGTCAAACTGTAATCCTACATTTCTGCCCGACATGTCGGGATTTACCCCGTAGATACCTGGTTTTACTCCCACACCAAACATCATCATGGGCCCTCCGGTACCATGATCACTTCCATAGCTCCCATTAGAACCGATCCTTCTTCCAAACTCGGACATAGACATAGTAAGCGCTCTATCGCCTAAACCCCTTGATTGTAGGTCTGCCTGAAAGGCACGCATAGAGGAGCTAATGTGATAAAGCAATGCGGCGTGAACTCCCATTGTAGGATCATAATCCTCCACCTGATCTGCGTGTGTATCAAATCCCCCAATCTTGACCAGGAAGACTTTTGTTTTTACACCTCCAGCCAAAAGTCTGGCGATTAAAGCAAGTTGATTTCTGAGACCGTTTCTCTTGGCACCTTGAGGCGCATTAAATGGATAAGAGTCCGGATAGGTCACACTGGTTTCAGCAGCAGACTCATAAATTGCTGCCAGCCTTTTGATATACTCTTCAGACTTATCTTCGAGCCCCAAGATCCAATCCATCTCACGACCATACGGAGAACTACCCAAGAAATCTGGCGGTAGCCCACGATCGTCAACGGTAAATCCGTCTGCCACCTCTTCATTGAAACCCTCTAAATTATTGATGCGATTAAGCAAACCACTTGGATTGTTTCCTAACGAGATGGAGGTTGGTATGTTACCACTTTGGTGGAATAACAACGATACATCATTGCCCATTTCTAGTGCCAGGGGATCGGGCATCTCTTCAGTAGGAAAATCCTGGGGATAAGAAAGTGGCGAGTACTCAGTACCTAAATACCTGCCAATCCAGCCTGAGGAGAAGTAATCATCAGCTCCGCCTCCCATAAACCAAATATCTCTGCCTCTAAAATGTGAGCCATTGTTGTTTTCGTAAGAAACACCCTGAAATACAGCAGCCCTGCCTGTATCATATAAATGCTTGAAGTCCTGCATATCAGGGTGCAATCCCACCTGCTCCTGACTAGCAACCGTGCTGTCCAGGGGAATCAATGTGCGATTCCCTACTTTGTAGGGAATCGCAATATTTGCCCTCCTGCTGTAATACTCATCATAATTGGAAATTGGAATCACCGTATTTAGACCATCATTGCCACCATGCATTTGTAAAATAATCAGTACACGATCGTTTGTACTTTGCTGTGCCAAACGCTGGACGTCATGATGCGCACCCATCAATTTCAATGGGACCCCATGGAATGCGATAGGCGCTCCCGCCGCAAACCCTACTTTCTTTAAAAAATTCCTTCTTTTCATCAATGTGCTGGTTTACATCAACTGATACTCAGGTGACTGAAGCATTGCATTAAACAGACTGGATAGCTGTCTTGCTACCGTGGTGGGATCTACACCGTTGGTCCACCGTACGTTCCAACTGGCTTCCGGGTCAGGATCCAAGTCTCCTAGAAAAACGGTCAAAAAGTAGTTCAACCGTTCCACCGTAAGCTCTCCGGTACTCGCATCAAAACTTAGATTGTCAGTAACCGGTAAAAAGTGCTCAGCCACAGCGATCACCAGATCGCGAGCAGAGGGCGCTTCTGATGCATAATTTTCTCTTACATATGCAACAATATCTACCTGGCCCATCTGAATTTCTGCAACCTCGGAGATACGCTCTTGAATAAAATTGTAGCGATTAGCTAGATAGTTCGTGGTGATCCAGCTTCTGTTAAAAATTGGATACTGGTGATAGGCTGCATACCCCGCCACCTCAAAGGGCTCGTAGTAGTCCATTCCTTGATTTCGAACCGCGCCAAGTAGACCCCCGGTATATTCATAAAAAGCGTCGAGCTGTGTCTCGTAATCAGGAAGCTGAAGGCCGAAATTCCTTACGAAACCCAGCACTACTTCAATAGGAGATTTAATAAGGGCTCCGAAATTATTGTCATCTGCACCTGCATCTGCCTCATAAAAGTGGGTACTGGTAAAAAGCGCTTCCAAAACAGGTTGGATTTTGAACTCATTCGCAGATAAGATATCTGCCATATCCTGAATTGTACTCGCCTGCAGTTCAGGAGTAACGTCATGGTAGACGAAAAACCGGTACAGCTCACGACAGATGGCCACAGGCGTTTCATCCTGCTCATAGATCAAGTCTACAAGCTGGCTAATTTCATCGAGCATGCTTTCTTTGGTGGGTCGACCTCCAGTAAGAAGGTCGGGGTCTGGAGAAACCACACCCGATGCGAGTCTTATGCTGAAGCTTTTGTCACCTTCTTCATGTTGGCTAGCATTGTTTTCATTGCCACGAACACTGCCCCTTGGAATCCCAGTTTCTTCGTCTATTGTAGTGAAGGTTGTATCTACATTAAAGCCAGATAAAACCTTTGCACCTTCTTGTACATCTTGCTCAGTGAATAAAAAATAATCTCCATCAAATTCAGGTGCTGGTATATTTCCTTCTAAGCCTCGACCTACAGAATACAATTCCATCAACTCTCTGGCAAAATTCTCATTCACACTTCCTTTCACATTGAAACGGCCATCTAAAAAAATAAGCATGGCGTTATCCACGCAGATCTTTTTGGTTAAATTTTTAATGTTTCTAGGCACTATTGTTTCCATTGAAGCTGGATCGTCCGGATCGGCTTCTGGATCTTCTGGTGGAAGGATAATGTCCTCTTCATCAAAGGCAAACAGCCTGAATAGTTCTTGTTGATAAAATAGCGCCTGGTGGTTGCGCACTACTGAGCGCTTAGTTGTAAAATGTGTATGGAAGAAAAAAACCAACCGCTCCCTAAAAATATGTGCAAACTTCGATGAGGCATCTACTCCGCTACCCAGCATTTGACCCAAGTGCCACTGGAGAAACACGCGATCCATATCTACATCTTCGTTCCCCGGATCTGGATTTACCGGAAGCTCCAAACGGGGTAATTCAGTACTGAAAAGTCTTTCTACAGCTTCAACAGCGGTCAAAGTTGCAAAGTCATCAATTTCGTCTCGGGTACCCCCCAGGCATGTTCTTCGTAACAAATGGGCTGCACGCTTTACTCCTAGTGGTCCGGATAGCGGTGTAATTGGCATTTATGCTGGATTTGTATCTTTAAAAGTAACACTTGCGGTATCAAATAAATGATATTAATTCACTGAATAGTATTATTGATAATGATTTTAGATAATTAAGCCCTATCGTTCGATAAGGCTTAAAATCGGCAGAGAGAAGAAGTAGGAAATGTTGGAAATAGCGTCTACTCAGACTCTACTCCCATCGAATCGAGATCTGACTCGATTTCCTCCAATGTCTCATCGGCCGCTTCCTCTAGGTCATCCATCGCCTCTTCTGCGGCTTCAGCCGCCTCCTCCACTGCCTCCTCTGTGGTTGATTCCGATGTAGATGAAGAGGTACAGGCAGACAAAAACAATACAACGAGCAGTAATGATAAAATCCTTTTCATGATAGGTCTTTAATTTGATTGGGTATACAAAGTAAACTTTAGCTCGCGGATCCACAAGAGACCGAACATGAGATCGATTCTAATGAAGACAAAATGGCATCCTCTCGTTGCTTTTTCCTCATTTTAATGACAAAAAGTCTTCAAATAGTGCAAGTAATTTGTAGGAATGAAAATTGACCAACCCCTCTCAAGCTATTAACACTTGATACATGAACTTTAACAACTACACCATCAAAGCCCAAGAGGTAATTCAAAAGGCCACCGAAATTGCCAGCGGCGAAGGACAGCAGGTCATTGAGACCGGGCATCTGTTAGCGTCCATTCTTCAATCGGATGAGAATTTGGTTTCGTTCCTTTTAAAAAAAGTGGGTACAGGAAAATCTCGCATTTTAGATCCCTTAAAAGCACTCATTACCAAGTATCCAAAGGTTTCAGGAGGTCAGCCATACCTATCCAACGAGGCTGGAAAAGCACTGCAAAAAGCGGAGAAATACCTAAATGACTTTGGAGATGAATATGTCGCTGTGGAACATTTGCTGCTTGGCCTTTTTGCGGGCAATGATGCTACCTCACAGATCCTTAAAGACGCAGGCTTTCAGGAAAAACCACTTATCACAGCAATAAAGCAATTGCGAGGTGGGGAAAAAGTAACAGATCAAAACGCAGAGGCCAAATACCGATCATTAGAGCGTTACTCCAAAAATCTTAATGAGCTAGCCAAAAAAGATAAAATTGACCCTGTAATTGGTAGAGATGAAGAAATTCGCCGGGTCCTACAAATTTTAGCAAGGAGAACGAAAAACAATCCGATCTTGCTGGGAGAGCCAGGTGTGGGGAAAACCGCAATCGTAGAAGGTATGGCGCAGCGAATAATAGATGGAGACGTACCTGAAAACCTAAAGTCGAAGACCATCATTTCGCTTGACATGGGGCTTTTGGTGGCCGGAGCAAAATACAAAGGGGAGTTTGAAGAGCGACTTAAGGCCGTGATTAAAGAAGTATCAGACAGTGACGGTGAAGTAATCTTGTTCATTGATGAAATTCATACGCTCATTGGAGCCGGAGGTGGCGGTGAAGGTGCGATGGATGCTGCTAATCTGCTTAAGCCCGCACTCGCACGAGGAGAACTGCATGCAATTGGTGCCACTACCCTACAGGAATATCAGAAATATGTAGAAAAAGATAAAGCACTAGAGCGCAGATTTCAATCTATTACAGTTGCTGAACCCAGCAGTCCCGATGCAATATCCATCCTGCGAGGAATCAAAGACAAATATGAGGTGCACCACGGCGTACGAATACAAGATGATGCAGTCATTGCCTCGGTGGAGCTTTCCAACCGATATATATCAGATCGATTTTTACCCGACAAAGCAATCGACTTAATGGACGAGGCGGCTTCCAAGCTGAGGATAGAGATTGACTCTTTGCCAGAAGAACTGGATGAGCTGAATAGAAAGATCATGCAGCTTGAAATTGAGCGTGAAGCAATTCGCCGAGAAAAGAACAAAGAGAAAGAGAAGTTGCTGAACAAAGAGCTGGCTGACCTGGAAACCGACAGAAATGGTCTCAAAGCCAAATGGGAAAACGAAAAGGCTGTAATTCAGGGATTGCGCACCGCCAAGGAAGAAATTGAGCACTTCAAGAGCGAAGCGGAAAAAGCTGAGCGGGCAGGAGAGTACGAGAAAGTGGCTGAAATCAGATACGGCAAGATCGTAGAGGCAGAAAGTAAACTCAAAGAATTTCAGCTTCAGCTATCAGAGATGCAAGGAGAGAAAAGCTTACTGAAAGAGGAGGTGGATGCGGAAGATATCGCAGAGGTAGTAGCCAAGTGGACCGGAATCCCTGTGCAAAAGATGCTGCAAAGCGATCGGGAGAAATTAATCTACCTGGAAGAAGAACTTGGAAAAAGACTGGCTGGACAGGCAGAGGCAATTCAGGCAGTTTCTGATGCGGTGCGAAGAAGTAGGGCAGGGCTGCATGATCCAAAAAGACCCATAGGTTCATTTATCTTCCTGGGAACCACAGGTGTTGGAAAGACGGAACTAGCAAAAGCCCTAGCCGAATACCTGTTCAATGATGAAAATGCATTGATCAGGATCGACATGAGTGAATACCAGGAAAGACATGCCGTGAGCCGACTGATTGGTGCACCTCCAGGGTATATAGGATATGATGAGGGTGGGCAACTGACCGAATCTGTGCGAAGACAACCTTACAGCGTAATCTTGCTGGATGAGATTGAAAAAGCACACCCCGACGTTTTCAACATTTTGCTACAAGTGCTGGATGATGGACGCCTCACCGATAATAAAGGTCGCGTTGCGAACTTCAAGAACACGATCATTATTATGACCACCAATATTGGTGCTGGATTGATTCAAGACAATTTTGCTCAGTTGGATGAACTTAATCCTGATCCGGTGATCGAAAAAACCAAGAATCAGGTTTTTGAGCTTTTGAAAAAATCTGTGCGACCAGAATTTCTAAACCGAGTAGATGAGACGATCATGTTTCGGCCTTTGGACCGCTCTGATCTGAAAAAAATAGTGGAGATTCAATTCCGATTAATTCAAAAGCGACTGGAGGAAAATGGAATTAAGATAGAAGCTGATGAGAACGTGCTGATGCACTTGGGAGAAATTGGATTTGACCCTCAATTTGGAGCCAGACCACTGAAAAGAGTCCTTCAACGAGAAATTCTTAATGAACTTTCAAAAGAGATCTTGTCTGGAAACATTATGAAGGATGCACTGATCGGGGTGACGCTCAGTGACGATAACAAAATTGAATTTATCAATCTGGATAAAGTAGTGCTGGAATAAACTACTAGATAATTCCAAAAAAAAATGCCGCGAAAAGATTTCCGCGGCATTTTCATTTGCTCCTGCTTAGTATGTTATATATCTACTCGGCAGGTAACTCAGTTTCTTCTTTCAGTACATTGGCCTTGATCCTCAACCTGGTTGTGGTGGGCCAGGTATTTGAGGTAAGAGTTACAGTTTTGTTTTGTATCCCCGGCTTGTTTCGGCTATTAAACCTAACCTTGATTTGACCTGTCTCCCCCACCGCAATAGGCTGCTTTGGCCAGTCTGGAACCGTACAGCCACAGGTAGCTTTCGCGTCAGAAATCAATAGTGGCGCCTCTCCAGTATTGGTAAATTCAAAAGTATGCTCAACTACATCACCGTCCTGTATAGTCCCAAAATCATGAGATTCCTGCTTAAAAGAGAACGCTGGCAATGGGCCTTCAGGCTTTTTTGCAGGTTCCGGTACAGGCTTATTTGGATTGATGCTGGGAGAGGATACGGGCTTTGCTTTACTAGCCACGCTGGGGGAGCCTCCCTCCATCGCTGCTAGCCTCCCTTCCAGTTTTGTGACCCTGGATTCTAGCTCTTTATTACTGCAGCTAGCAAGCACTACCACTGCTAAAACTGCTACACCAATGTTAAATTTTTTCATCTTCGTACTTGTTCAATTCTTCTCTAGTACAAAATTAAGGAAGATATTGTTTCAGGCGGCTGATTTAAATGAGATGAGTAGGCTTCTATATGAGACCAAAAGCTGCAAATAGTCGGGATTTGTGCGTACGAAAGACGCCATCCCAGGTCTTCAGACTTGAAACTTAAGGTGGAATTTTAGTCTTTCTTGATCTGATCGATCAGGCCGTTTACATCATCAAGCAACTGCTCAGCCTTGTCCTTGGCATCTTTAACAATTCTTTTTCCCTGATCTCTGGCTTCATTCCCGAGTATGTCTTTACCGTCCACCACATCGTTAATAAAACCCTCAAGTTGTTTTTTAAGCTTGTCTAACTGGAAACTGAGGCGATCACGGGTATTGACACCTTTGTCAGGTGCATAAAGTATTCCGAGCACGCCTCCCGTGATAATACCAATCAAAAAAGCAAAAAATGAACTCCCGGATTTACTCATAACACTGCTATTTATTGTCGATTAAGCCTCTACCGCTTTTTCGAATCTTTCCACTCGAATTTAGTTCGTTTGACACTACATCCAAAACGCCATTTATAAATTGTTTGCTCTTGGGCGTGCTGTACATTTTAGAAATCTCGATGGCCTCATTGATTGATACTTTGACTGGAATGCTCGGTGAATTCATCATTTCCACACATGCAAGTTTAAGAATTACCCGATCTGTGAGTGCGATGCGCTCTACATCCCAATTTTTCGTTCGCTTTTGAATTAGCTCCTCAAGAAAATCATTTTGCTCCAGGGTATCCGAGAAGAGTCGTTCCAAAAACTTGAAGTCCTCTTCACCATTTTTGGTAAGATCCGCAAACTCCAGGGTTCCTTCCTCCTGCAGACCCTTGATGGTTTTCACAATCATGCTCTTCAAAATAGCATTATTCTCGGACCAGTGTAACTGCTTCTGCTCCAAGTAGCCCGTGATGATCTCATCTTTAAAAACCACTTTTTTAAAAAGCTCCATCACGACGCTTTGCGCAGTGGCTTGCTCCGCATTATCGGAAAAATAGGGTTTAAGTGCATCAGCACTTCTGATCTGATTGCGGTACCAGGATTTGATCTCCTGCTGCTCTACATCCCAACTGATATGCAAGCTGGTGGCTTCCCTGGTCAGCTCGTCAAAGTCCTTTAGCGCTTGGATTGTCTCATTTCCTATGAAAGGATAAAAATTTTGTTCCCTGGAGAGAAGCGCCTTTTCTTCCTTCTCCTGCTCCAGCTTTTCTCTCTGCTCTATTTCAATAGGAAGCAGCAGCAGTTTGATGTAGCTTTCAAAAAGCTGCCTTGCCTCCTTCATCATTTCATTTTTTCGGGACAAAGACTCTCTTCTTAACTGACCATGAAAATCGTCTATTGCGTCCTGAACGCTTTGGAGCACTCCTTCCTCTGCCTTGTCCTCAGACCGGACTATTTCGTGATGAATATTTTGATTAAAAAGCTCTACCGCTTGCTGCTTTCTTTTCTCAAAAAGAGCTTTGTCTGCGAAATCGTGCTTGGCGGGATCAAGCGCATGAGTAGCGCGCAGCTCTTCTCTTTTGACCTCTTTAAGCGATTCCACGGCTGTAAAGTAGCCGTACAACGCCTGCATTGCTTTTACTCTTAGGATTCGGCGGTTTAGCATGTCAAATTAGATGAGGTTCTCAGGTGAGATTTTGACAAAAGTAGTCGTAATTTTCTTGCATAGGGCAAAAGAAATAGACTGCCTCCCGGGAATTTCTTTTTGCCTTGGTGAAGAACAAGTTAGAATTAAAAAGAAAAAAATAGACGTGATATAAGCTTGATTTAGATCAAAAAACGATCCTTTTTGTTTGACAATCAAAATCAGTCGAAAGCAACACAAAAAAGACATTTACCTAGCTGTGCTACCTTGCAGCGAATAGACCGTGAAAGAACTAGGTTACCTCAACAAGTATTTACTCAAATACAAGTACCATCTACTGCTGGGCTCGATCTTTATCATCATCGGGAATCTGTTCGCAATCATTCCGGCGATAATAGTCCGGTACGCATTTGACTACCTCGAATCTACCTACCAGCTTTTTAGTGCTTTCGCTGGGTTTGACCTACAGAAGGGAATACTTAATGAGCTTGGGACTGGGATACTGCTCTTCTTCATCTTAATTGTGGTATCAGCGTTGATACGTGCAGTTTTTCTATTTTTTATGCGGCAGACCATCATTGTGATGTCTCGTAGAATTGAATACGACTTAAAAAACGAAGTTTTTGAGCACTACCAAACCTTGCCACTTAGCTTTTACCGTAAAAACAACACAGGGGATCTCATGGCCAGGATTTCTGAAGACGTAAGCAAAGTGCGGATGTATGTGGGGCCAGGACTGATGTACGGGATCAATCTATTTACCCTATTTCTGATGGTGATCCCTTACATGATTTCGATTAATCCTATGCTTACCTTTTACTCTTTACTTCCTCTACCCTTTCTTTCAGTGAGCATCTACTTCGTGAGCGATGTGATCAACAAGCGGTCAAAAGATATTCAGGAAAGTCTTTCCGGTCTTTCTACCTACGTGCAGGAGGCTTTTTCTGGTATCCGGGTGGTCAAAGCATTTGTGCGGGAGGATAAAATGGCTGAAACTTTTGAAGAAGAAAGCATCGATTATAAAAACAAGTCTCTCCGACTTGCCTTCGTACAGGCGCTTTTTTTACCCCTCATCATGGGACTCATTGGCCTCTCTGTGATATTGACCATCTACGCTGGGTCGCTTCAGGTATTTAGGGGCGAAGTAAGTACAGGCAATATTGCAGAGTTTATTATTTATGTCAACATGCTTACCTGGCCGGTGACCGCTCTGGGCTGGATCACTTCTATCATTCAAAGAGCAGCAGCCTCACAGAAAAGGATCAATGAATTTTTGGATACCAAAACTTCCATTGTCTCCGAGAAAGGAACTTCTAGACAAATAGAAGGCATGATTGTACTAGATCAGGTACACTTTACCTACCCGGATTCAGGAATTAAGGCACTGGACAATGTATCACTGCAGGTTTCGCCAGGTGAGTCTCTAGCAATTGTAGGGACCACAGGATCGGGCAAGAGTACAATAGCGAACCTGGTTTGTAGGCTCTACGATATTCAGCAAGGCAGCTTACTGATAGACGGTATCGATATCAAAGAATACGAGCTCTCGTCGCTAAGAAGCCAGATTGGTTATGTACCGCAAGATGTTTTCTTGTTTTCGGACAGCATTGAGAACAATATTGCTTTTGGGGATCAAAAAATGAGCAAGGCGCAAGTAGAACAAGCTGCCAAAGATGCTGATGTGCTAGAGAACATTCTCGACTTTAAAGACGGTTTCAATACAAGACTCGGTGAGCGAGGAATCACCCTTTCAGGTGGACAAAAACAACGGGTTTCTATTGCACGCGCCATTGCCAGGGAGCCTAAAATCCTGATTATGGATGATGCACTGTCCGCAGTAGATACAAAGACGGAAAACTCCATTTTAACCGCCATGCAGCGCATTATGCAAGGACGAACCTCGATCATCATTTCTCATAGAGTATCCTCAGCAAAGCTCGCGGACAAAGTTGTGATGCTGAACGAAGGAAGAATCGTAGAGCAAGGGACACATGAAGCGTTGATGGAAAAAGGTGGTGCCTACAAGGAGCTGCACGATAAGCAACTGGCTGGAGAAGAAGTACTCGATTAAAGACAAAAGCCTCTGCCCTCAGGAAAAATCTGGCAGCTTCCAGCGAAAACGCACAGCAACGATTCGAAATCCCACAATGAAACTGACGGTGATCAGGATATTTGCAGGTTGTGCAATCTGTAGCCAACGAAGGATTACATACAACATCCCCCCGCTAAGGCAGGTAAGCGCATAGATCTCTTTACGAAAAATCAGTGGAATATCATTACAAATGATGTCTCGCAAAACTCCTCCAAACACTGCCGAAACCATTCCCATCATGATGGCGATGATCGGGTGAATACCGATGGCCAATGACTTTTGTAAGCCCAATACCGTAAATACCGCGATGCCTACCGCATCAAACATGAAAAATGTTCTTCTCAGTTTCAGCACCTTCTTACCAAACATGAGCGAGATGAAAATACCAATGCCGATCACCAGCAGATAGATGAGGTCATTCATCCAGCCGACAGGTGTACTCCCGATCAGGATATCACGAACTGTACCTCCACCGATGGCTGTGATAAAAGCCGCCGCGGAGATCCCGAAGAAATCGAGCTTTTTTTCCCTGCCGGAAAGGGCACCTGAGATGGCAAATACCATCGTGCCAGCAATATCAATGAAATATAGAATGGTCATAGATCAGAAGCGCCTGCCCCCAACAATTTTTCTGAGCCAATCGTAGTAAACAGCGATGAATAAAAACAACGTCATCGACCAGATCACCAGCAAATTGAAGATTTTGGTATCAATGTAGAGCCCAGCAAAGTACTTTTCCGGATAGTACAGCACTGTTCTGAAATCAAAGAAGTGATCCGGAAAGTCATTTCTAGCGTATACAGGGTAGATCTTCTGAATCAGCTCATCTCCCTTTTGTACCAACCTGCGTCTAGTCCCGACATTGCGTACCATGTAGTCGATTTGTTCGTTGGTGTATTGCTGTTTCTCTTTCACAAGGTCTGATTGCTGTTCAACTGAAGAAGACCTTATTTCTACAAGAGAATCTCGCTCCATTTTAGCCGCCTTGCGCCGACCATTGTAGACTATACGGACAGCCTTAAGAAAATCTCCGGCACCCTTAGCAACCTCAGGTTTCATTGGAAAAACAACCTGTTCAACCCTCTGAAATTTATCATCGCCGAAAACTTTCAGTTGTTTTTGGATCTCCTTTTTCAGCAATTGTGTATCCTGTGCGGATTGATCTGATTCAGGAGCGCGCTGAATGCGCTCTAGACGGTCCTGCAACTCGGCGACCAGATTAGCTGAATAATAGGAGTTCATGGCGATTTTTCGGTCCAATGGGTAGAAATTCTCATTGAAGGGGTTGTCTCTGAACTGCACCACCGTCAGCGCTTCAAATGCCCATCTGGAAGCCATAATTTCACCTATTAACGGTACTCTTTCCTGATCTGCAAAAGCGGGATTCAAACGGTCAAAATTCACCACAACGCCACTGAGCAGTAACTGAGGGATAATCAGCAGTGGAATCAGGATGTAGACAGTGATCACCGAGTTGAATCCGGCTGAAATATTTAGTCCTAAGATGTTCGCGAAGCAAGAGATGGAAAATAAGATAAGCCAAAACCAAATGGTGATCCCCTGGATTTCTAATATCCAGCAACCAATCACCACGAAAAGAAGGGTTTGCAAAGCAGAAAGGGCAAACAGCAACAAGGTCTTTGAAGACAAGTAGCTAAACTTACTGAGGTGCAGAAAGCTCTCTCTTTTCTGAATTTTTCGGTCTTTGATGATTTCTTCTGCGCTTACCGTGAGTCCCATGAAAAGCGCCACAATGATGCTCATGAAAAAGAATACCGGAATATTCTCGTTTTCTAAAAATGTGTAGTTCTTCCCAGGGGGAGCATATTTAGTAATCAATGCAAGCAATATGGCCAGCACTGGTGCCTCCAGGAGATTAATGAGGACATACTGACGATTGCTGATCTTGGAGAGCACATCGCGTTCCAGAAAAATCCTGGCTTGTTTTGCCTTACTTGGGATATCCAGCGTCTTGCCCAGGGCTCGTGACTCCTCCGTAACTTTACTGATTTCTATCCTTTGCTGGAAATGCTCTTGCCACTGTTCTGGTGTGTATTTCCTGCGAATGGTAAACCTGCCAAACTCATCCACCACTTTGGTTTCTATGATGTTGAATATCTGTTCGGGATTTACATTTCCACACTCAACACAGGCACTTTGATCCCGGTCAATAAGTTCTACAATGTTCTTAAAGTAGGTCACTGCTTTGACCGGATTACCGTAGTAAATCTGCTTGCCCCCCGTATCTAGGATCAGCAGCTTATCAAACATTTTGAAAATATCAGAAGAGGGCTGATGGATCACTACAAATATCATTTTCCCCCTAAGCGAAAGCTCTTTGAGAAGGTCCATGATATTTTCCGAGTCGCGGGAGCTGAGTCCGCTGGTAGGTTCATCCACGAAAAGTACCGAAGGTTCCCGAAGCAATTCCAGGCCGATGTTGAGCCGCTTACGCTGACCTCCGCTGATGGTTTTTTCCAGTGGGTTCCCCACTTTCAAGTCCTTGGCTTCCATAAGGCCCAACGATTCCAGCGTCTTGAATACAAGCGCGCTTCTTTCTTTTTTGGTTGCATCATCAAAGCACAGCCGCGCAGCATACTGGAGGTTTTGGTAGACGGTAAGGTCCTCGATCAGCAAATCATCTTGTGGCACAAAGCCGATCACGCCTTCTACACGCTTTGGCTCTTTATAGATATCAATTCCATTGATGCGAATAGCTCCCTGCGATGGTTTTGCCGATCCGCTGAGCACATTGAATAGTGTCGATTTTCCTGCTCCACTTCCACCCATGATCGCGAAAAGCTGGCCGGTGGGCTCAGCGATATTGACATCCTCCAGACCCAACTGTCCGTTTTTGAAGCGATAGTAGATTCCTTCCGCAGTAAACGAAACATGGGTTTCGGAAATAGCCTCTCGAAAAACGCTAATGACATCACTGTGGTACAGCCTGTCTGTCTTTCTGCCTTTGATCGAAGAGCCATTGGAAAAGATCTTGATTTGGTTGGGCGAAATCATGAAGCCATTCAGCGTCCAGATGTCGCCACCGTAAGCTTTCATGAAGCAGATTTCAATTTTGGGTATTTTGAAAAAAGCGAGGTGCCCTTTCAAGCCCTCCAGGTGGATATTTCTCGGCTTATCCTCACCATAGGTGCCAGAAGCAACTACCGAATATTTACTGGAGTAATTATTTGGATTGCGATTGATCACAAATTGCTTGATCGCATCTACCACCTCATGGCTGAATCTCAAATGATCACCGATCAAATAAAGAAGCTCGGACTCTCGCACAGTGATCTTCTCATCAGCAATGATGAGCTCCATCAGACGGACCATGACCACCAGCTTCTGCGCTTGCGACAATTCAAGGTTGATGTTATCGGTAATTTGACCAATGGCTTTGCGGTCCTCTCCCTCTCTGCCGGTATTGGTTTCTTCGATGTACTGATCAAGCAGCTTCAGATAAACCCTGGTATCCTCTCGGCTTACATTTTCGTAAAGAAATTGCCTTACACTGTTCTTCTCGCTTTCATCTACCTCATTTCCTTCTTTGGCTACAATAACCAGTAGACGGATGATTGCTTTTAATAATTCTTCACTCATTGATCAGGCAGGACAGCTTAGACGATTAGGCAACACTAGTTCTTATTTCGTCTAGTCGGGGTTGAAATACGGTTTCTCTATTCAGAATCTTAAATATAGGAGATTATTCAGGTGTAGGGCACTACTTTCCGGCAACCCTTTGCAATACTGCTCACATTTACGTTTTTAAATAAAAAGCCGCCCTTCATTTCTGCAGGACGGCTCAAATTTTATTCACCAAAACTGGCTACTCAATAATTGAGGTACGCAACGTTGCTACCGCCATGGCGAGTGAATTAAGCGTACTAGGTAAAAGCACATAGTCACCTGTATTTTCAGCTATACTGGTTTCCACATCTGCTAATTCGTCTTCATAAATGGCTTGTATTTTCTGAAGTTCTACCGCCATTTGGGCCACTTCAGCATCATCCGATACCTGATCCATGGCCTCCAGAAGTGTGGCCAGCGAGGTTTTCTGGTCTATGACAATTCTCACCAAAGGCTCCAGGATGAGTGTCCTTGCTTCTTCGGGAAGATCGTCTGGGTACTTATCCACGATTTGCGTAGAAAGGTAGATTCCCTCCACCCAGCTTCCTGCCAATAGGAGCGCCGCGCTATTCATTTCATCCAGTTGGCTTAATCGCTCACCGGAGAGATCCATGATCTGATCAATGATCGAAGCAAGTGAGTCCGTGTTTTCGAGGTTGGCTTCAAACTTCTGGATCATCCCGTAATCAATGGCCTCTGCGACCCCAACCGGAGCAGCCAGCTTCTGGCATTCTCCCATATAGTCGAGCGCCGACTCAGATTCGCCATAAGAAATTAGATATCCAATGTCTGTCGCGTAAACACCGAGATTGAGCGCTGCTTTTGCATCGGATTTCTGGTATTTCGCCATGCCTTCACCAGAGATGGTATTGATGAGACTTTGGTCAAAGTCAGCCCCGGTCTGCATAAGGAGCAGTGGTACTTCAGACGGAGGTGGTATATCAGCGAGTACTTGCTTCACCGCGGCAGCCATTTGCTGTTTGGCTGCTGCAAATTCCTCGTCTGCAGTATTGCTTTTTTCCTGACTCCCACCGCTGCAAGCTGCAAGAAAGTACCCCGTGGCTAGCGTTAAAGCAAAAAGTTTTAGTTGATTCCGTTTCATGATTTGCATGATTTAATGTGATAGCGTTTTTGTTGAAAGCCTCAAGTTACGCATTGCCAAATATATCTCGCACGCCCTGACTCATCTTCTAGGATCTACTTGCTCAAAGTAGCGTATGCAGTAGACTTAAGTTGAACTACCTTTCGCCTTCGCTTCCATAAGAAAAAGCATTTCAGCCGCTCGATAAATTTCTTGCTTCGGATTTATTTAGCGGCAAACCTGATGGGCTGATTCATTTTTATGATTTTTGAGGAAACCCAAGCCCAACAACATTATCCATGATTTTCGATCCAAAGTCTCGTTCACCTACCGACCTACTTGAGATCTATGAATCCCTGGTCACGCCCCGAATGATTGAAGAAAAAATGCTCATCCTTTTGAGGCAAGGAAAAATCAGTAAGTGGTTTTCAGGTATCGGGCAGGAAGCAATTTCAGTAGGTGCCACGCTGGCGCTGCAAGAAGACGAATACATCCTGCCAATGCACAGAAATCTGGGCGTTTTTACCACCCGTGGATTACCCATGGAAAGACTTTTTGCGCAGTTCCAGGGTAAGGTAAATGGCTTTACCAAAGGGCGCGACCGCAGCTTTCATTTTGGCTCCAAAGCGCACCATATCGTAGGAATGATTTCCCACCTCGGTCCACAAATGGGTATTGCTGACGGGCTAGCGCTGGCACACTTGCTCAGGAAAGAACCCAAAGTCAGCCTGGTTTTCACAGGTGATGGAGGGACCAGTGAGGGAGATTTTCATGAGGCGGTGAATGTTGCCTCCGTCTGGAATCTGCCGGTCGTTTTTGTCATAGAAAACAATGGTTACGGGCTATCTACCCCAAGTCGCGAGCAATTCAATTTTGATTCCTTCCTGGTAAAGGGTCCCGCTTATGGTATAGAAGCGTATAGCGTAGAGGGAAATTCCATACTGGAAGTACTTAATAGCTTAGAACCACTTGTAGAGGACCTGAGAAATAACCCACGACCTGTACTTTTTGAAGCCAAAACATTCCGCATGCGAGGGCACGAAGAAGCATCGGGCACCAAATACGTTCCCAAGGAAATGATGGAACACTGGGCAGCAAAAGATCCAATAAGCACCTATGAGTCCTTTCTGATTGACGAAAAAATTTGCAGTGCTGAAGAACTGGCCAAAAGGAAAGCCGAGATTAACAAACGAATAGGATCCACAACCAAAAAGGCTTTTTCTGAACCAGACATTGTTCCAGTCCTTGAAGAAGAAAAAGCTGACGTCTATTTTCCCTACATCCAAAAAGTAGTGCATCCAGCTCAAAGGAGCACTGAAAAGAGGTTTGTGGATGCCATATCAGATGGCTTGCAGGAGAGTATGGAGTCGCACCCGGAGCTGGTGATCATGGGGCAGGACGTGGCAGATTACGGTGGCGTTTTCAAGGTAACAGAAGGGTTTGTAGAGCGCTTTGGAAAAGATCGGGTACGCAATACACCGCTTTGTGAGTCAGCCATTTTAGGTGCAGCGCTAGGGTTAAGCATCGCAGGAATAAAATCGGTGGTAGAAATGCAGTTTGCTGATTTTGTGACGGAAGGCTTCAACCAGATCATAAACAATCTTGCCAAAATACACTACCGCTGGGGGCAAGCCGCAGATGTGGTAATCAGGATGCCCACAGGCGCAGGGGTGGGAGCGGGCCCCTTTCACTCGCAATCTAATGAGGCTTGGTTTTTTCATACGCCAGGGCTCAAAATTGTGTATCCATCCAATCCATCGGACGCAAAGGGATTGCTTAATGCCGCCATCGACGATCCCAATCCTTATCTGTTTTTTGAGCACAAAGCACTGTATCGGTCGTGTAGCGGCTCAGTGCCCAATGGACGTTTTACCACAGAAGTAGGAAAGGCAAAAGTTATAAAACAGGGAGAAGACCTAAGCCTGATCACCTATGGCATGGGGGTACATTGGGCGCAGGAGACTATTAAGGATGTAGATGCCTCTATCGAGTTAATTGATTTACGTACTCTGCTCCCCTGGGATGAGGATACCGTCTTTGGCTCGGTGAAAAAGACCGGAAAAGCTTTGGTCCTGCACGAAGACTGTCTCACCGGAGGTATTGGTGCAGAGATTGCTGCGGCTATCTCAGAACATTGCTTTGAACACCTGGATGCACCGGTTTTTCGGGAGGCCAGTCTGGATACTCCTGTGCCTTTCGCTGCAAACCTCGAAAAACAATTTCTTGCCAGCAGTAGGTTGATAAGTACTTTGGAGAGGGTGTTGGGGTATTAATAAAGTCAGTTCTCAGTAAAATCGGTTCACTCTATTTGGCCGCAACTACATGTAGTCATGTGGTTCTATGGTAATGAAGGATTGCACTTTTTTGAGAATACAAGTCCTTACTTCCCACTACAAAAATCCAAAAACACCATTCAAGCTTCGTATGCTAATCAGAAGGCAAATGACCAATACCAGAAGACCAAGCCCATTCTGCCAACTGGTATTCTTGTATTGCCCTAAGAGTTTCTTTTGGTTGCAGAGATAAAGCAAAAAGAAAACCATGATCGGGAGTAAAATGCCGTTTGCAATCTGTGCGATTTGAATGACCTTGACCGGGCGGTAGCCAAGCCCTGAAAACAGCACGCCAACTGAGATGATCACCGCCCATACCAATCTGAACCTGAGGCCTGAAGTACCTCCCGACCAGCCAAAAATTCCTTTGGCTGCATATGCAGCAGCCAGAGGGGCAGTAACGGAAGAAGAAATCCCGGCAGCAAAAAGACCTACTGCGATAAAATAGCGAGACCAACTACCCAAAAGGGGTTCCAAGAGCAGAGACATCTCATCAATCCCTGCGATGGTGCTGCCTCGGACGGTTGCAGCACTGGTAATCAAAATGACCATAGAAATTAGCCCACCTAAGCATACAGCAATGGCATTCTCAATTCTAAGTGCTCCAAGTTGGTTGGGCTCCTTCCACTTGCTTTTCACAATAGAGGCATGGAGAAAAAGGTTGTAAGGCACTATGGTAGTCCCCACCAATGCCAACACTGAGAGCATAGAGATTTGGGAAAAGTGCGATTTATCAGGAATTAGACCTTGAATCAAAGAAGGTAAATCAGGCTGCACCCAAATAGCAGTAACTGTGAATACCAAACTCATCACAATTACCAGCCCTAGTAAAACAAGTTCTACAACGCGAGATTTTGCCAAAAGTAAGCTCACCGCCACGATCCCAATGATCAATGACCAAAGCTTGGTTTCACCAAAAAGACCTGATATTCCCAAAGCAGCACCCGAAATATTACCCGCTTCATAGGCAGCATTGCCAATAAGTATGGCTATAAAAACCAAAAAAACACTTCCATTTTTCAGGTAAGGATGCTTAAGCTGTGATCTGAGCGCTTCACCCAGCCCTTGCTGTGTAAGTAATCCCACCCTTGCGGCCATCTCCTGCAACACGATGGTGCTTATCGTTGCAAAAAGCAAAACCCAAAGTAAGCTGTAGCCAGAGCTGGCACCACTTAACGTGCAGACCGTCAACGTTCCAGGCCCAATAAAAGCTGCGGTGACCAGCGTGCTCGGACCAAAATACTTAGCGATTTTCAATTTGCTAAAAGGATCAAATAGCCTGCTTGAGTGACATTAGAAATTGATAACCGAAACTCCGTTGCTCTTCGCATTACTTAACTACAACCTTTGTAGTCTGTGTGTGCACGTCTGAACCGATCCGAACCAAGTAGGTACCAGGAGCAGCGCTTATCTGCAAGGTGATCTCTTCTTCAAAAAGGCCTTGAGTGAGTATCCTCCCATTCATCGAGTAAATGGCATATTGCATTTCTCCTTGCTTTCCTTCTGCTAGCGTAAGCGTTTGGTCAACCATGGTAGGAAACACATGGAAGCCTTGGACCTCTCCTGAAGCGGCCAGAATCACTAGATCCAATAATTGCAGCAGCGTATCCAACGTGCATTCATTTTGCACCACTAACTCTACCTCGTATTGGCCACTTTCCTGATAGCGATGGATTGGAAAATCCTCTGTAGAGATATTTCCATCCCCAAAGTCCCAAAAAGCTGCATCAAAAACCTGCGAATTGTTGATAAATTGAACCTCCCCTTGACTGTCAAGGATCTGCACGTCAAATGCAGCACGCGGAGAGTCAATAACAAATACGGTCATGGTATCCGAGATGATTTCCGTCAAATCATTGGAGATAATGCACCGGTACTGATTTTCATGTTGAGAAAGCGAAAGTGCATGAGCGTGTAAAGTAGCTGTACGGCTGTTGGCATATCGTTCAAAATTGGTAATATCTTTAAACCCATCACCCTGATCTAGTTGCCATTGATAAGAAAGACCCTCTCCTTCCGCGATCAGCGGTATGTTAATGTGCTGTCCCAAGCAGGCGGTCACATCCTTAGGCTGTTCACTTACAAAAGCCGTTTGCATTTTTACCACGAAAAGCCCGTTAGCAATGTCTGAAACCAGAATATTTCCAGATGGTAGAAAAGGATAGTTGCTCCAGCTGCCCACAAATCCAAGCTCGTTATTGGAGACATAGGTATCGAAAAAGGCTACTTTCCTAAGTTGACCCCCACTAATTCCAGTCGTGTCCAAAATGATTAACCCACTGCTGTAATTACTTTCATAAATGTATTTCCCCTCTATATACAGGTTATGATCGATGGATCTGGTGTCATGCTCGAAGTAGTCCAGCAACACTGGATTTTCCAGGTCCAGCATATCCCAGATGTAGCTCCTGGTATTGTGTCTGAAGCCATTTTCATCTAACTCGTCATTTTGGATAAAATACCGATGGTCTTCGGTAAGCCAGCCCTGATGCACATAGCCAACCCCATTATAACTGGTCTTTGAAAGCAGCTCTATGGCATTTTTATCCACTACATTCACCAGCACCACTTCATCCTCATTCGCATTGAAGCAAATTTCAAGGCCGGTATATCGGGCATCCGGTCCATGGTAAATGACACACTGGGTATCGTGTGTATAGCCATCCTCATCAAAGCAGCCAGCAAACACCGGATTCTTGGGATCTGACAGGTCTACTATATGAAGTCCTCCGCCGTTACACTGATAATCACCCTGCTGTCGAAAGCCCACCGCATACAAAAAACCAGTCTCTTCATTAATCGCAAGGTTGTGCGACTGTCCTAATTCGGCATAATGACCGCTTTCGGCAAAGAAAAAGTCTTTGGATGGATTCTCTACATTCCGCAATTGGGTCAAGTCGAAAACTTGAATTCCATGATCAAGATCTTCACTTACTATGTATGCATGATTCTGGTACACTTTTATGTCTCTCCATTGCGACTTAGCTCCGTCATCGTGTAGTATACGAGCCCCGTCATCTATGGAATTATGCTCTGGAAGTACCCCTAAGACAACAGGATTGGTGGGATCGCTTACGTCGACGAAGGAAGTACCATTCGTCATCCCTACTAGCGCATATTCTTTTCCAGTATCAGGGTCCACCCAGCCCCAGATATCATTTACCCAGACTCCATTCAGTTCCTCCGCTCCCAGATCTGGCGCAGAGATCCTTCCCTGAAGATTTACTCCAAAGCAGTCATTGTCCCCAGATTTACCATTAACGCAAGGAATTTGGGAAAAAGCACTGAGGGTAAGCAGAAATAGCAAGGAGTAGAAGAGCGCCTTAATCATGTTTTATGTTTTGATCAGTGAATATAGTCACTCAGGAAGCCATCAAAAATGAATAGGGCAAAGACCAGCGCTATTCTAACCAAATTGGCCTTGAAGATCAAAAATCGGCACATTAATAGCAACTGTAAACTACTCCATTTACTGTTTCCTGAGTAGTCCAAAGCTCTGAGCTCGGGCTTTTCGATACACCAAGGTTTTGAGCACTTCTAACTCGTCACAGCCTTGCTTCATTTTGGTATACAGTTCGTCAGTAAGTGCAAGAGAAACTCTACCGTCAGCAAACTCAAATTGTCCCTTTTCTCTAACTAGAACTTCCGAAGAAACTACAGCAGAGTCCATGCTGAAATAGACAATCCCTCCCGGCTTCAGTGCAGTGATAATCTTCTCCCAGAACGCAAAAAAGTCTTTGCGATCTGGGCAAAAGTGAAGCACTCTACTGGCAATTACCAGATCAAATTCACCCTGAAAATCGGTTGATTCAAAACGCTTAAGGGCAAAAGTGGCCTCAATCTTTGCTACTGACTTTGCGACGTACTCGATCAGTCGGAGTTTTGAATTATCTGAATCTATTCCGTGATAAGCATAGCCCTGCTGAATGAAAAAAATCCCATTTCTCCCTTCGCCACAGCCAATGTCCAGGACTTTACCTACCGAGGGAATGTGACCCTTCAAAATGGCGTCAATCAGGTACAGATCCATGTCACCAAAGTGCTGATTGATCTGATCGGGAGTCAAATTTGACAAAAGCGAAAGAAATATATTGTAGAATGAAACATACGATTTAGTTTAGCGTATTCGACAAAGACGAAAGAAATAAAATAGCTCTCAGTAAATTAAAAAGACCTACAGGAATGAAAGGAACAAATCTTGGTGAATTAGAAGAGTTGGTGCTACTCTCAGTGGGTATTCTCTTTGACGATGCGTATGGGTTGGCAATTCAGAAAGAAATAAAAGAGCGCTGTAGCAGAGCTATCACCATAAGTACTGTACATGCTGTCACCGGTAGACTCGAAGAGAAAGGCTACTTGAAAGCCCGGTATGATGGAGCCACCCCTGAGCGGGGCGGAAGACGTAAAAGACTTTTCACGTTAACTGCTGCAGGAAAAAGTGCCATTGCCAAAGTCAGAGACATGCGAGAAGAAATGTGGAGTGCGATCCCCAAAGTCGCTTTGGCGAATGGATAAGCAACCTTGGATACTGTCATTCACTAACCGACTGCTACAAAAATTCTGTAAGCCTTCCATCGTGGAAGGGATTCTCGGAGACTTGGAAGAGTCATACTATGAACAGCTGGAATCCCACGGAAAGCTTAAAACAAACATGATCCACCTGATCCAGGCACTTGGATTTCTCCGACCCAGATTTAGAAAAAAAGACGAACACTCAACTTTCGAAGCGATGCTAAAAAACTACACTACCTCTACGCTGAGGAACCTCAGAAAGCACAAGTTCTACACATTCATCAATGTCTTTGGTCTGGTACTTGGCATGACCGCAGGCTTTATGATCCTACAGTATGTGTACTATGAACTCAATTACGATGATTTTTTGGCAAACAAAGAAAATATCTACCGCATCCAAACCAATCGCTATAATAACGGCGAGCTCACGACACAATGGGCAGCTGGCTGTGCCGGGGTGGGTTTGCACATGAAAGAAGACCTACCGGAGGTTAAGGATTTTGTGATTCTGCATTCGAGTGGTGCGCAGATTTCTTACAACGAGAAGTACTTTCCTTTAGATAATCCATACTACGCAGGAGCCAATTTCTTCCAGTTTTTTTCCATACCACTGTTACAAGGTGTAGATAGCCTGGTGCTGCGTGATCCGTGGAGTGTTGTTTTAAGTGAGAGCCTTGCCGAAAGAATATTTGGGGAGGAAAATCCGATCGGTAAGCGCATAAGGCAGAATGACAATACAGACTTCACTGTTACTGGAGTATTTGAAGACCTCCCCGAAAGATCTCACATGGCTTTCGATTTACTATACTCTTTCGAGTCGTACGTCCTTTTTACCAGTCCTCAGGCCAGAACAGACTGGCAATGGGATGGCTTTCTCAACTACGTCTCACTGTACCCCGGTACTGATCCGAAGGAGTTCTCTGAGAAATTACCCGACTGGATTATATCGCGTGAGGGAGAGGCGCTGGAGCAGTACAATGCTGGGATGGATTTTGTACTTCAGCCTTTGACCAAAATTCATCTAACGTCCAATTACATTGCGGAAATTAAAACCACTGGCAATGAGAAGACCACACACTTCCTGCTCATTATCGGCATGTTTGTATTGTTCATCGCCTGGATTAATTACATCAATCTTACCACCGCACGGGCATTAAACAGGGCAAAGGAAGTGGGAGTGCGCAAAGTGCTAGGAAGCCAGCGTTCTCAGCTCATATTTCAATTCATGTTTGAGTCTTTGGTACTGAATCTCCTCGCGCTTTTTATTGCTGTCTTGCTGGTGATTCTAGTATTTCCAGCTTTCAATGATTTTGTAGGAAGAACCGTGCCGTATACCTGGCCGGATGCTCCGTTTTTTTGGTGGGGACTGTCAAGTCTTTTCATCCTAGGCTTTATCCTCTCTGGCTTTTATCCCGCGTTTGTACTGTCAGGATTTAAGCCAATCAGGGTGCTGAAGGGAAGGTTTTCCGGTAGTGTAGGAGGCAACAATTTAAGGAGAGGGCTGGTGACCTTTCAGTTTCTCGCATCTGTAATACTAATCACGGGTACCTATGTTGTCTACAAGCAGATGAACTTCTTGCAGTCTCAGGATCTAGGAGTTGAAATCAGCCAAAAAATGATTGTCAGCACGCCGGTTTTTGGTTCCGATTCGGTTTCCAACATGAAAGATGCCTACTTCAAAAACCTACTGAGTAGCAGTAGCAGTGTGCAGGCGCAAACCATCTCAACCGAAGTACCGGGTCGTAAGGTGGGATGGAATGCGGGGGGAGTTCGGCTGATCAATCAAACAGAAGCAGAAAGCAACCAATACCGATTGATTGGGTGTGATGATCAGTACCTGGAGTTTTATGGTATTGAACTGCTAGTAGGCAGAACTTTTGATCGCTCTTTTGGGACAGAAGAGGATAATGTGGTTTTCACTGAAGCTGCTGTCGCGGTAATGGGCTTTTCGCAACCATCAGAGGCAATCAACCAAAAAATCTACATCTGGGGAGATACATTAAATGTCATTGGAGTGGTCAGAGACTTTCGGCAAGAATCGCCCGCCAAGGCTTACGACCCGCTCATCTTTAGGTACTTTGACTCTCCAAATGGCTATTATTCTCTAGAGATCAACACCAACAATATGCAAGCGTCTGTTGCAGACGTACAGGCAAACTGGGAGGCAGCATTTGGGAACAAAATATTTGATTTTTTCTTTCTGGATGACCACTACAATGAACAATACAGGTCTGAAATCAAGTTTGGGTCCATTTTTGGCCTTTTTGCGGTCCTGGCCATTCTAGTTGCTTGCCTTGGATTATTTGGTCTTGCTTCTTACATCACCAACCTCAGGGCGAAAGAGGTGGGGGTGAGGAAGGTTTTAGGAGCTTCATTGAATCAACTCCTACGGCTATTGACCTGGGACTTTGTGAAGCTGGTGGTTTTGTCCATCGCAATTGCAGCGCCGATTAGCTGGTGGTTTTTAAACAGCTGGCTTCAGGACTTTGAGAATCGTATAGGAGTCGGCTTTGATCTATTTATCATCCCAGCTATGGTAACTCTTTGTATAGCATTATTTACTGTCTCCTGGCACACGCTACGTACTGCAAAGCTGAACCCTGCCGATACCCTGCACGATGAATGAATTTTATAGCGGACGTTCAATTTCGATATCTCTCCTAAAACCTCCGTTCATCTGATTTTTGGGAATCCTTACGATCAACAAATCCTCTTCGTATGCCGCTGATATTTCATCTAGTACAGCGTCTCTCTCTAATTTAAAAATGCCTAGAACGTTGGGGATCTGTACCTCGTTGATGCTCATTTGATGGAAAATCATCAGAACACCATTGTTGATTTCCACCTTAAGGTCGTCAGGATCAACAGTGGGCATAGCTACCTCAATGCGGTACTGACTTTGCTCTTTGGCTGTATGAAATGTCGGGGCAACAGTACCTCCATTTACAGTATTTATAAAATCCGCGGCGCGGGCTAAATTTCGTGAAAGCTCTCTATTTGTCTGCATGGCTTCTGAATTTTCACGAATAATATCAAAATGCGTTCCTAGCGCTTAGAAATCCAGAAGTACCATGACTAATTGGCAGCAACTTAGGTTTTACAAGACTTGCATAAGACAGAATGTCTCAACTGACGCGCTGATCTACAACAGTCTTACCTGAAATAAAATCTATCTAGCCCCAAGCTGTAGCCACAGAGGATAAATCAATAAGTAGTGTGGCGCGCTATCTAGGTGCAATTGTAGCCCCCAATGGCATGGTAAAGATCGAATCCGCAGGCGCGTCTTGGCTCAAAGCAATATCGCTAAAAGCAAGCGCGTTTCCTTGAGGCTCTCCTACGCTTTCACCATCATACTGATGCCATTGCATCTTGGTAGGCAATAGCAACCCTTCGAAATTTCTCCATTCGGAATATTTTATGAGCTTGTACGTATCACTTGGCTCCTGGCTGCTGTAGGTGACTGTGTACATAAGCCACTCCATCTTCTTTGTGTCAGGATCATACCAAATAATGTAATTGTCATCTGGCGCGTCACCTACTCCTTGATTGTATGAAACCTTAATGCCAGCATAGCTCTTCCCTGCTAGTTCCTTAGATGCCACATTTTCATAATAAGCTCCTGGATCACCGACTACAAAAGGCATGGCATAGAAGTAAAAAAACAAATTGTGATAAAATCGTGTACGACTGGCATCAAGGGAGTCTGGCATTTGCCAAACGTCCTGACCATCAAACCCAATTACTTTATTAGGATCAGTAATCTTAATCTTTCTGTTCTGAAGATTGGTGACTGTAAGCTCATTTCCCTTGCGGTAAGTAAGCATTTTCATTTTGCTCCAGGTTTCAAAACCTCCGTGCGCATCGAAAACAGAGGTTAAGCTAGAGCTGTGATGAGCTGGTGCCACGTATGAGTCCAGCTCAGTTTTGTATGCTGATTCAGTAGAGGGGCTACAAGCGAATATTGCTGCAGCCA
>JBCCLV010000003.1:0-90250 GCA_039026695.1 Bacteroidota bacterium
ACCGGCTGACCGTCCGTTAGCGAAGTAAGGGTTGTACTGCTAATACCCATTTCGTTCATTGCTGCAATGACTTCCGGCTCCCACTCAGAGTAGTTCACCAAGCCAATGTTGAACATGATCAGCTGGTCTCCTTGTCTCATAGCGTCTATCAGGTCCGGTAGCGTAAAATTCGCAATGCTCGCCCTAGGTTCATTGTCATCCAGCGCAGGTCCGGTGAATTGGTAGATACGCTGGGGTCTTCTGCCGCACAGCGCTGTGGTGAGCACATCCTGTGTATTTGAAACTAGGATTGGGTAGTACGGGTCTCCGCTTTCTTTGTCAAAAGCGATGGCATTCAAGGTATTATTGATGCAGTCAACTCTACCGGTAGCTGCACTGACAAATAGATTTACTCCGTCCACAATCGCCCTTAAGTCATCCGTATCAAATTCAGTATTGTCTGCACCTACAGTGAGAAAGTCAATAGGCGTACTAGATGATTGGAACTCCCATTGCTGCGTACTGGTATTAAAACCGATACCAGATACCCTACCATTATTCAGCTGATCTGCGGTGTATTGTCCCCAACCTTCTGTGCTATTGGAAATAAGCGTAAAAGAGCTTTCCACCCAATTATTAGACTCGTCTGGTGCAGGATCTGTAAATCTCGTTCTCCAGTAAACTGTGGTCGAATCAACGAGTGAAAATTGAGAAAAGTCAAAAAGCTGCCTCAGTAATACTTCGCCAACCACTGTAAAGCTTCTCCGATTTGCACTCGCATAGGTAGGTGAAGTATCGAGCTCCAGATCGTAGCTCCTGGAATCCTCCAAGAGAGAGCTGGACTGCCATACAAACAAAATTTGATTTTCATCTAATACAGCATGTTCTTGTGGAAACAGGTTAAATGTATTTCCATTGAAGATGTCCACTTCAAGAAGGGCTTGATTATTTCCCTCCTGCAACTCTTCCTGCTCATTTTGTGGGTCTAAAGCAATTCGCAGCAGAGACGTACCGACATTGATATTTTCATCGGGAAGTGGCAGGAAGAATTCTATTGTGTCTAGTCGCAGGACACTTGGAAAATTTCGAATGTAAGTTGCTTGAGCGCCATCCGGAAAAGTTCGGTCTACTTGAACTGATAATGAATCTTGGGTGGTGCGTCCAAAATTCCTCACAATGATCTCCAGCTTGAAGGAATCTTGTTCCGCAAGGATTTCCCTTCCACTGATTGAGACAGCAGAGAGTGAGCCATTTTCGATTTGGAAATCAGGGAAGTCCGCTCCAAAGATGCGGTAGGCAGGATCTCCCTGTAGCTGCATTTGCCTTATTTGAGTTAAATCAATTTCGTCCTGATCAGATGCTCGGTACCGCTTTCCCGTTTCTATGATTATGTCACCGACAGACTTGCCAATGAATTGATCATCTGCATATCCAATATTGTAGTAGAAATCGCTCCATTTCCGTAAAGTGTTCGAAAGTGCTGCGCTGGTGTGAGCGATAAAGTTGATCGCGCCTCGGTCGGGGGTAAAGATCCAATCTTCGCCATAGGTGAAATTGTTGTTAAATATTTCTCCTGCATCGCAACCATTGACCAGGAAGATCGGATACTTCCCTTGATTGGTAAACCCAAATGAAGGCTCCGAGGCAAGTCCTACTTCAATGTCTGATACCGTGCCACTCGAATGACCGAAAAATGTGATGTAACCCACACCTTGGTTTACACGGTCAGAGATATTGATGAACTCGACACTCTCATTGGATTGCTTGCCGGTGTTGAATGCTCTGCCACCAATAAAATCATTTTCAGCTATTGCAGCTAAATCCCCCACAATACGAGAAAAGCTGCTGATTTCTTGTTGGGTAAGCCCACCGCTGAGCTGCAAAAAGTCCTTTCGGAATAAATTGTCAAAAGGAAGTGCCTCCATTTCTATGACCTTGTTCAGGTAATCAGTGACTTGCTGCGGAGTAGTTGCGTTAAGCCTTCCAATAGAAATTCCAGGCGTTCGGGCTTCTGTGTTGATACCCAAGGTGTACATTAGGTCCCCACCGGGTAGTCCGTAGGTGGGTATATTGATTGCAGCTTCGTTTCTAAATGAATTCTGATTTGGAGTAAATCCTTTCCCAACAATAAAAACATGGCTAATGGGGTGGTTGCTTTCAGCCACCTCAATAAAGCGGCGAATCGCAAGGGGTGTGGGGTCTCCAAAGCTGAATAAATCATATAGATCATTTATGATTACAGTATGTACGTTGTACCCGCCGCCTGCGTCGCTGCTCCTGTAACTTTCGTATGTAGCGACCGGATCACCATCTTCCTGAAGAGAAGCATGAGTAATGATGTGGTAGTCTTTATCTGAGAGATTGTAGTTAGGAATGTTTGCAAGCGTTATTTGCCCCACAGATGCTGGAGTTGACACAGTGAGTATTTTATTCCCCAGGCTTACATCACTTACCACCACTTCCAGCCGGTCGGAAAAACTGGTTGAAGCAAGTCTTATAGCATTAAAAGGGTCAGTAATGTCAAATGCGCGCAAGCTTGAAGCCTGCGAGGTGCCTATCTGGAGCCAAGCCCTTCTTTCAGTAAGATTATCCAGGTTAAAGACCTTGTTTCTGGGAATTGTTAATTCAAAAGATTGAGGGAATAACAATCTGAGATACCCGATCGAGATACGATCTCCCTGGTTAGGAAAACCTTCCACAGCTACTCTTACGGTAACCTGATCGTCTCCGAGCAAATCATTGGCTACCGATACAGAAGAGCTAGTGGATGAATAGCCTGCAAACTGTACATTGCCAATCATTGAAGTGCTGGAGGCATCGGGTCCCGCCAGTAAATTTACGTTGTGATTGAGGCTGTTACGACCAAAAAAGACGCTCTCCAAAGATGTAGTGAAGCCGGAAGTCAGTTCCGGCAGGTTGAAGCTGAAGTCTCGCACTTGCGATTTACTCAATGCGGGTCCACACCAGCCTTCTCCATCGTCATAGTCACTGAGTGTAATCCCATTCGTAAAATTGACTTGTCGACCGGAAGCGTAAGAATTAGTAAATAGGATAAGTGAATCTTCTACATGATAAGCTTCGGGAGTAAGACCTACCGTATTTCGGTCTGAAGAGAAACCCATTCGTTTGCCGTTTTCACTACCGAGAGCAATGGTCAAGAAATATGCTGCTGAGTCGGAAAATAGACTATAAAGTGAGTGGGGTTGCGTTCCTGGCAAATAAAGTGGTGAGTCCTGACTTCCATCTCTCTTTTTCCCGTAGAATTCGATGAAATTAATGGTATTTTCAGCAGTAGCATCCACATTCAGCGCGACCTCTTGCCCTTCCCTGAAAAGCTGGACTTTACTTGCTGCCGTGGTACTTACAGGAAATCCTGCGGCTTCTAGTTGGGTGCGGTCGATCCTGTAGAAATCGTCCTCAGCTATTTTGAATTTATAGTACGCTTTTGTGAAATCAATCCACTCACTGCCTGTTTGTCCTTTAGAGCTTAGCGACAGGCAAAAAACCAAAAACAGTACTACGCTAGTCTTCCACATTGAAATCCACTTTTATGGAAAATACATGTGAAAAAAGGCCAGGCGCCAAATCCCCAATGTCGGTGAGTGCATAGTCGATGGTAAGGTCACTCAGTTTTACTCCGAGACCCATATTTGGCTGAAAGGTCCAGTTGGTAGATTGATCAAAATCTCTGATCTCCTGCATTTGATTGGCTCCAAACCGTAAAAAAACCGTCTTTTTGAAATCAAACTCCAACCCAACTTTAGGATCAACGGATACCAGGTTAGTCTTTATTAGTGTGTTACGTTTTCCATCAAAAGTTACGTCAAGGTCTGCGGTAGGTAATAATCCAAAATTTTTGAGAAATTGGAAATGTCTTGAAACGCCTAAAATCAATCTTGGTAGTGTGACCTCCAGCGAATTGATAGGAACATCATTTCCTGTCCTGGCATAGATCTCCTCAAATTCCTCTGAATTATGAGACCAGGCATTAAACGTCCCAAAAAGATCGCGAGTAACTACTCCTAGATTCCAACCAGATAGCTCCTTTTGTAGGCCTAGGTCTACCCCAAATCCCCAGGCCTTGGAAAAACTTCCCACTGTTCTGTGAATGACTTTTATGCTTCCTCCTGCCGCAATGCCGCCAAGTATGGGAAGTGACCTTGCATAGGAAAGCAGAAAACCATAATCAGCAGCGGAGAAAAACTCAATATTGTCGTAGTTGATTGCTCCGTTTACGTCTACCAGGAGACGAGTATCTGGGATGTCATCAACTGCGAACCGAATCGCTGAGATAGATAGTACGCTTTCAGCATCGGCTCTGGTGGCAAAAGCGGCATAATCGTAGTTTGCAAGCCCACCAAAATAAGAGGAATGCATGAGTGCGAGTTGGTGATCATCTTGCATTTTATTAAGTCCAGCAGGATTCCAATAACCTGCGGTAACATCATCAGTAAAGGATACCGCGCTAAACCCCAGCGCAAATGAGCGAGCACTCACACCTATTTGCATAAATTCATTGCTATACTTTGGGGTGACGTCTCTTGGAGTAGTTTCAACTTGGGCGTACAAAGCCTTGAAACAGAAAACTAGAAAGCTTGCCGAGAGATAGAATCGAAGAGTCCCCAAAACGGACGAAAGTTAGTGATTCAGACTGAGATTGGGTTGTATTGATTCGTGGTAATGGAGCCTTTTGTAGATAAATAATCTCAACATTGGGTCTCTACAGAAAGATGGGACTCAACATCATTTAGATTAAGAATTTGTGCTGCGCGTATTGTTCCAGAATACGGCATAAATCCCATTAAAATATGATTAAATCAAGAAAAAATATATCAAAGTAAAGAAATTGGGCAATGTTGTAATATTTTTCGCATAGTACTTGGCTATGCATAGTACCTTTCCGTATACAGATCTAAACTTAATGTAAATGAAAGGAGAAGTAGTGCAGAAAATCAGAGGTAAATAGGGGCAAGGGAGATGAAAATCGAAAACACACAGATTCAAATGCGAAAAGGAATACTTGAATTTTGTATCCTGCACATTATTGCGAGGGGAGAGGTTTACGCTTCGGATATGTTGGAGGAGCTCACCTCTGCCAAGATTATGGTCGTGGAAGGAACTTTGTATCCACTCCTTACGCGTTTGAGAAAAGCGGGCTTGGTGGACTATAAGTGGGTTGAATCTACTTCGGGCCCACCTCGTAAATATTATACTTTGACCACCGATGGAGACGGATTTTTGCACAGTCTAGATGAAACCTGGAATGAGCTGGTAGATTCCACCAAGAAAATCATCACAAAAAAACCATCCCAAAAGAAGTGACCTAACTGTGGCTCGGATTGCCAATAGAAATTTGAAGAAAAGATGAAGAAGAATATTAGCATCAACATTGGAGGCATCATTTTTCACATTGATGAAGACGGATTTGATCAACTTAAAAACTACCTCGATTCTGTAAACACCTACTTTGCCTCGTTTGAAGATAGTAAAGAGATCGTTGAGGACATTGAAGGTAGAATAGCAGAACTATTCTTAGCTAAACTTGACGAAGGAAAGCAAATTATTACCAAAGTAGACGTCACCGACCTGATTGCTACCATGGGTACTACCAAGGATTTTGCCGAAACGGTGGAACCTGAGCCCGAAGCTTCCCAAAGTGAGCAAGAGGAAGCGCAAGATGAATCATCTCAGCAACGAGAAGATCAGCAGGAACCTGCGAAAGAAGATGGCTCTTTTGAGCGGACTAAGCGGTTATTTAGAGACACAAAGCGAAAGGTACTGGGTGGAGTAGCTTCAGGATTTGCCAATTATTTCGGGATTGACCCGATCTGGATCCGGTTACTGATGCTTGCTCTTTTACTAAACATTTTCTTCTGGGGCTTGAGCACTGCCGTATTTGTAGTATATATCGTACTCTGGATAGCAATTCCCGGACATGATCAATTAGATGAGGACAAAGGAGTAAAAAAGCTATTCCGAAATGGGGATGATAAAGTTTTAGGCGGTGTATCAAGCGGTATTGCCTCTTACTTTGGCATAGACCCGCTCGCCATGCGTGTGATTTTTGTAGTCACCATCTTCCTGGGAGGTGCCGGATTTCTTGCTTACATCGTTTTATGGATCATTACGCCCGAGGCAAAGACAATTACAGAAAAGATGCAGATGCAGGGCGAGCCAGTGACTTTGAGCAATATTGAGGATAATGTAAAAAAGAGCTTCAGTGGGAAGGAAGGTAAGGAAAACGCCTTAGTAAAAATCCTTCTTTTCCCTTTTCGTTTAATTGCGCTAATCTTCAAGGCTTTGGGCGAATTTTTGGGTCCTTTGCTTAGATTTTTGGTTGAGAGCTTACGGATATTGGTTGGAGTTTTTATCCTGTTTTTCGGTGCGACCAGTATCATTTCTTTGACCATCGCCCTTGCGGCAGTTTTGGGTGTGGGTGGTACAATTGAAAACTGGGTACAGTTTGGCGATTTTCCTGCCATTGAGCTTTTCAGCACTTTAAGCGGATTTGCGATTGCATTTGCTTATTTCACTGCGGTTGTTCCCATGCTGTTGCTTGTTTTAAGCGGTATTTCCATTATCATGAAGAGATGGGCAACCAAAGCGTATGTTGGCTGGAGCCTTTTAGGTATATGGTTGATAGGTATGATTGGTTCGGCAATCACTATTCCGCAAGTGGTAAGAAACTTTACTGCCGAGGGATCTTTCAAAGAGGAGCGTACGTTCGCGATTGAAGCTGCCACTCCTATACTTACACTCAAAGAACTAGATATAAGTGGCTATGAAAGCGTCACTTTGAAACTTAGGGGACACAAAGACTCAACAAAATACAAATTGAAGTTGGATTTCGAGTCTCGCGGTAATTCAAAGACCAATGCCCGTAGCAATGCTGAAGCGGTAGAATATGGTGTCACCCGAGCAAACGGAGACTTCTACTTTGAATCAGGACTGTCTTTTGGGGATGCACCTTTCAGGTTTCAGGATGTGGATGCCACTTTTTATATCCCTAACGGAAAAGTTTTTAGAATGGATGAGTCGCTAGGCGACATCCTGAGAAATTCACTTTGGATGTATGATTACACAGAAGATGATATGGAAAACAATGATTGGGTATTCAGAGCTGATGGAAGTCTTCACTGCCTTACCTGTGAAAAGAAAAAGGACACCTCAGCAAGCAAAAGATTTCAAAAAGGCAGAACGGCAAAACCCGATCAGTATGGCTATGAGGATTTTGATGAAATCGTGCTTGTATCCATGATGGATTTTGAAATTGTAAAGAGTGAGCGGTTCTCCTTACAAATTGATGGTGACGAGGAAGACCTTGAAGAAATCTACGTAAAGCAAACTGGAGATGAGCTGGAAATCCGCTACAAAAAGGAATGGAATTGGTGGAAAGATGCCAGTAGAAAAGATAGGGTAAAAGTCTTGATTGAATTGCCTCGGCTCGAACACCTCGAAATTTCCGGTGCTTGCGAAGGCAGTGTAAAAGGTTTCAATAACAGCGACATCAGCTTTGATATTGTAGGTGCTTCCCAGGTGCTCGCTGATGTTTCACCTGAGTATCTAGGGGCAGATGTGACAGGTGCTTCCTCGTTAACTCTAGAAGGTAAAGCCAAAGAAATGGAAATAGACCTTACGGGTGCGTCCAGGCTGGATGCCTTTAATTTTGAGGCTGTAGACGTGGACGTAAGCGCTATCGGTGCATCTACTGCCAAGGTTTATGCAAGTGAGGAGCTGAATGCGGTGGCTGCCGGTGCCAGCAGTATTCGCTATAGAGGATCGGCAAATGTCACTTCGGATAGCAATGGGTTCAGTTCGGTAAAGAAAGACTAAAAGAGAAGACTTGGATTTTTAACCCTGCAAAAGGGAATATGCTAAAGGCTTTCCTCCAAAAAGTACTTTCGTCTGTGACCACACTTTTTCGAATAGCGCCGAATGTCGATATCTCTCTAAGTCTTCCTCGCTATCCCACTTACTAAAGGTGTAAAAAACATGATCAATTTTGGAGTCTTTGCATAGCTCCACATGACTGCAACCAGGAGCATTGGCAATCTCATGTTTCACGGATTCAAAGAAGGTGACAAACTCTTGCACTTTGGCTTGTTGGAAATCCATTCTGACTATTCTTAGTAGCATGCGCGTCGTTTTTCTTTAAGTACTGTAGAGAAATCTAAGATGGGATTTTTTGCTCACGTTCCTGCATTAGGAAAGGCCATAATCGATCAATTAAGGCGTAATACCTATGTAAAGTCAATGGCAACTGGCGCATCTACGCGCAAACCGAGAAGCGCAGATGCATCTCCCTTGTTAATGCCAATTTCTAAATACCCAAGACTGCTAAACATGATAAAGCAGTCACCTGATTCTACCTCGGTGTAGTACTGGTGAATTTTGGTAAACGCCTCCCTTCCAAACCGAACAGTGAATATTTTATCAGTTCCGTTCAGTTCCCTAATCTTCTCAAAGTCACTTTTTTGAATATTCGTAATCAAGTTTCCATAGTGGTCGATTGCTACAACATTACCGGAAATCTCACGCTTTGTCACTTTTAATTGTCTTGGGTATAACTCCAGATAATTTTCAAATGATTCTCCAAGGCTGTCAAGTTGTACACCACCAGCAAGCTTTACCGCAGCACGTGCCAAAACACCTTTGGCGGGAAAAACAGAACCATTGGCGAGTAAATCAATTACCAAAGCTGGTTTTTGATCTGAAATAAGGCTGAGAAGTCCTGCATCAAATCCTACAAAAAAGTGCCCCTCTAGCTCTGTGGCGATTGCCTTTGATTTTTCTTTCACTGAATCTACCGCAATCAAGTGGACGGTACCCAATGGGAATTCATGGTAGACGTGTTTGAGGACGTGCGCTGCATGTCCAATGTCATATGACCTGATGTTATGGGTAAGATCAACGATGGTCTGTGTAGGGTTTTCACGTACAATAGTGGCCTTCACGGCGGCAACATAGTGATCCGTAGTACCGAAATCCGACATGAAAGTAATGACCGACATTTTGATGGAGAAGGTAGTTACATTTGCAAAGCAAAAGTAAAAATTTTACCACCTGAGGATTTAACCAGATTTCATTGCACGAAAAAGTTATCACACTTGAAAATGTCTCACTTGTAGATTTTCTCGGCGTAGAAAATCAAAACATCAAAACCCTTTCCACAGCGTTTCCTAACAGTCGAATCGTAAGCCGAGGGAATGAAATCACCATCAAAGGGTCAGCCCCGCAGATCCTTAAAATCAACGAAATTTTAAATTCTTTACTGGAACACTACCATGAGTATGGTAAGGTCACCAATGACAATGTGCAGGATTTTGTCTCAGACGAAGAAACTGATTCAGATAAAAGTAGATCTCCTTCAAAGGTGCTGGTTCATGGCACCAGAGGGGTAAGAATAGCAGCAAAAACAGCCAATCAAAAGAAGCTGGTGGAGGCTGTAGAAAAAAATGATTTGGTCTTTGCGATTGGTCCTGCGGGCACCGGGAAAACTTACATCTCTGTTGCACTGGCCGTGCGGGCACTGAAAAACAGGGAGGTCAAGAAGATTATTATTACCAGGCCAGCAGTGGAGGCGGGAGAAAATCTCGGATTTTTGCCCGGAGATCTAAAAGAGAAAATTGATCCTTACTTAAGGCCGATCTATGATGCTTTAGGTGATATGATTCCCAAGGAAAAGTTGAATTATTATCGCGAAAACGGCATCATCGAGATAGCGCCTTTGGCCTATATGCGAGGCAGGACTTTAAACGATGCTTATGTGCTGCTTGATGAAGCACAAAATACCACCCCAATGCAGATTAAGATGTTCTTGACGCGGATGGGGCCAGACTCTAAGGTGATTATTACTGGCGACCGGTCACAAATAGATTTGCCCAGGAAGCAAGTATCGGGTCTCATCGAGACGATTTCAGTATTGAAAGACGTCAATGGCATTGGGTTTGTGGAATTGGATGACAGAGACGTGGTACGTCATAAGTTAGTGAAGGCGATTATCAAAGCATACAATCGATATGAAGTGCGAGGTGAGAAAAGCCCTCACTAAGGCGGATCAAAAGAAGGCTTTTGCCATCCGGGAAGAAGTTTTTGTAGGAGAACAAGGTGTATCAGCAGCCGATGAATTTGATGAATTTGAGGAGGAGGCGCACCATTTTGTGGCGTTAGATCATGAAGGCAATCCGATAGGATCGGCGCGATGGCGCATGGTACCAAAGGGGATAAAGCTAGAGCGATTTACCGTAAAAAAAACACTAAGATCTCAGGGCTTAGGCTCACAACTCGTAGAAACAGTGCTCAGCGATATTGCTATGGAGGCAAAGAAGAACACATATCTATATCTCCATTCACAACTCGCTGCTGTTCCTCTGTATGAGAAATTCGGATTCCAAAAAGAAGGGGATCAATTTGATGAGTGCGGAATAATGCACTACTTGATGTGGAAGCGGCTTTGATTAGTATTCATCAAGAGGTCGAAAGAATGAATCTTCATCAGGAAATTTCTTAGCCTTTGACTCATCATTTTGAATGAAGTCATCAAAGTCTAAGATTTCATCGTAGGAAGATGCCCCATGATACGTGTTGCTTTCAAAGATCCTCATATTCCAAAAATAAGTTGCTGGTTACTTGATTTAGCATTGGCCTGATCAAGTAATAATTATTGATTCGTTACCTCACGGTAAACTCCTGCAGTATACTTTCAAACTCGCTTAATATCATTGCAGTTGCTCCCCATACTTCCTTATCCTCCAGTAAGAATTGCGGACTGACCAACTTAAAACTTCCTCCTACGGATCGCTCGCCTTCCTGCCTGTTTTTGGGATCAAGGAGCGATGCAATTGCCGGGTTTATAATTTCCTGAACCTCTCTAGGATCGGCCTTGAAAATTGCAGGTTCATAGAGTACGCCTACCACCGGCAGTACATTGAAATTACTTGCAGCAACATAGAAAGGGGAAAGATTTCCTATAATCCTGATTTGGTGCCGGTCAATGCCAATCTCCTCTTCCGTTTCTCTTTGAGCAGTAGCGATCAGGCTTGTATCTTCTGACTCCTTTTTTCCGCCTGGTAATGCAATTTGCCCACTGTGGACGCCATCATATTCAGGGCGCTGAATTAAAGGAAAACGTGGCTGACCAGATACCTGATTGAGTAAAATCAGTACCGCGCCCTCTTTCGCAGCTTTGTGGTGTTTGATTCTAATTGGAGCGCCATTGGCCATGACAGGCTTCATCTTTCCGTGCGCTTTGGCTCCCGGTAGTGGTTTTTGAAGCCTTTGCTGTAAAAAGGAAACAAGATCATTGAAATTCATAAAGTGCTATGAAACGGCAAAATTTCTTATTCAATTGAAAGTGACTTCAGTAGGGTGTGGTACTGTATTACATTTTGCCAAGAATACTAAATTATTTATGCGCCGCTGCATGATTGGGTATGAAAAGCCTTGCTTTTTGGTTCTCGGTTTTTTCTTCCCAGTCTCCAATATTCGCAAGCCTTAGCTTTATTTCCTTGTGCACTAAAAGCCTGACCTGTGTAATAGTAAATGTCTTCTATAAAGTCTCCGGTCTTTAGTGCCCTTTCGAGCTGTTTTTGGGCCAGCAGAGGTTCATTTCGTTTCAAATAGTAGATGCCTTTATTACGGTAAGCCCAGCCATTTTCAGGCCGCAATACGATACTGCGGTTAATGTTTTCAAGTGCTAGTTCCAGGCTATCCATCTGCAGATATATATACCCTCGATTATTAAGGAAAAAGGACTCCCCAGGCGCCAAGGCAAGCGCTTTATTCACTTGGTTCAGGGCAACCACCAATTCTTCTTTTTTAAGCGCGATCAAACTTTTGAGGTTGTGCGCATTGGCATTGCCACTGAGCAGCTCCTCAGCATCGCTGAGGAGCTGCTCAGCCTCTGGCAGTTGATCTTTGAAATAGTGGACAGATGCCAGGTTTACAATAGTTTCAGGATTTTGTGGATCCAGTAAGTCAGCCTTTTGAAAGCTAGTAAATGCTTCGTCGTAGGCGGTGCTTTTGGTTTGTACCAAACCTTTATAAAAGTACACAAATGCAGAATCGGGTTGAAGCTTTTGAATGGCAGAGACATCACTGAGTGCATTCTTGTATTGTCCTATCTCTTCATATGCATATGCACGATTAAACAAAGCATCGATATCATTTGGATCAATCGCTAAGGCCATATTGTAGTCCAGGATTGCCTCGTATGGATGGTCAAGCTCCATTTGCGCAACCCCGCGGTTGTTTAGCGCTCTGGCGTAGCTAGCGTCTTCTTTTATCGCTTGCGAGTAAAGCTGTAGTGCATCTTCAAACTTTTGATTGGAAAGGGCCTGGTTACCTAATTCAAAAAAGCGATCACGTCTTTCTTGAGAGTTTTCACAACTCAAAAGAGTAAAAATCAAAAAACCTGCAATGAATCGAATCATGCAGATATAACAAGTCAGTTTGTAAAATGTCTGGAACCTAGATTCCTTTTGTGCAAAGCCCTAGCACAAAATAGGAACCCTAAGATTTCTTAACACTGCCACCGCTACTGGAGTCGGAATTCACATTGGTTGGTTCGCCTCGGTAGCGAACAGATCCTCCGCTACTGGCCCTTGCTCTCAATCGATCGTTTACATTCACCTCAACTGAGCCGCCACTACTGGCGCTAGCATCTACCTCTTTACTTTTAAGGTCAAACCCTTCATAGTCTCCAGAGCTACTGGCGTCTATTTCCTGTGTGGTTGCATAGCCACTTATCTCGATTCCGCCTGCGCTGGAAATTCCTGCGTCAATTTCCTCGGCTTCAACTACCAATCTTGCGTCACCTGCACTAGAAGCTTCAATATCAAGTTCTTGCACATTGTTAATTTCTACTTCAATATCTCCAGCGCTCGAAACGTCAATTTCAAAATCCCCATTTGCATCAATGGCATTTTCTGCGCTGATGGATGCTGCTGAAGATGCCCTGAGTCCTTCGAGTGACTTGTACTTCACAAATACTTCCACGTCTATATTTTTTCGCTTTGTCCATCCTTTCCCATCATCTAAATGGATTTTTAATCGACTGCCCGATACTTCTGTAAGCACGTCATCTAGTTCAATATTTCCACTGTTAATGACTACCCTCGCAGACTCATCGGTTCCTTTCAACAGAAAAACATCAATTCCCTCGCTGGCAGAAATTGTACTGAAAGATCTGAGATCTCGGGTTTCTTCTTGTGCAAAAGCCGCTGCTGCAACCAAAATTCCCAGGACCGTGATTAAGCATGATTTTTTCATAGATATGCTGTAAAAGTGTTTTGAAGATTGTTGTTGAATTTAAAGATGCAGCTTTCGAAGAAAGGTTGCTTCAGCTACTTTAAATAATGTAAACGCTCTTATTCAATATCTGCCTGATACTGTGCCGTAAATTCGACCCACTGCGTGGTTTTGAAGTGATTATCTCCAAAATACTTTAGTATTGGATCCATTTGCTCCGGGCGCAAATAGCCCGGGATTGGCTGAAGAATGCGCAGCTCTTCATCCAGAAATACAGTGGTCGGGTAGCTAAGACGATTGCTGGTTAAAGCGGCAGCTAACTCATGTACTCCACGTCTGCCCTGAGATACATAATTGAAAGTATGGCCCCTGAAGCTCACTGAAGCTTTTTGCTCCGCATTGAATTTTACAGGATAGAAATTTTTATTGATGTATTCAGCAATATCAGCCTGGCCGTAAGTTTCCCGGTCCATCACCTTGCACCAACCGCACCAATTGGTATAAAGGTCTACAAGCAATTTTCTAGGTTCACCGCTGTGCAGTTCGAGCGCTTCTTCGATGGTGAGCCACTCAACGCTGCTTTTAGTTACATAGTTGTTTTCAATGGGCTTCCAACTGCCAAGGAGAACGATAAAAGCTAAACCTAATGCTGTACGAATATTGATCATTGTTTTCTCAACGATTGTAACCAATAAAATGATTACAGAAATCGAAGATAAGCAACAGAGCGTTTACAGAGATGTCGGCAGGAATGCACTAGGGCCTTTAAATACCTTTTTCACTAGTGTCTCATCCAGAAATACCTCTTCAGGGTTTTCTGAAGACCTCACCGCCAGCCCATCTACTGTACTGTATGCATCAAAGGTGATGCTCTCTTGGTTTAAAAATGCCAGCGTGACTTGATGTGATGGGGATGAAAGAATTTCAGCATCGTAAAATTCTCTGCTAGATAAATAGTCCAATCCTCTTAGGTAGTCGGAAATGGTAGTGCTATCCACAGCTTGCTCACCTAAAAACCACTTTTCGTTTTTGGTAATCATGAAGGAGCTATCTGGATAGTTGTAAGTGATACTTGAGAGCGAGTCACTCTCCAATTGTAGTAATATGTTCTCTCTATACGAATTAGCATCCTTACTCACACTCATTCCCATGAAATTATTGGCAACATAAACTTCTTGGTCTTCAAACAGTCTTACAAACGTGTAAAAGCGCTGCTGGCCCTCCATTCCAAATCGCCCAATCACGATATCATTGGTTTTATCACTCCCCTCAAATACTTGCACGCGGGTTCCTGCAGAATCTACAGCGTAATCCTGCCACTTATCTTCTGACTTTGCAGCCAACCTGCCAGGCTTAATCGTGGTGAGGGAGGACAGCAAGGATTTAACTGCGCTTTCCTTGGCATTTTTTTGTGTGCCGTCTTTCAGTGTCACTTGCCATCCTTCTCCTGCTTCAGTCAATACCACCTCTCCCTCAGCCGAAAGGATAATCACTTTCGAAACCTTTGCTGTGTCCAGCACTACTAGTTCAGCTCGAAGAGACTTGCTCCGGCCAGTACGTTTGGTGATCTGAGAGATACCATAGGCCGCCCCTAGTACCACAAGCACGATTAAAAGGTTTCTGGTTGTAAGTTTCATGTTCTCTTATTTCTGGTTGCAAATCAGCTAATCAACTGGGAAAGACTCATTCAAAATTTCCCTGCATCCATTTTTGTCTTCTCCTTTGATTTTGCAGCCGTCTTACAAATGCATATACCAGAAGAAGAAAGATTGGTGCAAATACATTTCCGTATTTCAAAAATTCTTTTGTGCCATCCTCGATGCTTTCCAAGGGCCTTGAAGTGATTCCTTTGGTACGAAGATCGATGAGACCAGTATCGTCTGCCAGCCAGTCAATAGCATTTGTGGCGAGATTTACATGATCTTGTTGTACTTGTCTTGCTTGCTGTCCTTCGCCATTGATGAAAAAATCACCATTACCCAACACGACCATTTGGCCTAAACCTCCATTGAGCCCTGAGGTAGCAACACCTAAAGACTGTACTCCCATACCAAAATCATTTTGGGTCCATTTCTTTTGTATATCCATAAATGCGGGCGCACGTACTACCCCGGAATTGGAAGAAGTGAGAATTATGGGAGTTGCTGAGACCGCAGTGTCTTGATTTGTTGGGACCACACTTGAGGTGAAGGTGAATGTAATCTGGTCTAAGCCCTTTGTGATTGGGTGCTCCTCAAAATTTGAGATTTGAGGAAAATAAGGAAACTCTTTTTGGCTGTTGATGGTGAAAAAACCTTGCCGTTGCTGTACGGTGATAGTGGCGCAGGAGGCATCCACCACAAAATCATTGCTCACCACAATTCCTTTTCCGGATAGCCAATCTACCAGGCCAATTTTAGGAGAAGTGGCAAGACGCCCTTGCTGTAGATCGCCTTGCACGTTGGAGTAAGCCACAAATAATTTGCCCCCACCGCTTAAATACTCATCCAGTTTGGCAAAATGGGTCGGAGGAATGGTATCGGAGGGTGCCACGATTGCCAAGGCCCTGTAAAATGCGGGGATTCTGTCAGCATCGGAAATTGAATATTCCTCTACTTCATAAAGTACACTCAGCTGCTCGCGGAGTTGGGGAATACTTGCCAAAGAAGCTTCTCCATGACCGGTAAGCAATCCAATTTTCGGCTTATCCTGAACCGATAGTTTTTTAATAGACGTGGTAAGCTCATATTCCATTGCTGCACCTGGCTGAATAAGTGGAATAATTTCACGCTGATCCCCTTTTTGCAAAACTGCACCCATATAAGCGCGCATCTGCTGTACACGGTCATTTTCCCTGACGTTGATCATTATAGGACCAAGTCCCTGCTGTTGCACTTCTTGCTCCTTTGCCTGGTCCTCATTTGGGTTTACAAATTCATAAACCACATTGCCGCCTGATCGCTGCTCGTACTCAATAAGCATATCTTCGAAATCCTTTCGATTGCTAAGCAACTGTGGGGGCAAGTCCTCTGAAAAGTATGCCGATACAGAGATCACTTCGTCTAAATCACCAAGAATTTCTCTAGAAGCTTTGCTAAGCGTGTAGCGTTGATCTTCCGTAAAATCCAATCGAAAATAGAGCGTATCCGACAGGAGATTGGCGACTACTACAATCGCCACGAGAATAAGAAGCTGCGTAATAAGTGTCTTTTTCTGCATTTTATTTCCAGTTTCTCTTAGACAACATAATTTGTGTTCCGAAAAGGCCCACCAGGATAATTGACAAGAAGTAGATAAGATCTCGGCTATCGATCACTCCACGACTTAGCGAGTCCACGTGGGTACGAAGGCTCAAAAAGCTAAACAGCTCACCCACAGATCCTGTCAAGCCAGAACCAATTACATCAAATAGCATGTGAAAGAAGATTCCTATGAACAATGCTAAAAGAAAGGCTACAATTTGATTTTGGGTAAGACTGCTGGCAAACAAACCAATGCTTATGTAGCTGGCCGCTAGCAAAACCATGCCCAGGTAGCCACCAAGCACTGATCCATCATCCACATTTCCGAGTTGGCTTATCGTAATATAGTAGGGGACGGTGCATAGCAATGCAATCAAAACTAAGATGAGACAGGCGAGAAATTTTCCAACCACAATCTGTCCGTCGGATACTGCTTTTGTAATTAGCAGTTCGATAGTACCTGCTTTATTCTCCTCTGCAATCATGCGCATGGTGATCGCTGGGATAAAAAAGAAGAGCGACCAAAAAGCAACCCCGTAAAACAGATCCAAATTGGCCTGTCCCATCATAAAGACGTTGGAACCGAATAGCCATGTAAAGGAGCCGCTGAGACCCAAAAACAGAATAATCATCACGTAAGCGATCAAGGAATCGAAGAATCCTGAAAGCTCTCGTTTGGTTATAATCCACACTTTACTCATCGATCTATTTTGTTAAATTTCTAAATACATCCTCCAGCCTGGTCTCGATTCCAGTCATCTCAAGGAGGTACCACTTTTTACCTACACAAAGGTCAAAAACCTCTTTCCTTGAGCTTGCTTCTGGCTTGCTCTGAAGCGTAAACCAATTTTCTTTGCCATCGATCACACTTACTTTCTCTGCACTCTTAAGTCCAAGAAGCGCCTTCCGAATATCACCATCACCTTCAATATGGATGGTAAGAACTTCTTGTCCTTGTGCCTGTTGTCTTAAATTTTCACTAGATCCGTCTGCAACGATTCTTCCTTTGTTGATGATCAGAATGCGATCGCAGGTGGCTTCCACCTCTGATAAGATATGAGAGCTGAGGATCACAGTCTTCTCCTTGCCTAGCTCCTTAATCAGTTTTCTGATCTCCACAATTTGATTGGGGTCCAGCCCTGTAGTTGGCTCATCTAAAATCAAGACCTCCGGGTCGTGAATCATGGCTTGAGCAAGACCCACACGCTGGCGGTAACCTTTGGACAACTCACCGATATTTTTGTGCTTTTCTGCGTCCAGGCCGCAACGGTCTATCATTTCAGCTATCCGGGAAGGAATCTTTGACTTTGAAACTCCCTGAACCTCCGCACTGAATCGCAAATAATCTACAATCGGCATGTCAAGGTAGAGTGGATTATTCTCTGGCAAATACCCAATTTTCTTTTTCACAGCCTCGGCATCCTTCAAAATAGAAGCACCTTCTACACTTACATCCCCGAGGGTAGGGGCCATAAAGCAGGTGATCATCTTCATGGTGGTGCTTTTTCCTGCACCATTTGGCCCAAGAAACCCAACTACCTCACCCGTATTTATTTTGAATGAAATGTCATTTACGGCTTTTTGAACGCCATATTTTTTTGTGAGATTGTCAACTATTATTGCCATAGGTGTCCAGATTGAAAATCGCCGCAATGTTAAAAATCATCAGAAAGAAGGTCAAGTTAGGGGAGGTGTTAAATATTGTTAAGCTGAATCTTGTTCATCATATCTTTAGGTCAAATCAACCTTGTAAGAACCAAAAACTACTTTTTTGAAAATTGGTGTAATCTCTGATACGCATAGCTATTTAGATCCGCAGGTCTACAAGTACTTTGAAGATGTTGACGAGATTTGGCATGCCGGAGATATTGGTTCCGAAGCTGTGCTTGATCAGCTATCGGTATTCAAGCCTTCCGTTGCGGTATGGGGTAATGTAGATGGAAATACGCTAAGAGAAAGTTGCAGAGAAATGGTCTCTCATACTCGTATGGGTCTTAAAATAGCTATGATTCACATTGCAGGGAAATCACCTAGATACAATCAAGCTACCCTTGACCTTATAAAAACCAGTGAGCCCAATCTACTAATTTGCGGTCACTCTCACATATTAAAAGTTGCCTATGATCAAAAGCATCAGCTTTTGTATGTCAATCCTGGTGCAGCAGGTAAACATGGATTTCATCATATGCGTACTATCCTCAAATTCGAAATAGAAAATGGGCGCCCTGTTAATATGAAAGCAATTGAGCTGGGCAAAAGAGGACAGAAGTAGGAAGTTCTTTGACCTTTAGTGCTCCAGTAGATCTTTAGACCGTTTGAAAATCGATTTTTAGGAATTAGTAACCATTACTGTTGCCATTTCGTATTTAGTTTACAATTATGAAATAAATGTAAATGAATCCTGAGCGAACATACCAATTAGGGGAACTGGAAGAGCTTGTATTAATGGTCGTAGCTATACTGAATGGGCAGGCCTACGGAATAAAAGTGATGGATGAAGTTTTGGAGCAAACAGGCAGAAAACTTAATATCAGTGCTGTCCATACTACACTAGATCGTTTGGAAAAAAAGGGTTTCGTTGCTTCCGAAATGGGTGGAGCTAATGCTGAGCGAGGAGGTAGGAGAAAGCGTCTGTTTTCTGTCTCTGCGGCTGGATCCCGGGCACTAAACTATGTGCATGCGACCAGAAATGAACTCTATGCTCAAATACCCAAAAGTCTACGCAGTTCCTGATGATTGAAAAGAAACCGCCAGCCTGGGTTCTTAAGGTTTTAAGCAGTCTGCTTAAAGACAAATACTGTGAGCAAATTGAAGGAGACCTGCTCGAGCTATTTGAAAGAAATCCTTCACGCGCACGATTTTTTTGGAATGCAGTACGCTTTTTCCGATTTAGGTTTCTAAAGGATTTGGATGAATTTGAACGCTTTACAACACTTGCTATGATAAAAAACTACTTAAAGGTTGCAGCTCGAACCTTGCTTCGGCAAAAAGCTTATTCAGTAATCAACATTATTGGGCTAGCTATTGGACTTGGTTCCTGTCTGCTGATTGCGATCTATGTAAATCACGAAAGAAGTTACGATAACTTCTACAAGCATCCAGATAGAATTTACCGAGTGCTAAATGGAGAATCTGGTGGCTGGACTCCACCTCTTCTTGCAAGCACCTTGATGGCAGATGTGAGTGAAATAGAGGCAGCTACCAAAGTAAATGGGCTATGGGAAGCACTCATTGAGGTAGGTGATCGCAGCTTTATGCAGAACGGAGCACTTTCAGCGGATGGTCAGTTTTTTGAAGTTTTTGATGATGATTTGATTGCAGGAGACAGAAAAACAGCACTGTCAAAAGCCAACTCCATTGTTCTTACTCAGTCAATTGCTCAGAAGTGTTTTCCCGATACTTCCGCAATGGGGCAGACGATTACGGTGGATGAGGAGGCGCACATCGTGACCGGAGTGATAGCTGACCGTCCAAAAAACACGCATTTGCCCTATCAATACATCATTTCAAATCCTGAAATAGGTCACACAAATTGGACGGGAAATAGCGTAAATACCTATGCACGCACTATAAAGGGGGCAGATGTTAATCTTTTAAAGACCAAATTGATGGACTTCTACGAAAAGCATGTGGGTCCAGAGGCTTTACAGTGGAGCGGCCATGATTCGTATGAGGAACTACTGGCGCAGTTTCCTGATCGACATTTCGGGTTTACAATGTTTCCTGTTCAGGATATTCACCTGAAAAAATCTTATTTATCCAAAGGAAGTGGCGGAAACGAACGAAATATTATCATATTCTCCATTATCGCAATTTTCATTCTGGTAATTGCCTGCGTTAACTACATAAACATGACCACTGCCAGATCAGCCATTCGGTCAAAGGAGGTCGGTATTCGTAAAGCATTGGGTTCTCAGCGGGAGAGTATCATTGCCCAATTTCTGGTTGAGTCGACCGTAATTTCATTGTTAGCAGTGCTGTTAGCATTGATACTTGCTGCTACAGCAATTCCCGCTTTTAATGAACTTACGGGTAGGTCGTTTGAAATACAGGAGATTTATACTCCTCAAAACCTGCTGATTGTAGGGATACTCCTGCTCGTTTCGGGTTTGCTGGCAGGTCTGTATCCTGCCTCGGTTATGGCTGGGTTTTCTCCATTGAAAGCGCTAAGAAATCAGAAGCAGCAGGGAGGCAAGGCCGGGCTAAGAAGTTTTCTGGTTGCTTTTCAGTTTGCGGTATCTGTTTGTTTGTTGGTTGCTACCATTGTGGTGTTCCGCCAGGTGAAATTCATGCAGTCTCAGGAGCTGGGACTCAATCTTGAGCAGACGCTGGTAATTTACGGTGGTACAGTGCTCGAAGACCAATATGGTGTTTTTAAGACACAACTAGAGCAATTGCCTGCGGTGCAGCATGTTGCCAAGGCAAGTCATGTTCCTTTTCAAGGTTATTCCGATTGGGGATACTTGGTTCCCGATGAAGATAGAAAAAGCATCTCGCCCTATAATGCATTTACCTCAGCTGAGGTGCTCGATGTACTTGATTTGCAAATGGTCCAAGGGAGATTCTTCCGGGAAAATAGCCCACTTGATACCAATTATGTAGTGATCAATGAAGCTTTCGTCAAAGACATGGGCTGGAAATATCCCATAGGCCAAAAATTAACCAGGATGGACAACCTTGACTTTGAGGTAATTGGCGTGATGAAGGATTTCAATTATACTTCTTTGAAGCACAATATTAGTCCACTATTATTCCGCTATGGTGGGATCGAGAGCAGTGAGATCGGTCTTTATCATCAAGCTTATATTTTAGTTAAAGTAAACACTACAAACATTTTGGAGACCCTAGATAGGGTAGAGGAGGTCTGGGACAAACACGCAGGAAGCTATCCTTTGGATGCGGTTTTTCTGGAAGACTCTTTTCAAAGACATTATGAGGCAGAGCAAAAATTTGGGACTGTCTTCACAACTTTTTCAGGCTTGGCGATCATCATCGCATTTATGGGTCTATTTGCACTGACAACTTTCGTCCTACAGAAGCGCTTTAAAGAGATAGCGGTGAGAAAGGTACTTGGCGCCAGTACAGGTTCACTCTTAGGTATGATGATCAGCGATTTCACCAAACTTGTGGGAATTGGCGGTGTATTGGGAATCGCAGTTTCCTTCTTCTGGTTGAGAGATTGGCTACAGTCCTACAGCTACAGGATTGAACTGTCCTGGTATTTATTGGCAGCTCCAATTGTATTGGTATTACTATTGGCCTGGACTGTGGTAGCTGTAAAGTCTTATCGAGCTGCAATTTCTAATCCTGCAAATGCACTCAAAGAAGAGTAGAGCGCTTTTTAAAGCCTTGAAATCATACGTTTCTTCTAGCGCAACAATAAAAAAGGATACCTCGTCAGTATCCTTTTTTATGCATGATATTTTCTGGACTTCTTAGTTGCCGCAAAGGTCTGCAATTGCACTATTTGTGGTCTCTTCGCCCCAAGACGGAGCAAAAGGATTTTTTGGCGATGCTGCATTTTCAAACAGATTCTTTGCGGTAGCTAGACTTTTGCAGGCACCGCCATCACCGCCACCCATAAATTGAGCTGTACCATGCTGCATTCTGCCTAGAAGGTAATGCGCCCTGGGATTTTGTGGGTTTAGTGCCACAGCCTTATTGAGCTGTTCAAAAGCAAGTCCGCTGTAAGTCATTCCCCGGGTACCAGGATCAATGGTAAGCTGCATCATGTAAGCGTACCCCTTTAGTGAAACCAATTCAGAGTTTCCACCATCTACTGCTAGCCCTTTTTCCGCCTCCGAAATAGCTAGCTCCAGATACTTATCTTTATCTTCTTGTGATTTGTAAAATCCACTCATCTTAATATATCCGTAGGAGGTATAATAGTAGGGCTCCCACCTGGTCTTTTCGCTTTCTCCAATTCTTGATAATCGGTTGATGACTTCCTGCAAATCTTCAGCGGATTGACTTGAAAATATTGCTGGGATGCTGGCTCCCATAGCTTTTTCAAACTGTCCGTTGGCAATTGTACCAAAGGCGATAGCTACTGAGAAAAGTACTAGTATGGATCGTTTCATAATTGATAAAATTTAAGTGTTGAAATGAAATTATAAGTTTGGTAATTGATTGATTCCTTTGTTTTTTGATAGCGTAATGAAGATGCCTAGAAAAATGAATCTCTTTGCTGGCGGTGTGATGGCTCTTCGGGCAAATACTCCATTTGTATCCGGTTCAGAGGCATACTCATAGCCAAAGACATTATTGATTCCCAGTGCATTATTCACCATCGCGTGTATGATGATCTGGTTGCTGTATAGATAGCTGATATTGAAGCTGAGATCGTGGTACGCTGGAGTTCTTCCACTTAAAAAGCGTTCAGAATTCCGATCATTATAGGTTCTGGCACTAGCAAAGGAGTAAGTGACTCCTACCTGGCTTTTTAGCTGATCTATAAACTTCTTGGTTACCACAGAAAAATTGTGAGACGAGGCAAATGGGGGCGTGTAAGCCCCTGGATAATTGCGGTAAGTTCGCTCCGTATCTAAAAAGGAGTAGCTGACCCAATAGTCCAGATTCTTGATTGACTTCCGGTCTCTCCAAAATAGCTCAATGCCTCGTGCATGTCCATCGCCACGGTACTGATAAGATGCTGTATTGTTTATATCCTGGAATTGAGCAAGGTCGCTGTATCGTTTTTCGTAAGCTTCTATTCTGAAAGTCTGCCCATCTGCTACGTGCTGATAATTCGCTATGTAGTGGGTGGCTTTCTCCTGCTCAGCGGAGGGTGCGTTTATGATCACTTCGTCGGAAGCCGATTGGCGAAATCTGCCGTAAGCAATAGAAACCTGACTGTGAGTACCTGTCTTGTATGCAGCAGCGATCCGTGGATCTACACTCATTTCTTCGTTTAGTGCATTATACTCCCCTCTTAAGCCGGTTTTGAGCGCAATATCCTTAGAGAAGTAAAATTCTAGTTCAGCAAAACTTGCACCGGTATACTCATCAACTTTTCGGTGATAGGTTTCCTGTTCTTGGAGACGTTGCTTGATTGATCTGCCCATCAATTCCCCGCCTACCACCAGGGCGAAGCGATCAGAATGCTGATAGTCCCCCACTAACTTGCTATGAAAACCCAAGAGATCCTGCTTACGACTTGCTTTATCAAGGGATGCAAAGTCTGAACTTGTGGTAAAGGAGGTGCCTGTGCGAATCCCCCACTTATCTGACAGGAGTGTACGATAGCTTGCATTTAGATACGTGTAATCGTTTGATACTGTGGCTGGTAGTAAAATTTCAGGTTCGCTGATACTTGCTTCGCGGATGGCCAGAGAAGAGGTGCTTAAGTTTGCATAGAGTTTTAGTAGCCCGGTCTTACCTGTTTTCTGTCTTACAGCAATATTTCCATCCCAAGACGTGGGCGCAGTATCCCATTGTAGATTTTGTGGAATAAATTCAAAATAGGGAGTAAGATTGGTGTACTGCACTTTGGCAGCTACTGAGCCATTAGGTAATGTCTGTGTGGTAGAAACATCAGCACCCACGGTCATGAAAGAGAGATCTGTCCGATTGCTTTCGGCGGCCTCTTTAGATTCCAAAACCAAAGCAGAGGATAACGCCTGCCCAAACTCAGCAGAGTAGCCACCGGTAGAGAAGCTGGCTCCTTTAAACATAAAGGGCGAAAACCGACTTCTGCTGGGCGTATTTGGTGCGGTAGGGCTATACTCCTCGTGTACCAGCATTCCATCAATAAAGGTTTTGGTTTCTCGTCCTTCGCCACCGCGAACGAAGAGTCTACCGGTTTCTCCCACTCTTTGCGTTCCTGGCAATGTGTTCAAAGCACCTGGAATATCTGCTGTTGCGCCTGCGGTGGTGGCGATATCCAATGGTCGCAATACTTCCCGCTGGTTTTCCTCCGAAGCATTGAAGGATCCAGCAGTAATGATTACTGAATTGAGTTGGCTTATTTCTTCTCGTAGCTTTACTTCAATTGTATCTGTCGATCCAGTTAATGCAATGGTTTCTTTTATAAATCCGATTGAGGAGACAATCAGAACCAGATCATCTGTTTGAGCAGTTTCAAAAGAGAAATGTCCTTCAAGATCTGAAGTGGCACCGTCATAAGTTCCTTCTACATACACATTAACTCCAAGTAGAGGCTCTCCACTCTCATCCAGTATAGTTCCTGAGATGGTAAACTGAGCACTTGCCATTAAGGAGAGAAGAAAGCATGTGAGCGTAAATGAATTTTTCATGGTCGATCCCTTTGACGATTTCAAAAATGAGGATCGAGTACGCCGGAAGCTAAAAGGGTTGACCGAACCGTAGAAAAAGCTCGACGAATTGTAGGCTATGAGTGTTGGGAATAGATAGGTGCCTCCTAGACCGCTAAGTCCGTCAGAAGCACAAAAGGACTTTGATAAGACCTATCCCAGAAGGTTTAAACGAATGAACCTCTTCACTTTAGTAAGGAATCTTACGTGGTTTTTATAATGATGTCTTTGTTGGATATTACAAAGAACTGTCGAACTAGGCCCCAATCGCTAATCCAAGCGCTTTCGGAGCGTCTCCAAAACACCAGCCATTGCACCTTTCTTTCTGATGATCATCAAAGGTATTTTATCATTTACCCGAATCATACGCTCGGTCTTGCTCCCAATGAAAATGGTCGATGCTACTGTCCTACCTTTCGCACCCATCACTATAAGGTCCACTTTCTTTCTCTTGGATTCCGCCCAGACCAGATCAATGACGTTTTCACCGTGCTCTACGGTGAAGGATGGCACCAAGGACTGATTTTTAAGTTCAATTTTTCTGGTCAGTATTTCCAAGTCCTTCTCTGCGTGTCCTTGAATGATCTCTGCAAACTCTTCTGAGGTCTTACCTGAATATCGGTAGCTACTAGGTACAGAGATAATATTGTGCAAAAAGATTTCGGAGGTGAAATTTTGTGTAAGTGCCATGGTTTGCTTTAAGGACAATTCCGAATAATCAGAAAAATCTACAGGGATCAGAATCCGATCAAACTTCAGCTTCTTTTTGGGTGGAAGCAACAATAGATTGCAGGGTGATTTTCGGGCTATTCGGGCTGTAAGTAGGGAATCTCCGTCATTATTCTTGCCCATAATTATGAGATCGGACTTGATTCTGGTAGCGGCGTCCATAATCTCTCGCGTCACACTTCCTTGTTTTACCTCTAGCCGCTTTTTTATCTTCAGACACCAAAAGCTGTCTACAAGGCTGTCCAGTTCCTTTTTCCTCTCCTCAAGTGCTTTACTGAGCAGGTCAGGAAACTCTTTTTTCATCTTTTCAGGAAGTTGGAAGTCCTTGATGACATTTAAAAAAATCATCTCCTCAGTTCCTGAGATCTTGGCTATACTACATGCACTCTCGACCACTTCCTGATCTTTATCAGAGTGATCAAGACAAACGATAATTTTCTTGAATGGAAGGCTCACTAATGACTGGGGTTGCTATTTCGGGGCGCAAAGTTAAGCGCATTGGTTCACAATCAATCGGATTAATCCTTAGTTTGAACGATGGATTTTTCTACCCTATGTTTTGCATTATGTCGCAGAGGAGCTCTACTGACTCGCGTGAGTGCGCGGGGAAATTAGCAATGCGTAGATGGTCTTTTTTATGCGGCCCATATCCGGTCCCTAGAACCAGTCCATTTTCTAATAATTGGTCCAAAAAAGCTTTTTGATTTGTGGTATTTACAACGATCGTTGATTTTGATCGGTGTTTTTCGGATTCGACAAAGTGATTCAATGCGGGATGTGCCTCGATTACTTGATGGATAATCGCGGATTTGTAGACAATATCGTTTCGCATCCTTTCTGCCCCGTAGTTCAAAAAGTCCTGAGCAATCTTTCCGATAATATAGATAAAGAGCATATTAGGGGTTTCGGGAGTCTGGTACTTATCAGAAAACTTTTTCAGATTTAGTACAGATCGGTATGACCCAATGTTGCTTTTAGTTGCTTTTTTGGCTGCCTTCTCAATGCATCGATCATTTACCATCCATACTCCTAGTCCTGCGGGCATGCCAAATGCCTTTTGTACAGATAAATAAGCTGTATCCACAAGAGAAAAATCCACAGGTAGCACAGGCGCTGCGGTCACTACATCCAATGCAATAAGTTTGTCCGGGTTTTGCTGTCGGATTTCTGCCATCTCCTCCTCGGTAAATGTGTAACCTACACTCGTATCATTTTTACAGATTCCGACAAGCTCTGAATCCTCAGGGATCTTTAAATCCAAATAGGAGCTACCGTCGTTCACCAAGTTCACAGTGCTCGCTTTTCCCTGCATCAGTGCAAAATCATGGAATTTCTTGCTGAAAGAACCATTGGCAAAATGATGCGAAGAAATCTCCACCAAATTCTGGACAATGCGGTCCCATGCTTCATTTGCAGAGTTGAGAAAGAAAACGTGGTAGTTGTCCGGGAGATTAAATAGCGCCTTTAGTGCTTCAGTACTTTCTTCTACGATTTTGATAAATGCAGCACTCCTGTGCGAAATGCTAGGTACATCATTCTTGATGGCTTCTCGAAAATGATCATTAAAGGTGTGGTACAGTTGCGAAGGACCAGGTGTAAAGTAGATTTTATTAGACATAGAATTTTTGAATAAGTTGCTTGGATGGACGTGTATGAATTAGAGAATAATCCTTTCTCTAGCTACACCCGGGTCTCCATCCACCTGAAGGTTCGATTGATGATTTTCAGGGCCAGTTTGATCTTTTTGGCATTGATCATTTCCTGCGATTCATCATACATAGCAACACCATCTGCAAAAAGTAGAACCTGCGGTACATTATCACCGATACCGGCAACATCGCTAATTTCTGCACCTAGTTTAGGGTTTTTTGTCGAGTCGACTAGAAAACAATTGAGTTGATCATCAGCAATGGTCCATTCTCGTTCCATCTTTTCTTTGATCTCTACATGCTGGTCTTGATCAGGACTTACTTTCAAAATGAGCATTGGCTTCATCCGAGAGTCTTCGATGATCTTTTCCAGATCCTCAAGGGATGTTAAGTCTTGCCAAGTAGGAGAATAGCTCATTCAGTAAAGTCCTTTAATACAAAGAAACATATTTTATCGAATTAGGCTCCATAAGTCAGCTGATCGGTAATCTATTAATAAAGCACCCTAAACCTAATGGTCCCCTCAATTTGCTTCAATTCCTTCATTACATCCTCATTGTATTTTTTATCAATGTCTGTAATCACGTATCCCACAGCTTCATTGGTCTTTAAATATTGACCAACGATGTTGATACCGTACTTGGCCAACATATTGTTGATCTCAGCAAGGACTCCAGGTTCATTTTGATGAACATGTATAAAACGGTGCGCCTTTCGCAACTCGGGTAGTGTAATGTTGGGAAAATTCACACTATTGTTTGTGCTACCGGTATTGATATAATCAATAATCTTCCCCGGAACAAAATCCGCGATATTTTCCTGTGCTTCCAGTGTGCTACCGCCAATGTGCGGCGTGAGTATAGTGTTTCTTTTGTTCTTAAGATTGGACTCGAAAGGATGCTCGTTACTCAAAGGTTCTGTGGGAAACACATCGATACTGGCCCCACGAACTTTGCCGGTATCAACTGCCTTTGCTAAAGCATCAACATCTACAACGTGCCCTCTGCTTAAGTTTACAAATACGACACCATTTTTCATCTGCTCAAATTGCGGTGGACCAATGATAAGGTGGTTTTCAGGTCGACCGTCCACGTGCATGCTTATTGCGTCAGATTGTTCTAGTAAGCTGTCCAAAGAATCACATCTTGTAGCGTTTCCTATTGCAAGCTTCTCTTCAATATCGTAATATATAACGTTCATCCCCAATGCCTCTGCAATGATGGAAAGCTGAGTTCCAATGTTTCCATAACCCACAATACCCAGTGTCTTGCCTCGTATCTCAAAACTTCCAGCCGCGGATTTATCCCATCTTCCGTCGTGCATGATTCTCATTTTGTCAGGAAGATTTCTCATGAGAAGGATAATCTCAGCAATTGCAAGCTCCACCACAGATCGTGTGTTTGAGAAAGGAGCATTAAACACTGCTACACCGCGTCGCAAGGCTGCCGGTAAATCAATCTGGTTTGTACCGATGCAGAAGGCTCCAATAGCCAATAGCCTTCGTGCATTTTCTATCACTTTAGCAGTTACCTGTGTCTTCGATCTTATGCCTAAAATGCTGACGTCTTTGATCGCCTCTATAAGCTGTTCCTCTGTCATTCCAGCAGGATGCACCTCCACTTGGTAGCCTTCCTTCTTTAGCTTGGCGATCGCGTCTTGATGGATGTTTTCAAGTAATAAAACCTTAATTCTATTTTTCGGGTATGAATGTGCTCTTTCCAAATTCTCTGTAAATAAAAATTCTTCTAATGTTGGTGCTTCGTGATCTGCCTCTACCAGTACTTTTTCTCTACGTACATTCTCTGTGAAGGCATAAAATTTTTTAGCAAAACCAGCTTTTCTAATCTCATAGTCTGTAAAACCATCTCCCAAGACAAAAACCTCACCTGGCAGATTCAGTGCTTCGATTTGCTTTGGCTTTCCATTGTTATCTGACAGTACATTTTCCTCATCAAAGCCTATGATATTTCCACTTTGGTCGTAGGTAAATTCATTTGCAAATACGTGTGATTCTAGAATTCCGTACTGGCATACAATCGGGACAATAAAGTCTTTAAAACCATTTGATACGATGAAAATGCTTTCACGATTATTGGTGATAAACTCTTTGTTTCGCTTAAAGGAGGGAGAAACATGTCCCTTAAGTTGGTCTATCAAGTTGACCAGATGTGATTTTTTTGCCTTTAGTATGCTAATTCGTTCGCGTAATGAATTTCTGAGCGAAATGGTCCCATCCATCCCCAAATCAGTGATCCGCTTAATCTCTTCAAGTGCTTGCTCCCGACGCTCACTATCCTTAAGAGAAATCTCGCCAAGTACATCTAGCGCCTCTACTTTCGTAAATGTGCTATCAAAATCTAGTATAAAGTACTTAGGCTTATTCATCAAGGCGGTGTTCTACGGACTCTATTGATATTTGACGAGAGCGGGTTTATTCTTTGGCAATAACTTACAAAACAGACGATTTACCTCATTTTTGATAGCATCAAGAACTAACCGTATCTCAATGGTGAAAATTTTATCTGTAAAGTATTTATTGGCACTTACACTACTATTTGTAACTGGGTTAAAATTCTGTCAACTTGTTGCGCAAGAACCACTATCTTCAGACACTACAAGTAAATTTCTCTTGCTTCAAGAAGATTTGGACAGTGTCGTTTCCAATGCGATTAGACAAAAAGCTTTTCCGGGGTGTGTTGTTTATGCAACACGCGAAGGTAATGTTCTATTTCATAAATCATACGGATTTCATACGTATGATTCGCTCATACTAGTAAAAAGGAATGATATCTATGATCTAGCCTCTCTCACAAAAATTCTCGCATCTACGCTCGCAATAATGAAACTTTATGATCAAGGTCTTATCCATCTTGAAGACCCTATCGGGAAGCATATTAATATCATGGGAAAGATCCGAAAAAAGACCTTTCGCGAGCTTCTAGCCCATCAAGCAGGAATCGAGTCATGGATTCCCTTCCATTCGGTAATAAGGCGGAAAAATGGCAAATTTAGGACCAGAGATCTAGCTTACTTGGAAGATTCTAAGCACTCCTACAAGATAAATGATACCCTTTTTCTGAGCAATAACTTCTATGAAAGACGAATCAAAAAGCTTATCGGGAGAAGCAAAATAGACCAGGTCCCAACCTATAAATATTCAGGTCTTTTTTTCTATTTAGTCCCTGAAATTGTAGCAAACCTTACGGGCCAGAACTTTGAAGAATACCTTTCTGATTCTTTCTACTATCCACTAGGATTGGAGACCATGGGTTTTAACCCTTTAAGTCGGTTTGATCTTTCAAGAATTCCGCCCACTGAACAGGACACGTTCTTTCGAAACAAACTGATACACGGTACGGTACACGATGAAGGTGCGATCCTTATGCAGGGCGTTTCTGGTAATGCTGGTCTTTTTGGAAATGCCAAGGATGTAGGCCGATTGATGGAGTTTTTCATGAGTAGTTCCGAGCCCGATTCCCTTGAGATTATCAGCGCAGCTACTAAAGCCCTTTTCTCAACGACGCAATTTCCAAATTCGGGTAACCGACGAGCTTTGGGATTTGACAAGCCACTACTAGTATACGATCCAGTAAAAAGTAGCGTGGCCCGTTCGGCGAGTGCAAGCAGTTTTGGTCACACAGGCTACACAGGGGCTGTCACCTGGACCGATCCAAAATACAACTTTGTGTTTGTTTTTCTGTGTAACCGAGTTTATCCAACCCGAAAGAACAAAAAGATCTATGAACTCAACCTACGCCCCCAAGTACACCAATTATTTTATGACTATTTCAGTGATTGACCACTAGAGAATATTTACTGGTCTAGCTGATTAATAAACAATAGCGATGATTTATTTAAATTAATTCTAAATAGGTATTAAGACAAGCGTAGGAGGCTACATAAGTTATTGAAAATAAAATAGTTAAGGTGCTATGAGGAAACCCAATAACGTTCGTCTAATTCCTATCTTTGAAAAACAGCACCCTGAAGCTACATTTGTATAAATACGCTACCGAAAGGTCGATTTTAGATGCATAAAAGTACGGCGGTCATCATACGTAACACTTTTCTCACACTCGCTGGGATTTTTATTTTTTCTAGTTCGTTTTCTCAGGATATCCCAACTGATGAAGCCATTATTTCTGCCGGGGAATCAACATTTAAAGCCAACTGTACTCAGTGCCACCAAATATGGGAGGTGAAGCTGGGTCCATCCCTTAGCGCAGTTTATGAGCGGCGTTCAATTGAGTGGTTAAATGCTTGGATCAAGAATTCGCAGGCACTGATTGCCTCTGGTGATGAGCAGGCGGTGGCGCTCTGGGAAGAATACAAACCAACAGTCATGCCTGCCTATCCATTCTCTGACGATCAGGTCATGGAATTGATAGCATACATCAAAGCAGAAACTGATGCAGGTCCTCCAGTTCCGGAGGTTGCAGCGGTAGCAGGTGGCGAAGGTGGGGCAGCAAAAGGAGGAATAACCTCCTCATATCTTGTTGCCATTATCGTGATTTTAATCGTGGTTCTATTGGTAGCAGTAGTTGCATTGTTGATTGCTGGTAATACCATTAAGAAGTACCTTAAGGAAAAAGATCTGGACGAGCAGTCCGAAGAGATTGTAAATCAATCTTACACGATAAAAGATTTTCTCACCAGTAACTCTTTCGCAGGTTCAGTAGTATTTTTAGTTACGTTAGTTGTCTTAAAAACTGTTATCGACGGGGCCTTTACGATCGGCGTTCAGCAAGGTTATCAGCCCACTCAACCTATTGCATTCTCACACAAGCTTCATGTAGGTCAGTATGAAATTGGTTGTCAGTATTGTCATACTGGAGTACGGAAATCAAAATCGGCTAATATTCCTTCGCCCAATATCTGTATGAATTGCCATAATCAGATCAAACCCGAGTCGAAAGAGATTCAGAAAATATATGCCGCAATCGATTATGATTATGAAACCAAGACATACGGTTCGAATACAAAACCTATCGAATGGATCAGGGTTCACAATCTTCCTGACTTGGCGTATTTCAATCACTCTCAGCATGTGCAGGTAGGTCAAATTGAATGTACAACTTGTCATGGTCCTATTGAAGAAATGGAAGTAGTGTACCAATACTCAACCCTGACTATGGGATGGTGTATTAATTGTCATCGAGAGACAAATGTTAACACCAAGGGTAACGAGTACTACGATAAACTAATCAAGCTTCACGCTGAAAAAAGTAAGGAGCCGATGAAAGTGGAAGATATTGGAGGTTTAGAATGCGCGAAATGCCACTACTAAGGACGATGTTAATTGACAAGGCCAATAGGGAGTCGTTACGGAATGCATATTATTCCAACATCCAATCAATTATGGTTGTATGTCTCTGGTGAATAGACTTTAGTTAATGAAAGGAACAAAGACATATTGGAAAGGTATTGAGCAGCTGGAAAATACACCTGCTTTTCAGGAGCGGGCCACAAAAGAGTTTCCAGAATATTTGCCTATTCACAACAGCGAAAGCGGTGAGCCGTCGCGTCGAGATTTTCTAAAGATGATGGGCTTTAGTCTTGCAGCAGTTTCGCTTGCTGCCTGTGAGACTCCTGTAAAGAAGGCAATACCTTATGTAAATAAGCCAGAAGAAGTAGATCCGGGTATTCCAAATTTATACGCTTCTACTTATGCGATGGGCAATGATGTGACCAGCGTAGTGGTGCGCACACGCGAGGGAAGGCCTATTAAAATTGAAGGAAATCTACTTTCTAAGATGACAGGTTGTGGTACCTCATCACAGATTGAAGCTTCCGTTCTTTCGTTGTACGATCAGGAGAGACTTCAAAATCCTAAAATAGCTGGAGAGGATACAGATTGGGCTACCATTGACCAAAAGATAAAGCAGGAGTTGTCCACAAACTCTGGAAAAATCTCGGTGATTTCTTATTCCAATTGTTCACCCAGCACCCTGAGAGCAATTCAAAAATTAGGTGAAAGATACGGGGAGATTGAGCACATACAGTATGATCCCATATCGGTCAGTGGCCTTTTGGATGCGTACGGAGATGCTACTGGAAGAAGATTTTTTCCAATGCACGACTTTTCCAAGGCCAAAACCATTGTTTCTTTTTCTTCAGATTTCTTAAACTGCTGGCCTAGCCATCAATTGGCCAATGGTCAGTTTGTGCAAACCAGACAACTAGGGGAAAATAAGAAGGAGATGTCTCGTTTGTATGCGTTCGAATCCAACTTATCCTTGACAGGCTCAAATGCGGATTACCGGATCCCGATCAAACCCTCAGAAGAGGCGCTCTACGCTGCTAACCTTTACAATCTTCTTGCTTCAAGATTGAACGGCCCTCAGATGGCAGTTAAAAAAGTGGAAGATGATGCAATGCTTAGAAAGGCTGCTGGCGATTTATTGAAATCACGAGGGAGGTCAGTGATTGTGAGCGGATCAAACAGCAAAGAAATTCAGCTAATTGTAATTGCCATTAACAAGCTTCTTGGCAATTATGGAAACACCATTGATCTGTCTACATCTTTCAATACACGTCAGGGAAGCGATGAGTCTCTTCAAAAGTTGATTGCTGACGTCAAAGCTGGTAGTGTGGGAACAATACTGTTTTACAATTGCAATCCTGCATACGACCATGTTTTAGGTACAAAGCTCGTAAGCTCTCTTGGTCGAGTCAAAACAACGATCTCCACAGCTGACCGATTGGATGAAACCGCAAGTTCAGTAAAGTACGTCACGCCCGATCACCACTATTTGGAATCATGGAATGATTTTGAGCCAATTACGGGACACTACACGTTAGCCCAGCCAGCAATTTCCAACATTTTCAATACCCGCCAGGCCCAGGATTCATTTTTGCGTTGGTCCGAAAGTGACATTTCATATTATGACTTTATCAGAGCAGGTTGGCAGGAATTCCGTTCAGGAAATTTTGAGATGTTTTGGAAGAAGAGTTTGATGGACGGAATCTATGAAACTGATGACAAACTAGAAATTCCAGAGGTCAATGTAGATCTTGACTTGATTGCTTCCAATAAAAAGATTTTTGAAAAGGCCGAGGGTATGGAGTTGATCCTGTTTGCAAACTCCTCGGTGGGTGATGGGCTCCAATCTAACAATCCATGGCTGCAGGAAATGCCTGATCCGATCACAAAAGCGTGTTGGGATAACTATTTCACCGTTTCGCCAAGGCAAGCACGTGAAAATGGGTGGGAAGTCAAGAACGGTGACATGGACTTCAAGATTGCAACAGTCTCTGTTAATGGGATATCTGTGACAGCTCCAGTGATCCCTCAACCAGGACAGGCTTACAATACAGTAGGAATCGCTTTAGGTTACGGTAGGACTAAGGCTGGTAAGGTCGGAAATAAGATAGGGGTAAATACTTACCCATTGATTAATGCAGCTGGGAAAAGCCTTAACTACACAGCGCAGAACATATCGTTTGAAGTGTCTGAAGAGTTCCGAAAAGTGGCTCAAATGCAGACGAGTCAGACCTATTCTGGTCGGGAGACAGTCATTCAGGAAACCACATTAAAGGAGTTTCAGAAAGATCCACAGGCAGGTAGAAATATGCCTAAAATCTCCACTGCATCGGGTGACAAAGTGAAGCCTTATGCAGTATCTCTGTGGAAAGGGCATGAGTATGCGAATCACCATTGGGGTCTGATTGTTGATCTTAATTCGTGTACAGGTTGTGGAACATGTACCATTGCTTGTCAAGTTGAAAATAACATTCCTGTTGTAGGAAAGGAAGAAGTGCTGAATAGACGAGAGATGCATTGGATTCGCATTGATCGATACTACAGTAGCCGTCCTGAAGACGAGCTGACAGAGGAGGACAAGAAGTTGATGTCAGTAAAGCAAAAAGAGCTTGCTGCAGAAAACCCTGAAGTGGTCTTCCAGCCTATGATGTGTCAGCAGTGTAACAGTGCGCCGTGTGAGACGGTATGTCCTGTGGCAGCTACTACACACAGCAGTGAAGGTCTCAACCAGATGACTTATAATAGATGTATCGGCACGAGATATTGCGCAAATAACTGTCCTTATAAAGTCCGTCGATTTAATTGGTTTAAGTATCACGACAATGAGCAGTTCGCAGATAATCTGGCCATGAACAATGACTTAGGCAAGATGGTGTTGAATCCTGACGTGACGGTAAGGGCGCGTGGTGTGATGGAGAAGTGTACTTTCTGCGTGCAGCGTATCCAAGCTGGAAAACTGAAAGCTAAGCTGGAAAACAGGAGACCCAAAGATGGTGATTTTGAAATGGCTTGCACGAATTCCTGCCCTTCCGACGCGATGATTTTCGGAGATATGAAAGATCCAAATAGCCGAATTTCAAAAGCCTTGAAGATTAAGGACATGAAAAAAGGCGTTGAGGCGCAAGAGCCAAGGGCTTATCATGTATTGGAGGAATTACGAGTAATGCCAAACATTTGGTATCTTACTAAAGTGAGAAATAAGGACGAAAACGATAAAATCGAAGCATAAATGTCAGAAGCTACCATAACCTTACCCTCCCAAAAAGAGGCAGACGTGCACCGCGAGGCAGGTCATGCAGAGGCAGCGGTACGGATACCTTTAGTCACGGGAGGTAAAACCATTCATGACGTTACAGAGGATATTGCAGGAAGAGTAGAGCAAAAGCCAACATTGACTTGGATGATGGCGATGGCCGTTTCGCTGGGTCTTTTGCTAGTAGGTACATACGCTGTTCTTGTGCTATTATGGGAAGGTGTTGGTTCTTGGGGTCTTAATAAAACTGTAGGTTGGGCCTGGGACATTACAAATTTTGTCTGGTGGGTAGGTATAGGTCACGCAGGTACCCTTATTTCGGCAGTACTTCTTCTTTTCCGTCAGCGCTGGCGTATGTCGATAAATCGCGCAGCTGAAGCCATGACAATATTTGCTGTAATCTGCGCTGCTCAATATCCACTTCTTCACATGGGGCGCCCATGGATTGGTCTTATTTGGGTGTTTCCGCTACCGAATACTTATGGTTCATTGTGGGTAAACTTCAACTCTCCGCTTCTGTGGGACGTGTTTGCCATTTCTACCTACTTCTCAGTGTCACTGGTGTTTTGGTTCATTGGGTTAATCCCTGATTTTGCCACCATCAGAGACCGTGCAACAAATAAAATATCGAAGATTATTTACGGAACGTTGAGCTTCGGGTGGACAGGTGCTGCAAGATCTTGGGAGCATTATGAAACTGTGGCGCTTGTTTTAGCAGGTCTTGCAACCCCTTTGGTATTGTCTGTACATACCATTGTGTCGTTTGACTTTGCTACCTCAGTAATTCCGGGCTGGCATACCACCATCTTTCCTCCCTACTTTGTAGCGGGAGCAATCTTTTCTGGGTTTGCGATGGTACTCACTTTGTTAATTGTTGTGAGAAGAGTCTACAAGTTGGAAGACTACATTACAATGCAGCACATAGAATTGATGAACATTGTGATCATTGTTACTGGATCAATTGTAGGTATCGCATATATCACTGAGTTTTTCATTGCTTGGTATTCTGGAGTTGAAGCCGAACAGTATGCATTTATCAATAGAGCTACAGGACCTTATTGGTGGGCATATTGGTCCATGATGACTTGTAATGTCATCTCACCGCAGCTATTCTGGTTCAAGAAAATTCGAACGAACCTGGCGGCTACCTTCATCATTTCTTTGATCGTAAACATAGGCATGTGGTTTGAGAGATTTGTGATTATCGTCACCTCATTGCACAGGGATTTCCTTCCGTCGAGTTGGGCAATGTTCTACCCTACCTGGAATGATATTGGTGTCTATATTTTCACTTTTGGTTTGTTTTTCACGCTGTTTTTCATGTTTGCCAAGTTCTTCCCTGTCATCAATATGGCAGAGGTGAAGAGTATTGTTAAAGCAACAGGTGAGCGGTTGTCAAAGACGCATTCCAACGGTAAGGCTGAACATGCGGTTGAAATTGCATCCAATGGAGAAAAGGTAAAAGCAGTCAAGTAAGATGGCGCAGGGAAATAACTATGTTTTAGGAGTTTACGACGATGAGGATATTTTACTCTCAGCTGTGAAGAAAGTTCGTGGTGCTAAGATCAAGATCGAAGACGTTTATTCGCCCTTTCCCGTTCACGGTCTTTCGGATGCCCTTGGTATAAAAAGAAGCTGGTTATCAGTTGCAGCTTTCTTATTCGGAATTACAGGAACAAGTCTAGCCCTTACTATGCAGATAGGGATGATGTATGTAGACTGGCCTATGATCATAGGTGGGAAAGATCATTTACCATTTCCATCATTTATTCCAGTAACATTTGAGATGACAGTTCTACTTGCCTCCTTCGGAATGGTGGGTACATTCTTTGGAATCACCAACCTGAAGCCGTGGGCAAAGCCTAGAATTTATGATGTGAGAATTACGGATGACAAGCACGTGATGGCGATAGATCTAGATCAAAACACAATTGTGGAAAATGATATCAAATCTGTCTTGAAAGATAGTGGGGCGGTGGAAGTGAATAATAAGAATTTTGATTAGCCAAAGAATGATAAAGCGGTTCTACAAAGGTGCGATCCTGCTTGCTCTGGGAATCATAATATCCTCCTGTGCGGCTGGGCCCGATAAAACTGGCGTTGAGTACGCTCCTCAGATGTATCATACTACCCCTTATGAGCCATTGACGCAGATTACTGATGAAAGTTCCGGTTCTTGGTTGGATTCTAATGAAGAAGATGGGCACGGAGAATTTTACAATTCTAATCCTTACAATCCTCATAAGATGACGATGCGTAAGCCTGTCGCCAACACCATCAAGAGAGGAACGATCCTTCAAACTGATTTTCAAAAGGAAGAGCTCGCAATGGCTGCATCCACCTGGAAAAGCCCATTCGACTCATTACAGAATGAGGAGGTAATCAAGCAAGGTCAAGCACTGTATGATAGATTTTGTGAACACTGCCACGGTGAAAAAGGAGCAGGAGATGGGCTAGTTGCCGAAAAGTATGCTGGTGTTGCCAACTTAAATGGTGCTGCATATTTGGAAATCACAGAAGGTCACATTGTACACGTGATTACTTACGGCAAAGGTTTGATGGGTGCTCATGGCTCCCAGATTAGTCTTGAGGATAGATGGCGAATTGCCAAGTATGTGAAAGACATGCAAAGTGCAAATTAATTCTGGTTGATGATTCAAGACGAAAAATACGATTTCACGCCTACCGCCAAAAAGCGGCTTGCAATGATCTTCATTATTGGGGTTATTCTGACGATCTCAGGCTATATCTACATCGCCAACTCTTCTTCGGCAGACGGAGACCATGGAGATAGTCATGGAACGGAGCACGGTGGTGAGCATGATTACGGTGCTGAAAATGACGGAGGCATACAAAGCGATAGTTATTCTGAGGTACCTACTAGTAAACCTGGTGTGGAAGTTCAACTAGTCTCTAACAGTGAGGCAGCACTGAGCAACACTATTGGTGCTCAGTCCACAAATTTCGAACAATTGCAAGAAGAAGATCTGAAAGCTAATGATGAAGCCACGATGGATCATCAAAGTGGAGAGCAAGAGAGTCAAACCGAGACAGAGCAGGAGCCTTACGGTGAAGATTTAGTAGGCCAGTCAACCACAGATTCCGACAATCATCATGATAGTGGTGTTCACGATCAAGAGAATGCTTACTCCTCAAAAGAAGTGCATGAAGATTCACATTCAGAGGAGATTCATTCCGAAGAGGTACATGATGCCCATGGAGGTCATCACGGTGCCAGTCCAGTCAAGAAAAGGTTTTTATCTAATCTTTGGATCAATAGCATATTTTTCGGGGGCTTATCAATCATCGGTGTCTTCTTTTTTGCAATACAATATGCTGCGCAAGCAGGCTGGTCTGCCGGCTTGAAGAGGATACCTTTTGCCTTTGGTGCCTGGCTTCCAATAGGTTTTATAACGTTACTAGGCGTTTTCCTCTACGGCAGTCACGACATTTTTCACTGGACACATGCGGATTTGTATACGGGTCCTGAACCTGACAAAATCATGTTGGGAAAAGCTTCTTACTTTTTTGCTCCATTAGAAGCTGGATCTTTCCCATTTTTCTGGGTTGCTAGGTTGGTGATATTTTTTGTGGTCTGGTATTTCTTCTTCCGCAAATTGCGATCTCTAGCGTATGCAGAGGACCTAGATGGAGGAACCAAAAAATGGTATAAGCTGAGATCTACGTCGGCAATATTTTTGGTCTTCTTTGCTGTTTCTTCCTCAATGGCCGCCTGGGATTGGATTATGTCAGTGGATCCGCACTGGTTCAGTACCATGTTTGGTTGGTATGTATTTGCGAGCTGGTGGGTGTCAGGTTTGGCACTATCACTTTTCATTATCCTGTTTTTGAAAGACAAAGGGTTGTTGTCAGTTGTGAATGAGAATCATATCCATGATATGGGCAAGTTTGTGTTTGCCTTTTCCATCTTCTGGACTTATGTGTGGTTTTCTCAGTTCCTTTTGATCTATTACGCCCACATTCCTGAAGAGACGATTTACTATTTAGAAAGGTGGAAAAGTGATCATTACGCACCCGTGTTTTTTATCAATTTGATCCTGAACTTCTTCCTGCCTTTCTTGTTGCTAATGACAAGAGATTCAAAGCGCCACTCTAGGATGTTGAAGGTGGCGACTATGATCATCGTATTTGGACATTGGATAGATTTTTATTTGATGATCTCGCCTGCTACAGTTGGTGAAAATGGAGGGTTCGGATTCATGGAGATGGGTATTATAATGATGTTTATTAGTGCGTTTTTGTATGTAGTGTTTAATGCACTTTCAAAGGCACCTCTTTTTGCAAAGAATCATCCAATGTTACAGGAAAGTTTACATCATCATATTTAATTGAATGTGTAAGGTATGTTGAGTTTAATAATCATCGTCGCAGCGGTTCTTATACTTGCCGTAATTTTTACTGCCTACAGGGTAACTGCGCTTGTTGATATCGCCCGTAAGAGTAAGAATCAGGATGATAAGTCAGTGTATGAGGTTCCCAAGGATAACAAGTGGCATGGACTTCTGGGTGTACTTTTTATCGTCATCGGTTTCGCTGCATTCTTCTACTTCTCGATAAAAGAGTCTAATGTATATAATCTTCCTATTAGCTCCGATCATGGAGTTATTGTGGAAGATCTATTTAGCATCACGATGTACATCACGGTCTTCGTTTTCGTGATGACACACATTTTTTTGTTTGGCTTTGGTTGGAAATACCGTCACAAAAAGAAAAAGCAGGCCACTTATTATCCCCACAACAACAAACTTGAGTTAATCTGGACAGTGGTTCCTGCCATTGTTTTGGCAGTGTTGATTATTAGTGGTCTCAAGGAGTGGAATAAAATCACCGGCCCTGCTCCGGAAGAGTCTGAGATTGTAGAAATCATGGGTTACCAGTATGCTTGGGCTTTCAGATACCCTGGCAAAGATGGTATGCTTGGAGGTTATGATTTTCGATTGATGGATGCAATCAACTCGGTAGGTATTGACTTAGCTGATCAAAATGCGCATGATGATTTTATGGCTAGCCAATTGATTATTCCCAAAGGACAGCCGGTACATCTCAAGATTCGTGGACGAGATGTGATTCACAGTGTATATAATCCGCATTTTAGAATACAAATGAATGCTGTGCCAGGTATGCCAACAAGATTTTGGTTTGTGCCTACCAAGTCAACAAACGAAATGCGTGAGTTAACAGGTAATCCAGATTTCAATTACGAGTTGGTATGCAATAAGATTTGTGGGAAAGGTCATTACAGTATGAAAGGTATTATTACAGTCCTTGAGCCAGATGAATACGATGAATGGTATAAAGAAAGCCAAGAAAATACCTTTTTAAAGCAAAACCCTAGCTATATAAGCAAAGTACCTTCTCACTTAAAGGAAGCAGCTAAAATCGCAGCAGGGCTAGAAAACATTTCAGAAAAACAGACGGTTTCGACCGCATATAGCAGTTCAAAATAGATAGAAATGTCAGTAACAGATATACAACTTCAGGAGGATTTAGATCATCACGACGACCATCATGATGAGCATCACGAGTTGGGTTTTGTGAGCAAGTATATATTCTCTACTGATCATAAGACGATTGGAAAACAATTTCTCATTACAGGAATACTTTGGGCGATTATTGGTGGAGGTTTATCCTTGATTTTTAGGTTGCAGTTGGGTTTTCCAGAAATGGATTTAGAATGGTTGCGTCCCGTTTTAGGTAAGTGGATTACTGAGGGGGGAAAGCTTGATGCTGAGTTTTACCTGGCGCTAGTCACCATGCATGGGACCATTATGGTGTTTTTCGTGCTCACAGCAGGTTTGAGTGGGACCTTTTCAAATTTCTTAATTCCACTACAAATAGGAGCAAGGGATATGGCCTCTGGCTTTATGAATATGCTATCCTATTGGTTTTTCTTCGCTTCTAGTGTAGTGATGTTCATTTCGTTGTTCATTGAAACAGGGCCTGCTGCAGGTGGATGGACAGTATATCCGCCATTAAGTGCACTACCACAAGCTATCCAGGGTTCAGGGCTTGGAATGACACTATGGTTGGTTTCTATGGCGTTGTTTATTGCATCCACTCTACTAGGCGGCATAAACTATATCACCACAGTGATCAACTTACGAACTGCTGGTATGTCTTTTGCCCGCATGCCGTTAACAATTTGGGCTTTCTTTATCACTGCGATCTTAGGTCTCTTATCTTTCCCAGTACTTCTATCAGCTGCGCTGTTGCTAATTTTTGACAGGTCATTTGGTACTAGCTTCTATTTGTCAGAAATCTTTATTGCCGGTGAAGCGCTTCCTAACATGGGTGGATCTCCAATTTTGTATCAGCATTTGTTTTGGTTCCTTGGGCATCCTGAAGTGTACATCATAATTCTTCCGGCGCTGGGTATTACTTCCGAGATTATTGCTACAAACGCTAGAAAGCCAATCTTTGGATACAAAGCGATGATTGGTTCCATGCTAGGTATTGGCTTCTTGTCTTTCATTGTTTGGGCACATCACATGTTTGTGACGGGTATGAATCCATTTCTAGGATCTGTATTTACCATTCTAACATTGGTTATTGCTGTGCCTTCTGCCATCAAGGCTTTCAATTACATCACCACTTTGTGGAAAGGGAATATCGTCTTTACTCCGGCGATGCTGTTTTCCATCGGTTTGGTTTCTTTCTTCATTTCAGGAGGATTAACTGGATTGTTCTTGGGTAATTCAGTTCTAGACATAAATCTACACGACACTTATTTTGTAGTAGCACACTTTCACTTGGTAATGGGTAGTGCAGCCTTCTTTGGGCTTGTAGCCGGAGTTTATCACTGGTTTCCAAAAATGTTTGGTAGAATGATGGACGATCGCCTTGGTAAACTGCATTTTTGGCTTTCATTTGTTGGGATCTATCTGGTATTCTTTCCATTACATTATATTGGAATTGCAGGTTTTCCTAGAAGGTATTATTCATTCACCTCGTTTGAAACGTTCAGCATATATGGTGACTTGAACGCCTTTGTAACCATTGCAGCCATTTTGACATTTTCTGCCCAGTTTATCTTTTTATTTAATTTCTTCTACAGCATCTATCGTGGTAAACTGGCTCCAGCAAATCCTTGGGGTTCAAACACTCTTGAGTGGACGACTCCCCGAAATCCGGGACACGGAAATTGGACAGGAGCAATCCCTAAGGTATTTAGGTGGCCATATGATTACAGTAAGCCCTACAAGCCTGAGTATTTAGCTAAACTTTCAGAGGAAGAAAAGGCGAACTTATCGGATTTTATTCCACAGACAGTTCCATATTCGGACACACCAGAAAGCAATCTTGAGCATGAAGATGAGATAGCAAAGACTGAAAAGGATACTGGTGCTGTAAAGGTGGAGGCCTAGCGGTACACTATTGGCTCGCGTAAATAGTATTACTACGATTGCAGTTCTCCTACTGATTCTGGTAGGTAGTGTTGTGAGAAGCCTTGGAGCTGGGATGGGATGTCCTGACTGGCCAAAGTGTTTTGGCAGCTATATACCTCCGAGTTCATCTGAGAGCTTGCCAGACAACTATCAGGACATCTTTAGGTCCAAACGTCTGCAAAAAAACGAACGTCTTGCGGGAATATTTGCATCTCTTGGCTATCAAGGATTAGCAGAAAGAATCACTGATGATCCGCTAGTGCTTGAAGAACAAGAGTTTAGTTATACCAAAGCTTGGATTGAATACATAAATAGGTTGGTGGGAGTTTTGATTGGATTTTTGGTGTTTGCAAACATGCTATATTCAATTGGCTATTGGAGACGTCATCGTGGGGTTACTGTCGCGGGGTTCGCAATCTTCATTCTGACAGGTTTTCAAGGATGGGTGGGATCTTTGGTAGTCTCCACTAATCTTTTGCACGGGTTTATAACCTTTCATATGCTTTTGGCATTATTTATTTTGGGACTTTTGATTTGGATGAATATTCAGGTGCGTTCTTTGCAGATTTATAAAAATTCAAGACTTTTCTGGGTTTGTCTGGTTTCGTTGGTCCTTTTTATGCCGCAAATAATTTTAGGTACAGACGTTAGGGCAATCATTGACGAGCTTTTAATCACCGAAGGCAACCGAGCTCAATGGACACCATATCTGGAAAAAGGTATTTTCTACTTCCACAGATCATATTCCTGGATCGTTTTAGTTTCTTCTATTACAATTTTCTATATGGTCAGAAAATACGATTTTAAATCAGTCAAACCCTACGCAAATCAGTTAGTTGTACTAGTGATCGTGGGGATGCTTGCTGGCGCTGGAATGGTATGGTTTGATTTCCCTTTTTGGATGCAGCCATTACATCTCATTGTGGCAACAGGGATTTTTAGCATTCTACTTTTTTTGACATTAAGAGTAAGGTATCAACAATGAAGAGTACAGCAGTAGATAAAAGTGCATTGCTTAGAGAAGCGCTACCAGCTTACATCGATTTGTGCAAGCCGAGACTCTCCTTTCTGGTAGTTTTTTCTTCAGGTTTTGGGTACTTACTTGCAACTCCACTTGAAGGTGAGGTGGTACCTTTCATTATTTTCTTGATTGGTGGATTTCTAGTTTCCAGTTCATCCGTGACAATCAATCAAATCATTGAAGTGGAATACGATGCTGTGATGAAAAGGACAAAAAATCGTCCCATACCAGCATTAAAAATCAGCCAAAGAGCGGCCACCATATTTAGTGGTCTTACAGGACTCCTTGGTATCAGCCTAATTTATCTCTTTTGTACTCCATTGGCCGCAATGTTCTCCTTTATCTCGTTGATTCTGTATGCCTTTGTTTATACACCATTGAAAAGAGTGGGAAGCATTGCAGTTTTTGTAGGAGCAATTCCAGGTGCCCTGCCGCCATTAATTGGATGGACAGCAGCTACCGGTGCTATCGGCCCGGAGGCTTTGATTGTTTTTGGAATTCAATTTATTTGGCAATTCCCACACTTTTGGGCGATTGCCTGGATATCGGATGATGATTACAAGAAAGCTGGGTTCAAGTTGCTACCTGGAGGTGGGGGAAAGGATCTAAATACGGCCATAAATATTATGGTTTATACCTTGTTTCTCTTACCGCTTGGGCTGCTTCCTACTTTGTTGAGTCTTACAGGCATGATCAGCGCAGTAGTGGCCACAATATGCGGTGCATTCTTCTTGGCAACCACGTTTAGTCTAATGAAAGATACTTCGAATGACAAAGCAAGAAGAATCATGTTTGGATCTTTTATTTACCTTCCAATTGTTCAGATTGCTTTCTTACTCGATAAAATTTAATCACAATGACAGGAGAAATTGAAGCAGGTACAAAGCCTGTCAAGGTACGAGCAATGCACCCACAAAAATTTGCAATGTGGCTTTTTTTGGTTTCTGTGGTGATGGTGTTTGTGTCTCTGTCAAGTGCGTATATCGTGAAAAAGTCTGTAGGAGATTGGGTTTATATTGACTTTCCATCCCTTTTTAAGACTACCTCATTTATTATTATTTTAAGTAGTGTTTCGATGCATTTTGCTTACATCTCGGCTAAGCGTAATAATATTCGAAATATTCGTATCGGTTTGGTGGTCACCTCATTCCTGGCCTTTGCTTTCATTGGCGGTCAATACATGGCGTGGGGAGAGTTGGTGCAGAATGGTCATTATTTTGTGGGAAATCCCGCCGGTTCGTTCATTTATGTGTTCACTGGATTACACATTGCACACTTGATTGGCGCGATTGTTTTTCTTCTTATAGTGTTGTCTCAATCCTTTAGATACAGGGTGCATTCTAAGAGTATGGTGCGGATTGAGATGTGTACTACTTTCTGGCATTTTCTTGGTGGACTTTGGTTGTATTTATATCTATTTTTAATCCTTAATAATTAGAAGAAAAAAATGGCCGAATCTGCGGTTGTATTAGAGGGTAAAAGTAGTGCTGCTTGGAGTGGGGGTAGTGAGCCAATGAAGGCTAGCTACGGCAAGCTTATGATGTGGTTTTTCCTACTTTCAGATGCTTTTACGTTTTCAGCATTACTTATCACTTATGGCTTCATTCGTTTTAGCCATCCGGCTTACCAGGGATTAATTTCCGAGTTCAAGTTTTCTCAGGATTATTGGCCAGTTCCTGACATGGTGTTTGAGGCTTTTCCAGGAATGCATGCCTTGGGTATAGAAAGTGCACCGCTTGTTTTTGTGGGAATCATGACTTTTATTCTAATCCTAAGTAGCGTAACTATGGTGCTGGCTGTAGAGGCAGGTGCTCGAATGGATAGAAAAGCTGTGGAAAAGTGGATGCTATGGACCATTTTAGGTGGATTAACATTTTTAGGATGCCAGGCATGGGAGTGGAGTCACTTCATACATGGTTCTGATATTTCAAAAAACTTAGAGGGTATTTTTCAAGGAGCTGGACTTACATATAACCAATACGGTCCTCCTAATTTTGCAGCACTATTTTTCTTTATCACCGGTTTTCATGGCTTTCATGTTTTCAGTGGGGTTGTGATCAATTTTATCATATTTTACCAGGCGATGGTAGGTATCTACGATAAACGTGGGCACTACGAAATGGTAGAAAAAAGTGGTCTTTACTGGCACTTTGTGGATCTGGTATGGGTTTTTGTTTTTACATTCTTTTATCTCGTTTAATTCTAAAGTCAAAATTGCCATGGAAGATCAGTCTTCAAGTGTAAAAGTGATTCCCGCTGATAAGAAGAAAATCCAGAAGATATGGAAAGTGGCGGGTTTTTTAGGTGCAATCACAGCGGTGGAGTTTGTGATTGCTTTTACGATATCTGCCGGTGATGCAAAAACATTCCTATTCATTGCTTTAACCATCTGGAAAGCGTTTTACATCGTCTCCGAATTTATGCACCTTGGCCATGAAAAGCGAAGTTTGAGGATGTCTATACTATTGCCACTGCTTTTTGTGATCTTCTTGATCTTCATTATGATATACCAAGGTACTGCGATCTATGACGCGCTAAACGTGTAGTATCCGATTGTGAAAAAGGGACTTACCCGACTCATTTTCATTGTAGTTTTTCTGATACCTGTTGTCTGGTATCTTTTTCTCCAATTATTTGGTACGAATAAGTTTTCACTCGTTTTGGAAAGAGACCTAGGAGAATGTGATACGGCTACACTAGTTAGAGTAACCTATGGTTTTGATTCAGTCTCGACAGCCAAACGCAACTATTTGCAGAGAGTTTTTTACGCGGCGGAGAAGAGATCTGTATTGATGAAACGGCAAGGCAGAGATTTTTTTGATTGTGTCAATCAAACTGAAGCAGATTTAGTTTTAATAGATGAGGCCGGGATATGGGGTGGATACGAGTTAAGTAGGGAAGGAGTAGATCGATTAATTACGGAGTTGGATATTCTATTATTGCAAAAATCTTATGGAAAAGGGACTTACAGATAATGCTGCTTACCTGCGCATTATTTACGTAGTATCAGCACTGATACCACTTGTAGTGGCCTTTCTAATTCTTTTTCCAGAGAAGCTGTCATTTTCTGGAGCTTGGGTGAAGTCGCTACCAGCATTTCATGCCACAGTAAATTCCATTACAGCCATTACGCTTATTGCGGCGGTTATAGCAATTAAAAAGGGAAATATGAGTCTTCACAGGGCATTGATGTTTACCTCTTTATTCCTTGGAGTTTTGTTCTTGGTCTCATACATACTATATCATTCTAGTCAACCTTCAGTTCGATTCGGAGACATTGATCACGACGGAATCGTGAGTGACTTAGAAAAGCAAGATGTCGGATCTGTCCGGTTTGTCTACCTGTTTATTCTTGCAAGTCACATATTGCTTTCCATTTCAGTAGTTCCTTTTGTTCTATTGGCATTTTATTATGCTTTGACGGATCAAATAAAGCGACACAGGAAAATTGTGAGATTTACATTTCCAGTGTGGTTGTACGTTTCAGTTACTGGCGTGATTGTTTTCTTTATGATAAGGCCATATTACACGTAAACATGGGTAGGTATTGTTCTTTTGTACTAGTAATGCTGCTTCCTCTACTTAATTGGGCCCAGTGTGCAATGTGTAGAACGCAAGTCAAAAACAATGTAAGCCACGGTGAAACTTCTGTTGCAGAGGGTCTTAACAATGGAATTATTTTTCTATTTTTCACTCCATACATTATTGTAATTGTAATGATTGTACTTTGGTACCGGTATAGCAAAACAAGCCATGGCAGAATCAGTCTTATCGAGCGTCTTAAAAGCCAAATGCCCAAAGTGTAGAAAAGGTCCCGTGTTTACACATGGGGTATTTAACCTTCCTAAGATGTTTTCTACCCATACAAACTGCCCTGTTTGTAACCTGAGGTACGAAAAGGAGCCGGGAAACTTTTACGGAGCTATGTATGTGAGCTATGCCTTTTCGACTGGAATTTTTCTAGTCATCGGCTTTGTGCTGTACTACTTTTTTGATGATCCTAGTATCGAGACGTACATCATTGTGATCGTTTCTTTTTCCCTACTACTCTTCCCACTTAATTTCAGGTATTCTCGGATTATATTTCTTTACCTGATTTGGAAGAATTAAGTCTACACTTACATATGTGAGTGCTACTACTTTCTAATCTTAGTGAGCAGTTTCTGAGGTAGAATGGTGAGGTACTTTCCGGTACACCTCAGTACTTCCTTGAAGCTAATTTCTGCCTCTTTGTGAAGTATCATCTGACTGATGACCAAGCCGACCGTGAGCGTACAAAGATTAGCTATTGCTGCACCGATGTAGCCCATAGCAGTGATGAGAAGATAGTTTAAGCAGATTCCTAGCAAGGCAAGTCCTAGCACAAAAAGGAAATTTAGTTTTGGCTTTCCTAGCGTGTTTATGATGGTTCCAAATTGAGTGATAAAGGGCCTTATGATAATGGTCAATATGCTGATTCGTAGCACATCTTTTGCCATGATGTAGGAGTCGCCAGCTACTAGTTTTATGATAAACTCAGGTACGAGTAGCACGATGATCATAGCGGGAATAAGAGCGGCTAATGTTGCTCCTACGGCATTTTCATAGAGCTTTTTTACCTCTTTTGTTCCCTTTTCCGCCATCGACCGTACTGTCTTAGGGTACAAAATATCTGCTATAGCGACTGAAGGCATTATAAACAAGTTAGTTGTACGAACTGCTACATTGTAAATGCCTACTGAGCGGGTATTAATAAGTCCTGCAATGAGGTACTGATCTGCAGTGGTCAACAGGCTGCTCCCAAGGTTGGTTGCCATCCCGTATCTTCCAAATCGCCACAGCTTTTGGATCCATGGTCTATTGTAAATAAAGGTATAAGTGAGCATTTTTTTTGTGAAGAGAAAGCTTACCAAGCCTCCGCTTGCCACCCCAAAAAGATGAAAAAGAGAGAGCTTGAAGGTAGTAAGATTAGCAAAGTAAGGTGTGAGTGATGCAAGAATTAAAATAAAGAGCACACCTTGCTTGGTAATGTAGCTCCACATTATTCCTTTGAAGCTCATGGCTCCCTGCTGTAGGTATTCAAAGTGGCTAAAGAATATTGCAAGAACTACCGTTATCGACAAAATTCGGAACATTTCTGCCAGCTCTGGCGCGTTGAACAAAGCAGCCATTAGATCACTGCCAAAAAATAGGATTATTGACGTAATGGCACTGTAGATTAGGTTTAGTATCAATCCAGCTGTTTTTATTGCTTTCTGCTCTTCTGGAGATGATTCGGAATAATATTTCACAAAAGAGGTTTTTATCAATCCATTCCTCAACATGTCTAGCATAGTGGCCAGACCTAGAAAAAGCGACCATACGCCCATCTGGTCTTCGTTTATTAGTCTTACCAACACAATAAAGCTTACTATGCCAAGTAGTCTAATTGAGAGTCGCTGGGACAGAGTGAAAAAGCCGGATTTGATCCAGTAATTATTAAAAAATCGTTTCACTATTCAGGGCCAAGGTTTTTAAGTTACTTTCCGTATTGTGTTTTGATGATAATCTGCATGCTTCTGCGAAAGCTGAACTATGAGTATAATACAGGGATCTTCTTTTAGCTGGTCTTTTTAAAAGAAGGATAAAATAGGAAGCCCAACTTGAAATATGATAAAATTCTGAAGACCACAATGGGTCCAAGCAGTCCGGCAATAAAACCAGTTGCGATCAGTATCGAGGTGTTATCTACATTCAATACTCGGTAAAGCACTGTTCGAACTGCACCATTAGTGAAAGGATGCAACAGATAAATATACAATGAATGTTGGCCTAATAGTCTCAGTATACCAAGCCACTTCGAGTCTGATTTTGCCAATCTATAGCATAACAGGGAAGCGCAGACAACACCCACAAACGCAAACAAAATATTGGCTAAAACGCTATTCCGTAGTGTTCCGAAAAGTAAGATCTCACCAGCTATTGCAAGCATTATGATGGGGATGAGGTATTGCAATCTGCTAAATCTATGCATAACCTCATCTGTAGTAGCGTATCGTGCTATCAAATCTCCGAAAGCGAAGAATACAAACAGTTTTAAAATATCATCAAAAATGTATGTATCACCTTGTAAATAGGCGAGATAACTTGCACCTATTCCCAAGCCAATTAAAATCCACTTTTGTCCTTTTGTAATTGCAAATAGTAGCAGATATAGAATTGAAACACCGAACAGCGCATACAGAAACCACCAATGGCCCCATGGATTGTAAAAAAATCTCAAAAAGTCATAAGCGGTGCTGTATTGGGCATTTACATAACTACTAAGGCTGAGCTGGATCAGCATTAATGATAGGTACCAGACTGAGTAGGGGTACATGATACTTTTGAGTTTGTGTATAGTATAGCCGCCAAGACCTCTCTTCTCAAAGCTTCTGGTAAAAAAGATACCTGAAAGCATAAAGTATAGAGGCATTCTGAAAGTCAGTCCAATTTGATCAACGAGTTCTAGAAATGGGTCATCTAGTACAACACCCGGCTGTTGGGCAAGCCCAAAGGTCACGTGCCGGAAGATGATCATTGTTATTGAGATTCCTTTGGCGTAATCTATCCAGGCCAACCGACTGTTGTCTAGGGAGGGAATACTAAAAATAGACTTGAGAAAAGGATTGCTTTTGGAAGAGGTACTCAAACTACTAAATTGTAATTTCGAATATGGCTCAAAAGTACGGTATGTACCCATTCAATTTTGTATTTAAAAACAAAATGTAAGTATCATGGATGTGAAAAGTACCCTTGATAAAAAGTATGCCGGATACCTAAGAGAAGGTGTTAACAGTGTGCAAACTTTATTAAAGTCGGGCAATAAGAACCAGAAAAAATTTGTGCTTTTTGGACGAGGGCGAAGTGGAAGTTCACTGCTTACAGATATATTGAACTCGAGTGATCAGATATTCTGTGATAAAGAAATTTTGAATAGGCCAGTACTTAATGCCCCAAAATTCATAGAGAACAGAAGGAAATTTCATAAAACTGACTTATATGGATTTAAGCTACTTTCTTATCAGCTAAGAGAAATTGTAAGGACCCAAGATCCAAGGGCATTTCTTCATCATTTGGTTTTAAGTGAGGGTTATAAAATGGTTTTTATGTCCAGAAGAAATCTCCTCAGGCAAACCTTGTCAAAGCATTATTCCAGATTTAGAAACGAGTGGCATTCTACTAATGCAGAAGTCAAAAGACCGATGATGAAAGTAGATATTCAATTACTTCTTAAGCACTTAGGGGAGGGAGAAGACTTAGCTCTTTTTGAAAAGAATGTGATTGATGGGCTAGAGTATTTTGAGATTGTATACGAGGATGATTTAGCAACTTCTGCTAGTCAAAAGGAAGTTGTAGACAGACTTAGTTCCTACCTTGGAGTGGAAAAATTCGCCTTTACTAATAGTTATAAGAAGATTACCGGGGAGCATATTTCTGATTTTGTGAACAACTATGGTGAGCTCGAAAGCGCACTAAAGTCTACGCGGCATCATAAGTATTTGGAAGATTAGCGTCACCCGCAAAATGTTTAGTTCTATTATCAATTAAAGAAAACACTTTGGATTTTGTAATAGTAGGGCTGCAACCTTGGGATATTCAAATAGGAAGTAACTGTAAAGACATTGCAAAGGAGTTGTCAAAGTCCCATAGGGTCCTTTATGTAAATGATCCGTTGAGTAGAAATCGCGCGATTTTAAATAGAACGGACCCTAAGGTTCAAACGCGCAGAGAGTTTTTACAATTTTCAACTAGATCTATCCAGCAGGAAAGTAATAATTTGTGGGTTTACAATCCTGATACATTGGTAGAGTCTGCGAATTTTCTCCGTCCTCACAAAGTGTTTCGTTGGGTCAACTACCTGAACAACCAGCGATTTGCTAAAAGCATAATGAAAGCTACCAAAGCGCTTGGTTTTCAGAATTATTTGCTTTTCAATGATAACTCGATCTATCTCGGATTTCATCTAAAGGAACTACTGAAGCCAAGTAAATACATCTACTACATCAGGGATAACCTTACCAAGATGGATTTTTGGAAATATCATGGTGAGCGAATGGAGCCTAAGCTCATAGAGAAGGCAGATCTGGTTGTAACCAATTCACTTTACTATGCCGAAATGGCCGGTGCTTCCAACCCGAATAGTCATATGATAGGACAAGGTTGTGATTTCTCACTGTTGACCACCAAAGTTGAGATTTCATTTCCAAATTTGAAGGGACCTGTGATCGGCTATGTTGGTTTTTTAACCTCTGCCAGGCTTTCAATCAAGCTGATCCATGAGCTTGCAAATAAAAAACAGGACTGGTCTTTTGTATTGATAGGACCTGAAGATGATGATTTTAAGAGATCAAGTTTACATAGTCTTGAAAACGTGCATTTCCTTGGAGCCAAGGATGTAACGGAGATCTCAGCCTACATAGATCATTTTGATGTCTGTTTCAATCCTCAGGAGCTAAACGAGGTGACTATCGGAAATTACCCTCGCAAGATTGATGAATATCTCTTTTGCGGAAAGCCAACAGTAGCTACATATACAAAAGCAATGGAATACTTTGGTGAGCATGTAAGCCTTGCTAAAACTGAAGATGAATACATAATGATGATTAAGAAGGAGATTGAAACTAATTCGCTTGAGAAGAAAGCGTTGCGAAGAAAATTTGCCGAAAGCCATTCTTGGGAGAGCTCGGTTAAGCTGCTAGAGGAGCAGATAAATGCGATGATTTCTTGATTTTTTCACTCTGACTTGGCAAGCCAATGGTCCAGATTACGTCCGATCAACTTTGAAAGTGCTGTAATGTCCTCATGATAGAACTCTGTGATGGCTTGTTTTAATGAAGGGTCGAAAGGAGGTCTATCCAAGTTACGGTCACGTACTTTGGTGATCAGCTTTTGCGCGGCGGCATTCTTTTTTAGTTTCTGAAAAGTTCTTTTTGGTATAACGGCTCCTGCCACTTTTCTCACTACCCCTTGATAGCCCACAATGTCGTTGTATAATTTGCTCTTGATGACTCCAGATCTATTGTAGGTTACTGAGGTATCGGGTTTGAACTCTGGATGCACTCCTACAAACGAATAAAGGTCTTTCATCAGTTTTTCGGACTCATTTTTTAAGTCTTCATATAGAAAAACCTTGATCTGACTTTCTTTAAATGCATGATAAAAGCGTGAAAGGTTTTTGTAATAAAACCCTTCCTTTATTAAATCATTTCTCTTCCACCAAACAGAGCTTTGGTCCAGGCAATCGGAGAAATTTTCGGTGGGGAGTCGATTATCTCGTGCAAGATGAAGGTACCTTGAATACAATCTCTCGGCCGGGTGTCTTAGGATTACTACAAGCTTGGTGTCTGGAATATGGTGCTTTATTCGTTGGTAGGCATTCTCGTGCGTTAGATAAGTATTGGATATCTCCCCGATCGCTTTAGCATCGCTGCTTTCAGAGAATAACGAAAGATATTCCTCAATTGAGGTAACTGATTGCTTGTAATAAGCTAGCTCGAGGGGGTCGTCTTTAAAATCATCTTCAGTAGCTAGTTCGAATCCAAAGAAATTTGGTTCTTTTACAGGGCTCATGAAAACCTCCGGATGCTGGTCAAGGTAGTAGTCCAGCGAAGTTGTACCGCTTTTGCCAGCACCAATGATCAAGAAGCTAGGCCAGGTTTCTTTTTTTTGCTCAGTCATTGTACAAGAGAATTTTCAACTAGTCTTTTGGGCGCTGCTATTTCTAAAATTCTCATAGACTGCTTGGGTTTCGGTAACCATCCGGTCTACACCAAACTTCTTTCTGGCCAGCGCATGCACTGCTTCGCCAAACTTTTCTCGCAGCTCCTCGCTTTCGGCGAGCTTCAGCAGGCAATCTGTTAGGTGCTCAACATCTTCTTTCTCTACCAGAAATCCATTCTCTCCATGGGATAAGAACTCTTTTGTTCCATCAACTTTAGAGGCTATTATGGCCGATTTCATGGCCATTGATTCCAGAAGTCCGATAGGAAGTCCTTCCCATCTAGAGACAAGCGTAAATATATCAACCGCGGTGAGTAGGTCTGGAACGCGCGACTGAAACCCCATGCGCTTTACAACATTATGCAACTTATTTTTCTCGATAAATGCATCCACCTCTTCCTGCATATCCCCCTCGCCTACCATCAAGAGCCTTAGCTTTTCGTTCTTACTGGATGCCGCTTTGAATGCTTTTAAAGTGGTTAATGGATCTTTTTGATAAGTGATGCGAGCGATAAACCCAACCCAGATTTCATCGTCTTCAAATCCAAATTCTTTTCTGAGAGCAGTCTTATCTAAATTCGGATTGAACCTTTCGAAAGAAATTCCATAGTTGATGATCACAGAATTGAAATCTCTGATGTACTTCTTTCCTGCATTTTGATTTCCTTCCGATACATTGATTGTTTGGTTCACCTTTCTGGTGATATACCGCTCACTGGCAATCCGCAGTTTATGCTTAAGTGTGCTTTGGTTATCATTAAAGGACCATCCATGTACGGTGTATAGAATAGGTAAACCCAGCTTATTTGCAACATGCAAAGAGTTTGACGCTGCTCTAGTTCCATGGGCATGAACCATCTCTATGTTATTTTCCTGGATGTAAGCTTTTACTTGTTTTCGCACGCGAACATCAAAAGGGACTTTGGTATAAATGACATGTGTCTTTATTCCTTTCTTCTTTAAATTTTGAATCAACGCCCCGTCTGTAAAAGCCAACACGTGTGGATCGTACAATTTTTGGTCGAGGTTAGTAGATAAGTCGAATACATGTGACTCGCCTCCGCCTACCTCACCTTGCCGAATGGTCATGAGTATTTTCGTGGGTTTCATGGCTGATTTGTTAAGTTCCAGTAGAGTGCCTTCCAGTACAGATTTGCCTTTTGGCCATTACCTTTCAATAGGCTAAAAATGTAGTTCTTCAAAAAAACTACTGCTGTCAAGTACAGAAGCGCAATTGCTTTCTGCATGCTCTGAAAATTTCGTCTTACAAACAGGATTCGGTTTCTGAAATGATAGTAGGTTTTCAAGTCGCTGGATTTTCCTACCGACATACTCTCTTTGTGATAGATGATTAATGATTGGTCTATTGCTACTCTATAGCCAGCATTTCGTACTTGGCAAGACCAATCTAATTCTTCATAGTACAAAAAGTAAAGTTCAGGCATGAGACCAACTTGGTCGATTACATTTCGGGGAAGCATCATTGCTGCACCATGTCCCGAATAAGTATCATGGTATGACTGGTAGTTAGGGCCATCTTCATGCTTATTCCCTATTGCACAGTTTCTAGCAAAATGGTCTAGTGGTTCAAAACCTGCGTACTGGATTATCTTGGTATTATAGAAACAAATCTTGGGAGAGAGCATACCCAACCTTTCGTCGGTCTCAAATCGTGAGATCATGCTTTTCGTAAGCCCCTCTGTAATTATAGTGTCGTTATTTACAAAAAAAAGGAAGTGTCCTGCTGATTTTTGTATACCTAGGTTATTTCCACCGGCAAACCCAAGGTTTACATCTGACCTTATAAAAACAACTTCCGGGTGTTTAGATGCAAAAAAATCCGTAGGGTCTTCTTTAGAGGCATTATCAACCACGATAATTTCGAAAAGAATTCCCATTGCATTCTGCTTAATAGAAGCAATAAGCTCAATAGTTTCTGACAGTCCATTATAATTGACCGTGATGAATGAAACCTCCGGTGCGGACATCTAGGAAGCAATCACTTTCTTCCATACCATAAGGTACCCGCCGGACATTCCTACAGGCAGAGCATCAGCCAACTTCGCATCAGCTTTCTGCAACTTAAGTGATTTCCTGCCTACCAAAGAAAAAGGAAATACATCGTCTATGAAGTTTGAAGCTTTGAAGAGAATTATCCTGAAATTAGTGGCTTTGGCAAGTTTTCTAAGTTGCTTTCTGGTGAAAAATTGAACATGATCCAGATCTGAAGCAGACGATTGGATAGTTGTCCCTTTGTAACCTAAGGCATTTTTCACACCGTCTGTAAGCTTCAATAGTGCTGGTACTTTTCGTAGTGATATATAGGGCCTGGTGACCAGAAGCTCTCTGGGCCCTACTCCATTGGGTACAGTGGCAATGAATATACCACTGTCTTTTAGAAGGCTGTGAAGCGGATAAAGCAAGTTTTCCGGCTCAAAGAGATGCTCTAAGACCTCAGAACAAATAACAACGTCAAAAGAAAGTCCCTCAATTTTGAGATTCTCAGCGTTTTCCTTTCTGAACTCCACATTTTTTAGGTCATTATTCTTCTTAGCCACTTCCAATGCATCTTCGCTTAGTTCCACCCCAAGGACGTTGTACCCCAGCCTGCCAAGATGCATGCTGATGATTCCGTTACCACACCCCACATCTAGTATGCTTGCATTGCTTTCAACTTGATGTTCGGCGAGTTGCTCTTCTATAAACTTTAAGCGCTTGATGTCTGCGTAGCGCGAATAACTTATTTTCTGCTCACTCATTAGTGCTGTGTTTTTTATGGGGAGTATGGATGAAGGATTTTTTGGATTCGTTGATTTTTAGCAAGGCGATAAACATATTCAGCATGGTTCGCGGCAAGGACAAACCTGCTTTCAGTAGCTGGATATTCCAATATTCTCTCGGGATGGCCAATAAATTTGCTATCAAAAACATTGAGAAAAGAACGAAGCACCAAGTAAAGTGCAGAAAGTAAACATCAGGCGTTAGGATAGATATCACGAGAAGCGCACCCAGGATGATAACATTGAAAGACCGTGGCAGTAATCCGTGGATAAAAATTGCCAGATTAAAAAGATCAAAATTTAATTTGAATAAACCAGTAAAACCATTTCCGACAAATCTTTTGAAATAAGTGAAATGGCTATTTAACCAGCGTTTGCGTTGGTTTTTAAAAACTGCTTGGTCATCAGTTTTTTCATCATAAACCACGGCCTCCGCGCAATATTTGATTTTTACTCGCCGCTCCACGACTCGTATTTGTAGCATCTTATCAAACCCACCCAGAGCACCCTCAGATTCCATGATTTCCTTGAGAAGATCGTACTCGTAAGACATTCCCGATCCTGATATGGGTGACGAAAAACGCAGGACATTTCCGCCTTTTCGAAATATTGAATTGTTGATTTCCTCGCTTAGTCCATCTAAGAGCGAAAGATCGTTGTTTTTGTTTTTAGCCTTACGTCTACCTTGTATTGCTTTATATCCTTGCTCCACACAAGTATTTACTCTCTTTAGGAAATCAGGTGCCACTACGTTATCAGCATCTAGTATCACTATGTGGTCAAAACTGTCTTGGGTATGTGCGCTAATCGCGGAGTTAAGTGATTTCACTTTGGTACTTTTTTCAAAGGCGACTTCATGCACTGAGACATTGGGACCAATTTGATTTAATTGCTCAATACTTTTGGTTTGTAATTGATCGGCAATTACAACGATTTGAAATTTATCCATTGGATAATCAATCACGCTGGCATTTCGCAGTGCTGAATCGATGATGATCTCATCTTCCTTGTACGCAGGAATAAGTACTAAAAATGATGTCTTAGGATTGTCGCTGATTGTACCTCTTTTGTAGAATAGCGAAGCGAATGCAAAAATGAAATTGTAAAAACTGCAAATAACTGCGTAGAAGAAAATCAATCCGGTGACAATCCACAGAAAAAGGCTGAAATTCATAGCAAAAAGGAATAAGTTACTTCAGCTAGATTTAGTAAGGATATAAAGGTATGCGAGGTACCGGTGAAAGCTTGATTTATCGGACCAAATACCTACGTTACACATCTTCCTTTTGAAGAATCGCTGGTATGGTCATAAAAATCAACTTTATGTCGAAGAAAAAAGAGTTTTTACGAACATAAATTCGATCAAGTAATATCCGTTCCTCACTCGACATCTCACCTTTTCCTCTCTTTAGTACCTGCCAAAGCCCCGTAATACCAGCAGGTGCCAGAAAGCGTTCAGCATGATCATCTACGGTAAGCTGCTCAGCTTCATAAAGCGGCAAAGGCCGATTACCCACAATGGACATATCACCTTTAATCACATTAAATAGCTGTGGAATTTCATCTATGCTGGTGCTGCGGATGAAGCCTCCCACTTTTGTAATTCTGGGATCATCTTTGATCTTGACAAACTGGTTTCCGTCCTTGTATTGATTCTGCTTTTCTTTGAGTTCTGCTAACCTTGCTTCCGCATCCGGATACATGGATCTCAACTTATAGAATTTGAAAACTTTGTAGTTTCTTCCCGCTCGTTTTGAAAAGTAAAATATCGGCCCCTTCGATTCCAGGCGGATGGCTATCATTGCTAAAAGCAGGAGAGGGGAAGCCAATAAAAGGCCGATTGATGCGATTGTTATATCAAAAGCTCTCTTGTAGGCCCAGATGGCATTCTTCTCATCCAAATTAAATTCTCTTTCGGGCGATATGCCCCAAGTAGAAATGCCAGCTTTTTTCAAAGTGTGATATACATCTACTTTAGCCAAAAGCTGATCGGGACGCACAGGATAAGGCTCATAATCGTCTATTTGCAGTGAATTAATAGCAGAAAGTGCGATTTTATCTTTTTTCTTGGCAAATGCAAATACAGGAACACCAACAAAAGGAGTCTTTTTTCTCACTCCTTTCAAATCCTCCAAAAGCAGGGTAGGAAGAAATTGATCATCTACAATAATGGCAAATGGCATTCCGTCACGATCCACTGACCAGTCTCTCATTAAAGCATGTAAGGTTTTGGCTTTAAGCGTTTGCAGCAATGTGTATCCTTTGCTCTCAAATTCCTTAATATACCGTAAGTTCCTGTCTCCGAGATACAGGAGTGTAGGCTTAGCTTTTTTTGAGCTCGATAAACTGGAGGAATGCACTATAAAGTCCTGTTGGATAGAATCCAAACCAAGGACCATGTTTGTCCCGTGATTCATTGATGAGGAGAATATTTAAGTGATTCTCAAGCCACTTGTTTGATCTGATCAATTAGCGAACCGGGATTAAATGGCTTACTAATGAAAGCCTCATACTTTAATTCCTCAGGACTAAATGTCAGATCTTTTTCGCTCATTCCTGTTAAGAAAATAAAAGGAATATTTCTCAATCGATCATCGGATTTCAGATCCTTAGCCAAATCAATTCCGTTTGACTCGTCTAAATTAATATCGGATATTATAACATCAACAGAGTTGCCGTCTTTAATCCAATATTTGGCATCATCAGCACTTGAAAACGTATGAACGGAGAAATCTTCACTCAAAATATTATTGAGTAGAGTCAACATAAACTTATTATCCTCGATGATAAGTATATGCTTTTTTTGGGCGGAATTGCGGCGATTGTTCAGGCGGTAATACATACTTGATATTTGTTTAATTACTTCATTTACTTAAACGCTCATAGGTAAAATGGCTAACTAAATCTCGGTAATACCTCGAAGGTAGTGATTAATACGTGAACTTTTCAGCGCTTATTAAAGATAAATTCTATGATCGCCTCTCAAATTGATCGCAACAGCTCTAATTTCTACGAAATGCGAGATTTACAGGACAAAATAGATTTTGTTATTATCAGTTGGAATTGATAGTAGGTTTCATTGAATAAAATGCAATGAAATCGTTCTGTGGCCTCCACACACTTCTTACGTATTTTCAAAAAAAGAGCATGGTGTGGAGAGAGGTTAAGCGTTTGATCAGCGTGAGGTCATCGCTTGATAGTCACGTTTGTTTTCGCCAATGTATACTTGTCTAGGTCTTCCAATGGGTTCGCCTTTTTCCTGCATTTCTTTCCATTGTGCGATCCACCCGGGAACTCGACCTAATGCAAACATCACAGTAAACATCTCGGTAGGAATACCCAAGGCTCGATAAATGATTCCTGAATAGAAATCTACGTTGGGGTAGAGCTTTCTATCTACAAAGTACTGATCCTTTAGTGCTTCTTCTTCAAGACCCTTAGCAATATCTAACACCGGATCGTGAACTCCCAGCTTTTCAAGCACATCATCGGCGGCTTTCTTGATGATCTTGGCTCTAGGGTCGAAATTCTTATATACCCTGTGGCCAAATCCCATCAGTCGGAATGGATCGTTTTTGTCTTTAGATTTAGCCATCCATTTTTTGGTGTCGCCACCGTCCGCTTTGATTCCTTCAAGCATTTCTATCACAGCTTGATTTGCTCCACCATGCAAAGGACCCCACAATGCATTGATACCCGCGGAAATAGACGCCCACAGGCTTGCTTGACTTGATCCAACGATTCTTACTGTAGATGTAGAGCAGTTTTGCTCGTGATCGGCATGAAGAATGAGTAGCTTATCCAATGCTTTTGCGATAATAGGGTCGATCTCGTAATCGTCCGCTGGAAGATCGAACATCATATGCAGGAAGTTGCTACAGTAATCCAGGTTATTGTTTGGATACACAACTGGATGGCCCATTTTCTTTTTGTAAGCCCAGGCTGCAAAAGTTGGCATCTTAGCGAGCAATCTTACAATGCTAAGATTGGTCTCCTCCTTAGGGCGATTTGGCAATAGACTTTGAGGGTAGTATGCGGTTTGAGCGGTTACCAACGAAGAAAGAACCCCCATGGGATGGGCTACTGATGGGAAACCATCTAAGATCTTTTTGATGTCTTCATTTACTAAAGTGTGGTGGGTGATTTCTTGTGTGAAGCGGGTAAATTCATCCTCAGAAGGGAGTTCTCCGTAGATCAAAAGATACGCTACCTCCATAAAGGTGGACTTTTCAGCTAACTGTTCGATTGGATATCCGCGGTAGCGCAAGATTCCTTCTTCACCATCCAGAAAAGTGATCGCACTCTCACAGGAACCTGTGTTTTTGAAACCTCTATCAATGGTGATCACCCCGGATTGTCCTCTAAAAGAACTTATGTCAACGGCTTCCTCATTTTCACTGCCTTTGATCATTGGCAATTCATATGACTTATCTTCTATCGTAATCTTCGCAGTTTTTGACATTTTTAGTTACAGTTTTCCTTCGTGAGTTAATTCTTCTAAAATAAGCTTTTTTGTCTCAATCGCAGTTGATTTTGGCGACAGCAGCCATTATCCAGCATTTCAATGCCAGGACTAATTACCATTTAAAATCAGCGGTAATCCGTCATCACCACCACCTACCACAATCACCTTGGCATTGGGCGAGTTGGCAATGTCTTTGGTAGCTTCAATACCCCGCATCCTTAGCAATTCTGGTGTGAGACTACTATTGATAATTTTGTTGGCTGTGGCCTCACCTTCAGCCGCGATGCGCTTCCTTTCTGCTTCGCTTTTTTCTTTTTCCAGTCGATACTGATAAGCTTGAGCTTCCTGTTCTTGCTTTTGTTTATTTTCTATTGAGTTTTTGATTTGTTCAGGAAGGTTTATAGACCGGATAGGCATACTGATCATCTCCACTTCATTTCCTTCTGCACCTAAAATCTCTGCCGTTTCGTCCTTAATTGAGTTTTCAACCTGAGTTCTCTTAGTAGAATAGATTTCTTCGGCCGTGTATCTTCCCATCACCCTCCTCACTGTGGATCTGACTTCTGGTTTTACAAGGATATTTACATAGTCTCCTCTGAATTTCTCTTGGATGATTCCAATTTGACCATATCTCGGATGAAACCTTACTGTAACGTCTACATCTATTTTCAAGCCGTTCTTATCTAAAACATTCATTGTCTCGTCAATACTTTGCTCTGCCACATTGTAAACGTACTTCTCGTTCCAAGGTGCTTTAACGTGCCAGCCAGGACCGATAATGTTTTCCTTTTCTAATTTACCGGTAAGCGTTTTGAAAATCACAGCCCTTTCAGAGGCTTCAATCCGGTAAAATATGCTACTTGCAAACGAGAAAATGATGATTAGAGCAATCCCGGCAATGATGATTACTGGGAGATATTTTCTGTTATCCATAATAACTTGACAAAATTTTTAATAGGTTGGTAAAGCTAACATTTTCATGAAGCCATAAGGTTCAGCATTATGGAGACTTTCTCGCGGGTCTTTTTGTTATTTAATTTTAACAAGTGATTTCCAAAAAGACCAAGTATGGCCTAAAGGCGTTGGTATACCTCGCTAGTAGCAACCAAGGCGAGAAAACACACATTGCACGAATTGCGGAGAGCGAAAAAATTCCACGAAAGTTTCTCGAAAGCATCATGCTGGAATTGAAAAAAGCAGGCTATCTAGGAGCACAAAAAGGAAAAGGCGGTGGATATTATTTATTGAAAGGGCCAGAAGAAATCGCGATTTCTGATGTTTACAGGGTACTTGAAGGTCCCATTGCTCCAGTCCCTTGCGTTAGCCTAAACTTCTACGAAAAGTGCGAAGATTGTAAAAACGAGGCTACTTGTGAAATTCATCTTTTGATGGTGAAAGTACGCGATAGTGCATTGGATATCTATACCAACACGTTTGTTTCGGACCTAATTCTGCAAGATTAGTAGCGCACTCGCGGAATTATTGAAAAGTGAAATCTGCTGATCTCTGATTGACTTTTTTTTCGCAAGTGAGCCAAATACTGTACGTTTGCATTCATAATCCTAGTAACTCTATGGGATTTAAAATAAAATCAAATGCTCGATATCAACCTAGATCATTTAAACCAGCAGCTCAGGCACAAGACTCCAGATGAAATAATAAAGTGGGCAGTGCCATTGTCTGAGCGTCGGATTGTAACCACAAGCTTTGGTGTTTACTCCTCAGTTTTGTTGTCAACATTTGGAAAGTTGGATCCAAAAATTGATGTGATCTGGTGTGATACTGGCTACAATAACTACGAGACCTATGAGCATGCCCGCAAGCTGATTGAAGACTTTCGGTTAAATATTAGGATTTATGTACCAAAGCAAACCAAGGCGTTTACCGATGTAACCTTGGGCTTGCCAGCGGTAGACGATCCTAGACACGAAGCTTTTACCGAACTTGTAAAGCTGGAGCCCTTCCGTAGAGCACTTGCAGAACATCAACCAGAGGTTTGGTTCACCAACATACGCGTAAGACAAACTGAATATCGAAATTCACTGGATATCCTGAGTTTCAGCAAAGAGGGTATTTTGAAGGTCAGCCCTTTCTACTACTGGTCAGATGACGATCTGGATGATTACCTAAAGGTGAACAACCTTCCAAAAAATGAAGCCTACTTTGACCCTGTTAAGGCGCTCCAAAGCAGGGAATGTGGTATACACCGCCTGGGTTAGTCAGAATCAACTTACAGCATAATATTCAACTAGTTAGATGCAGAGTTTCAGAACGGAAATAGAAAATCCCGTAGTAGAGCAAGACATTCTGGACCTTGAGAAGAAGATCCGGCTATACCGCGAGGGAAAAATGGACGAGGAGAAGTTCAGGTCACTTCGCCTGGCAAGGGGAGTCTATGGACAAAGGCAGCAAGGAGTCCAGATGATTCGGATCAAGTTGCCCTACGGTAAAGTGAGTAGTGCGCAGCTACACAGAATATCAGATGTAGCAGATGAGTTTTCCACAGGTCGGCTCCACATTACGACAAGGCAGGACATACAGATTCATCACGTAAGCCTTGACCGCACCCCCGAATTATGGGCTCAGCTGGAAAAAGATGACATTACGCTAAGAGAGGCTTGTGGAAATACGATGCGCAATGTGACGGCAAGTCCTATGGCTGGAGTAGATCCAAATGAGGCATTTGATGTCACTCCCTATGCACACGAGACATTTAAATTTTTTCTGCGGAATCCTTTTTGTCAGGAAATGGGCAGAAAATTTAAGATTTCATTTTCCGGCTCTGAGACAGATGATGCGCTTGCATTTATACACGACCTAGGAATTATTGCAAAAGCAAAGATCATTGATGGAAAGGAGATTCAGGGTTTCAAAGTGATGCTGGGTGGAGGTTTGGGTGCACAACCCAACCATGCAGTTCTGATACATGAATTTTTAGAAGCCAAGTATTTGATTCCACTAATTGAAGGTGTTCTGCGAGTTTTCGATAGATACGGAGAGAGAAATCGGCGACAGAAGGCAAGGTTGAAATTCTTGGTAAATGAAGTGGGAGTTGAGCGATTTCTTCTGCTAGTGCAAGAGGAGCAATTAGCTCTGGGCTACACCTCTTTTGAAATTGATCCTGCAAAATATGAGGTAGGTATTCAATTACCAGAAGTGGATGTACAGCCTCAACTCAGTCTTCAGGACGATTCCCTTTATTCAGAATGGAAGGAGACAAATGTATTTCCTCAGAAGCAGGAAGGACTTTATGCCATTGGGCTCAAAATTCACCTTGGCGATTTCTACACCAAGGAAGCAAGGCTTTTAGCAGACCTGATCAGGGAGTATGCAGGAGATGAGCTTCGCTTTACTTTACGACAAGATATTGTGATTCGCCACGTGAGAGAGGAACTGCTTCCTTTCTTTTACAATCAGCTTAAAGCACTGGGCTTTGCCGATCCTGGTTATAACTCTACTAAAGATATTACGGCTTGTCCTGGTACCGATACGTGTAATTTGGGTATCGCGAGCAGTACGGGTATTGCCAGAGAGTTGGAGACGCTTATTGCATCTGAGTTTCCTCAGTACGTAAAAAATGATATGCTAGCCATTAAAATTAGTGGCTGCATGAATGCCTGCGGACAGCACATGATGGCTCCCATCGGGTTTCAGGGAATGAGCCTGAAGTCAGGCAAGTTAACAGCACCTGCGCTGCAAGTACTACTTGGTGGAGGTATACTAGGCGATGGTAAGGGCAGATTTGCAGAGCGCGTTATTAAAATACCAAGTAAAAGAGGTCCTGAGGCACTAAGAAGAATCTTTCAGGATTATGAAGCCCATGGGCAGGAGGGGGAGGATTTCCTTTCTTATTACGACCGCAAAGAGAAAATTTACTTTTTCGAACTATTGAAAGATCTGTCGGATACCACCAACCTGAAGCCAGAAGATTTCATTGATTGGGGGCACCAGGAGAATTATGTAAAAGCCATAGGGGTCGGTGAGTGTGCCGGTGTGGTGATAGACCTGGTGGCAACTTTGCTCTTTGAGAGTGAAGAAAAGCTCGACTTGGCAGAAAAATCTTTTGAGGTCGGAAAATGGGGTGACGCTATTTACCATAGCTATGCCTCTCTAGTGAATTCTGCAAAAGCCATCATGACATCTGATGGTCTTAAAACTAATAGTCATGCCAGTATCATTGAAGGTTTCGACAAAGCCTACGTGGAGACCAGTAAAATTGAAATTTTGGGTTCTTTTTCCTCACTTGTTTATCAGATCAAAGAGAATGAGCCAAGCCAATCCTTTGCGACTTCATATTTGGCACAGGCTAGGGAATTCTACGATAAAGTGGATGGATACCGTGTAAAAGAGTTGGTTGATGCCTAGTCCAAGATTCACTTTGGTTGGTGCCGGGCCTGGCGATCCTGATTTATTTACCTTAAGAGGCATGAAGGTTCTTCGTACTGCGGACGTGGTGCTTTATGACGCGCTTATGGATAGGAGTTTATTAGATTATGCTCCTAACGCTACGCGAATTTTTGTTGGTAAGCGACAAGGAGTAAAGGCCTATTCTCAAGAGGAAATTCATGACCTGATTGTAAAGCATGCGTTCGCCGATGGTCATGTGGTGCGCCTTAAAGGAGGTGATCCATTTGTCTTTGGTAGAGGAGCAGAGGAGATCGAGTACGCATCAAATTTTGGAATACCTGTAGCCGTAGTTCCTGGCATTACGTCAAGTACTTCAGTGCCTGCAAGTCTCGGTATTTCTGTGACCCAAAGGGGAGTAGCTGAGAGTTTTTGGGTGATTACCGGAACTACGAGTGATCGAGTGCTTTCGCAAGACATCCTAAAAGCCGCACAAACCAGTGCCACTGTGGTTGTTTTAATGGGCTTTAGAAAGCTCTCACAGATGGTCCTGATCTACCAGCAGATGGGGAAAGGATCTACACCCATTGCCGTAATACAAGATGGGACCACCACAAATGAACAGAGCGCAGTGGGTACCATTGATACAATTGAGCACGAAGTGGAACTCAAGAATTTAGGAACGCCGGCAATTATCGTGATTGGTGACGTAGTGCGACATTCAAATCAATTGAAGCATCTGTTCGAAGAGGTTTCACAACAGTCGTCTTTAAAAATTGCTTGACGCTGGTAAATGACATGTAAGTAGCTATAGATGGAGCGGAACAATTTATATCCAGTCTTTTTAAAGCTCAGTAAGCTGAATGTACTAATCGTTGGGGGAGGTTTTGTAGGTGAGGAAAAGCTACATTTTATACTAAAATCCAGCCCAGACGCTAATGTAAAAATGGTTGCCACATTCTTCCGTGAAGACACTAAAAAACTGGCTTCTGGAGCTGGAGTAGAGATGGAACAGCATCCTTTTCATGAAGATGATCTGAAAGGTAATCAACTGGTTATCGCTGCTACTGATGATGAACCGCTCAATATTGAGATTTACCACCTTTGCAAGAAGCACAACATACTTGTAAATGTGGCAGACAATCCTCCGTACTGTGATTTTTATATGGGTGGAATTGTCACCAAAGGAAATGTGAAGATCGCCATTTCAACCAATGGCAAATCCCCAACTACAGCCAAGCGAATCAGGCAGTTGCTGGAGGAGGTAATTCCTGAAAAAGTTGATGAGATGGTGCTCAATCTGGATGAATATAGAAAGACGCTTAAAGGAGATTTTGAGCAGAAAATGGAGAAGCTCAACGAATTGACCAAAGGACTGATCGGTAAATAATGTTGGCTAGACCTACTGATTTCTGGATTTTAGTCAAATTTCTTACTAGTCATATTTCTCGATTATGACCCCAAGATTGTAGTTGATCATAATTTCATGAGATGAGGTAGTAATCTCATTTAGCGAAGGGGCAATTACGTGATCATAGGCATAACCAAAGCGAAAATTTTTGTGAACCTTGAGGTCTAATAAAACGCTTATGGATTCTGGCCGGTAGGAAAAACCTATCCAAAATAATTCCTTGTAAAGAAAATTAACGTTGTAGTCGGCAGAAACCGGAGTACCTGAAACTGCCCGTACTAGCAAGTTTGGTTTCACCCGAATATCTTCATTGATTGGAAGTGATATGCCCGAAGTAAGATAGAAATGCTGTCGCTGCGTATATCTGCCACCACCATCGACTTCAACTGAGGTTTTAAGGGCAAAAGGTGAAGAAAACCCGAGGTAGAAATTTCGCCTCTGGTAGTAGAAACCATAGCCTACGACTGGTAAAACTCGGGTGAAGTTTTCGCTGAATTCGGATTGACTCGATGGAAGCACGTAAGCATCTTGTAGCCTATTATTCAGAAGTTGAATTCCTCCTTGCAATCCCATGCTGAGAAAACCAAGGCCCGCCTTGATTTTGTATCCAGCGGCCGGTAGTAGGTAACTGTTGGATGTAACTCCGATCTCATCTCTGATCAGTTGGAGTCCAAGAGAAACATTGTCAATATTGACCGGAGAGTGCAGTACCAGGGTTTGTGTATTGGGAGCTCCGTCCACGCCACTCCATTGCCATCTTGAAAATATCGAGGCACTAAAATCGCGGTAGATTCCCATGTGCCCTGGATTCAGTGTAGAAAGATCATACATATATTGACTGAAGTTGATCTGTTGCTGTGCATAAAGACCAGAGATGGATAGCAGCAGCGATAAATGTAAAATCCACTTTTTCATAGCTAGTTATCTTTTAATAAGCACAAATCCACTTTTGACAGGCAATGCTCCATCTTGGAACTCGATTACATAGAAATAGGTACCGTCCGGCGCGCCACCACTGCCCACCACTGTGGATGCATTGGAGCTACCATTCCACGCTTTGTCCTGGTTATTATATCTCTCGATTTCCCATACTTTGGTGCCAAACCTATTGAAGATTACCACTTTGTTATTTGGGAAGTCAGTAATCCCAGGAATAATCCATAGCTCCCGATCCGGATTGAATCCTTGAGGTATTTCTACCTCGGTATTTTTAATTACCTCATCCTGCACGGGAAGTCCCATATTTCCTACTGCATCTGAGGTCGTTACGCTCACAGTCAAGGTCCCATCTTCTAGTTCGGATACATCAATATTCTCTACAGTGGTTACTCCACCGTCTCCTTGCAACTGTCCCGAACCGGCTACCGTTCCTAGCCTGGTAATGGTGAAATCATATGATCCGTTGGCCTCTCCATTAAGGATTTGAAATCGCAGATTATCTTGATTGAGTGTATTGATAGCCTCATTTAAAATCTGTACTGAATATGCAGAAGGAGCAATAAGATCGACTTCCCAGCTGATCTCTGTTGCGATGTTCTCATTTCCGGCAAGATCAACTACCGCCCCAGCTGGAAGCGATACAGTTACCATCCCCTCTCCAGAGCTTGCTTCCAGGTCATAGCTTGGGGACGCACCTACCAGATTTTCGAAAGACACGTTAATACCAGCCAGACTACTTAGAGAGAAGCCTAATACGTTTTCGGAAAATTCAATGGATAAGTCTGCGGTTTCAGCATTCGTTACCGGATCGCTGCTGGTGGTAATTACTGCTACAGGGGGTGTTTCATCAAACAAGAAGTTCAGTGTGTTGGAAGCAAGATTGGTATTTCCGGCATTATCTGCCACCACGTCCGCTGGAATGTTCAGGGAGATGGGGCCTTCAGCGCTAATGTCCAGATCGAAAGTGAAACTGATGTTGTTTAGGGTTACCAGGTTTGAAATGATTCCTCCCGAGACCGAAATATCAGAGAGCATCAAGGGCGTGACAGCTTCACTAAATGTGGCCACTACTTCTTGCGCTCGTTCATTCGTGGCTTCACTGGCCGAGGAACTCAGTACAACACTTGGAGATGTTGTATCTCCGATTTCGAGCGTTATTGATTCTGCTGCACTTAGGTTAGTACCATCGCTCACAGTCACCAATATTTGATAAGATCCGGCATCAAAACCACTTCCAGCAGCCAGTGTAATCTCTCCACTTGTAGCGTTGATCGAGAAGAGACCATCATCATTCCCACCTACGATTGCCCAATTTGCCAGTGTAGATCCAGTATCCGCATCGGTAGCTAATGCGGTGCCTACAGGCGCACCCGCAGCAATAGGATTAGGAAGTGTAAAAAGCTGACCCGGAGTGACTACCGGAGAGTTGTCGTTAAGATCATTGATGGATATGATTACTGTTTCTCCAGGCGAGGTGTTTACTCCATCTCTTACGCTTACTGCAATTGTAATGCTCTGAATTAGTTCAAAATCCAGGAAGGCATTGTCAAGGATTGATAAGGTACCAGTATTTGGGTTGATTTCCAGTGCTCCGGTGAGTGTCGAGCTTACAAGCGTCCATGAATCAAATACAGTTCCTGCATCTGCATCGCTTGCAGCAACTACGCCAATTACTGTTCCAGGTGCAGTATTTTCATCTACGTTAAAAGCTTGTCCCGGATTTACCGAAGGAGGGCTATCATTATTGTCTACCACATTCACTAGCACACTCTCTTCAGCAGAAGCTGCGAATCCATTGCTCACGGTGACCATTAAGTTGTAGGAGGAGAGTAGTTCAAAATCCAGAGTGGAGTTATCTAGAATCGATAATTCACCACTGGTACTTTCAATCTGAAATACTCCGCCAGTGTTGCCGCTTGTAATATTCCAATTACTCAAAGGAAGGGAAGCTGGATCCGTTGCTGCTACAGAACCAACAATATCTCCATTCGCAGCACTCTCGCTGATATTGAATGTTTGACCACCAACAATGGTAGGAGGGGAGGTGATTTTTTCACTACTTGTAAATACAGAAGCACTTCCGCTATTTCCAGCTACGTCAGTCAGTACCAGAGATAAGGTTAAGTCACCATCAGCCAGGGATTCCAGGTCGATGCCTGATACCTGTTGGCTGGCACCATCAGAAACACTTCCCGTGCCTGTTTCTGATGTAGCACCGCCGCTTGAGGTTATTTCATATTGAAATTCGGAACCTACCTCTCCAGATGAGATGGTGAATGAGGCATTATTGACATTGGCACCAGAATAGAGCAAATCGTCGAAAGCCACGGCATATCCACTCGGAGCTGTTTTGTCTAGGAGCAGTGTAAGAGAATTATCGGCCGTAGTATTGCCAGCTGCGTCTGATGCATCTACAGTCAAGGTTATCGCAATTCCCTCAATCATAGATCCTGTGAGATCCAGTTCAGGCGTATTTAGGCTGTAGGTACCATCTGCATTATCGCTAAAGGTCGCTGCATTTGAGAAAGTAGCGTCGTAAATACTGATGTCACCATTCAGTGTAAGCCCAGCCTCGCTCATGTCTGCAAATAATTGAATCACCTCGCCAGCACGGTAATTTCCATCACCAGCGTCGCTCACAGTGTTAAAGGCGGGTGGAGTTTGATCAAGCGTGGTGTTATTATTTGAAACCAATATCCCTTGATTATTTTCAGAATCAATTAACCTGCCTTCTGCTGTCAGCACCCCGTCGCTTAAGGAACTGACATCAATTGTAATGACTTGCGAGTTGCTAGCATCCATGATTACGGAGAATGGACCTATACTTCCTCCTCCGGCACTAGATACGTTGTACTGAAGGGTAGTTCCGTCTTCCCCATTGCTGATGGTAAAAGAAGTGGTAGTTGCTTCCGCAAGACCAATTAAACTGTCGTCCCAAGATAGACTGTAGCCGGTGGGCGGACTCACGTCTTTTAGCTCGCTAGTATTTGCATCCAGTCCCTGATTTCCGGCTGCATCAGTAAGGAAGATCGTAAGTGTGATTGTACCATTTGCCAGGGAAGTAAGATCATAGCCCGCTCCTCCATTAGAGAAAGTTTGCGCTGGAGACGTTACGGATTCTGTACCTGTAACCGTGAGCCCATCAACGTCCCGAAACTCATATGTGAGTGTTGTATTGACCTCTCCACCTGTGATGCTGAATTCAATCGCAGCTTGGTTGGCAGTATTGATGATGGTTTCAACACCCAGCTCCATTGAGACTAAATATCCGCTAGGTTCAGTTTGGTCACTCTCGATATTAAAAGTGCTACTAGCTTGGTTACTATTTCCAGCGTTATCGGAGGCAACTCCAGCTGGAACATCGATGGAGATAACACCATCAGCCGATGGGATCAGATCGAAAAAGTATAATGCTCCTGTTCCAGAGAAGTTAGTTGCTGAGCCCCCTGATAAAACCACATCTGTTGCTAGGAACCCGGAAACTGCTTCGCTGAATTGCACCTGAATTGTGATGGGATTGGCGCTGGTAGGAGAAATTTCTCCGCTACTGATTATCACAGTGGGTGTTACAGCATCGATGAGTACACCGCTGGGATCATCTACATTGTTGAGGGTGAGGTCTGCATCATTACCAACATCATCTTTTATTGTACCTCCATTTAAATTGATTCCATTGATAGCTATCCCATCAGCGTCTGCCTCATCTGCTACTATTGTATAAGAAAATGTGAGTGCAGTAGTGGCGGAACCACCAACAAAATCAGCTAAAACCGTATTTGAACCAATCGTAAAGGAAAATTCAGGGCCTCCTGACACCACCACATTATCGTCGAAATTCACTGTGAAGACCAGCGCATCCCCGGTCATGTAGGTATCATCCGCAGGGATATTTACCGAGGTAATTTCGGGGATTATTCCATCTACTAACACTCCCCCGGTTGGTTCAATATTGTTAAGTGCAAGATCTGCTGGATTCCCGATATCGTCGGCAATCATACCCCCATTAAGGTCCAAGGAAACGAGTGTAATACCGTCTATATCCTCGTCCCCGTCTTGTACCGTGTAAGTGAAACCAAGTGTTGGTGTTCCTGATCCATTCACGAAGGTGGCATCTACAGAACTCAGCCCCACCAGAAAAGAGAGCAGCGGTGTTCCTGTTACATCCACATCGTCATCAAAGCTGACCTCAAAACTCAATGTCTCCCCGATTGCATAAGTGTCATTTGCCGGGACAGAAACGTTTGTAATGACTGGTAAAACAGCATCTACTAATACATTGCTTGCGTCCTCTACATTGTTCAGGGTAAGATCCGCATTGGTTCCTGCCAGATCGGTAATTGATCCCCCGTTTAAAGTGATTGCTGTCACATCTATACCATCAAGATCTTGTTCTCCAGCCTGGATGGTGTATTCGAACGAAATGGTATTTGTACCATCGCCATCTGTAAAGGAGGCTTGCACAGTAGCTGTGCCAATTAATATTGATAGCTGCGGTGATCCTGAAATCCGCATATCCTCATTAAAAATGATCCTGAAATCCAGCAAATCACCGGTAGCATATACCCCATCGTCTGGTACTTCTACAGCTGTAATTACCGGATTAATCCCATCTACAAGTACCCCGCTTGCATCCTCAATGTTGTTTAAAATAAGGCTTGCGTTATTTCCTGCTAGATCTTCAATTGAGCCTCCATTCAACCCAAGGGAATTGACCGAAATCCCATCATTATCGCTTTCACCTTGCTGCACAGTGTAGGAAAAGATGATTTCGTCGCTAGTGGTACCGCTGAAGTAATCTGCATTTACTGTGGTGGTGCCAATGGTAATAGAAAGTTGAGGTGTGCCGACAACAACCACTACCTCGCTAAATTCGACGGTGAAAAGCAATACATCACCCGCACCATAGGTATCATCCGCTGGTACAGCCACAGAAAGCACAGTAGCTACTACTGCATCTACCAAGACCCCACTGGCATCCTCGATATTTTGCAAGGCTATGTCCGCATTGTTCCCTACCACATCTGCAATGGAGCCCCCATTCAGTCCCAAGGAATTAATAAGCAGGCCGTCCGTATCCTCATCATTCAACAGCACTGTGTAGCTAAAATCCAGAGAGGAGGTTCCAGATCCACCGGAAAAAGAGGCAAATACATTGCTGCCGCCAATAGTAAATGAAAGTTGAGGGCTCCCCACTACGTTAACTGGTTCGCTGAAATTGACCGTAAAATCTAGATCTTGTCCCTCGCCATAGTTTCCGGCAGGTGGTACAATCACGGAAACAACCGTCGGAATAATACCATCTACCAGCACACCTGTCAGATCTGCGATGTTGTTTAAAATGAGGTTGGCATCATTGCTAAGTCCATCCTGGATGGTCCCTCCATTTAGCCCCAGCGCGATCACTTCAACGCCATCGGTATCTTCATCACCATTTTGGATGGTGTATGAAAATGTTAAAGTAGAAGATCCTGACCCACCTGTGAGAGAGGCAATTACTGAGGAAGAACCAATATCAACCGATAGCTGTGGGGAACCCGAGACCATAACCACTTCATCAAAAAGCACAGAAAATGCCAAAGTTTCGCCTATTGCATAGGTGTCGTCGGCGGGACCTGAGACTGAAAGGACAACAGGTCCTCTTGCATCCACCAGCACATTTTGTGTATCCTCCAAATTATTCAGTGTGCGGTCTGCTTGATTTCCTGCTTGGTCCGTGATAGAACCTCCGCTCAGTGAGACCACCTCAATTCCGTCCAAATCGAGTTCCCCCGATTGAATTGTATAATTGAACGTGAGACTTGTACCAAAAAAACCTCCGGTGTAATTAGCACCTACAGTTGTGCCGCCAATGTCAAGTAGAAGGGCGGGATTGGCTCCAAAAACAAACACAACATCATCAAAATTGACTGTAAAAGAGAGCGTTTCTCCTTGCCGGTATGTTGCGTCTCCAGGCACATTCACTGAGGTTATTTCAGGGATTACAGCGTCTATCCGGACGCCTGAGAGGTCCTCGACATTATTAAGCGTGAGGTCTGCATCATCAAACAATATATCCTGGATGGAGCCTCCATTCAGATCAATCTGTCCCAGATCGATTCCATCTTGGTCCAGGTCACCTGATTGTACTGTGTAGGAGAAAACAAGCGTTTCTGATCCTGATCCTGATTTAATGGCCGCAAGCGCAGTGACACTGCCAACAATAAGCTCAAGCCTAGGGTTGCCACTTACCACCACAACTTCGCTAAAAGAAACCTCGAATTCAAGTTCAGCGCCATTTGTGTAAGTAGCGTTGGTGGGTACCTCCACAGAAATAACGGTGGGAGTAGTCATCGAACCAGGATTCTCATCGCGATTGTCGGGACTTGCAAGGCACAAGAACGAAAAGAAAAGAATATTTAACGTAGCTAGTTGAAAACGAAACATATTCTATAAACAATTGAAAACTAAATAGTTCATACTAATTGCTTTAATAAATAGTTGAGGAAAAGTACTGATAGTTGATCAAAATGGCTAGCATTTGGACAGTTTATTGCCATTTTGTGAGGGAAAAATCGAGAAAGGTGTTGAAATCTGTCTTCCGTTTGACTTGAGAAACTTGCAACTTTCACAAGTTTAGACAGATAGAACTCTGTTTGGAGTCCCTACTCTTTAGATGCAAAAATCAGCTTTAGTCTGTCTGATTCCTTTACGTGGAAATACGGGTTTTCAGATCCTAGATACGCACATTTCCAATCAAAGTCAAATGTTCTGGAGCAGGGCGATTGTTTCTGCCCATCTATATTTGCTGTCATGTCCGAGGGGATCACTGCCACAGATTTTCGATTTGCGCAGCAAACGGGTAAATACACCGGTAAGGTGCGAGAGGTTTACCACTTTGATGATAAGCTGGCAATGGTGGCTACTGATCGTATCTCCGCGTTTGACGTGGTGTTGCCAAAGCCTATTCCTTTCAAGGGTCAGGTACTTAATCAATTGGCATCTAGGTTTTTAGAGATGACTGCAGACATTGTGCCCAATTGGGTAGAGTCAACGCCTCACCCAAACGTAACCTTTGGCAAAAGATGTGACCCTTTCAAGGTGGAAATGGTAATTCGAGGCTATCTCACAGGCCATGCCTGGAGGGAATACCGAGATGGTAAAAGATCACTTTGCGGTGTGCCACTGGCGGAGGATATGCGTGAAAATCAACAGTTTGAAAGTCCCATCATCACCCCAACCACTAAGGCTGAGGAGGGCCACGACGAGGACATTTCCAAAGAAGATATTTTGGCGCAAGGAATTGTATCGCCGGAAGATTATGCTTCACTAGAAAACTATACGCGAGCACTTTTTGAACGGGGGACAGCCATTGCCGCTGAGAAAGGATTGATTTTGGTGGACACCAAATATGAATTTGGAAAGCTAAATGGAAAAATTTTCCTGATTGACGAGGTGCACACACCCGATTCCTCTCGCTATTTCTATGCGGACACTTACACAGAGCTGTTTGAAGCTGGGAAACCTCAAAGGCAGTTATCAAAAGAATTTGTGCGGCAGTGGCTAATTTCCGAAGGATTTCAAGGTAAAGAAGGACAGAAAGTACCTGATATGACTGTGGAGAAGATTGAAGAAATATCAGATCGATACATAGAATTGTACGAGAACATCTCCGGCGAAAAGTTTGTTAAAGACCCATATCAAAATAAATTAGCCGAGATTAAACAAAGCATAGCAGAAACGCTACAAAACAAAACTCCATGAACCTGAAAGTTGATAAATACGAGAAATACTCCATTGCTGCCATTGAAGATGAAAAGGTTGACTCAACAGTGGCTCCCGATTTGAAGTCTGAATTTATGAATCTTGCCCAAGACGGGGTTGTGAGCTTAATCATTGATCTAGGTGCCGTGAAGTACGTAGATTCAAGTGGACTAAGCGCACTGCTTGTTGGCAATAGAAGCTTTTCTGAATCTGGTGTTTTCGTGCTTTTCAATGTTACGGATCATGTAATGAAATTGATCAAGATCAGCCAATTGGATAAGGTCATGAACATTGTGGCTACCAAAGAAGAGGCAGCTGACGCGGTTTTACTTGCTGAGATCCAAAAAGGCGGAGCATCAGACTAAAACTTGGGTTTCGAGCTGCTCATATTGGGTTCAAATGCAGCAGCGTTTGCGCACAGAAGGCACCATACTGCACAACTACTTAAAATAGGAAATCACCATTTCCTGATCGACTGTGGAGAAGGCACGCAGCTGCTTCTTAAAAAGTACCAAGTAAAGCTGGCTCGCATAGATCACATTTTCATATCCCATCTACATGGAGACCACTATTTCGGTTTAATTGGTCTCTTATCCACCATGCATCTGTTTGGACGAGTTAAGAAACTGCTGCTGGTAGGTCCACCGGGATTGGCTGAAATTATTACGTTACAGTTTCGCTATTCTGAAACTTCTTTATCTTTTCCAATAGACTTTAGGGAGTTTTCACCTGGCGCTTCTGAGGTGATCTATGATCACAAAAATTATAATGTGACCACCATACCAATGAACCATCGAGTGCCCTGCTCAGGCTTTCTTTTTAGAGAGAAGCCTAAGAAAAGGCGGATTGTGAAAGAAGCGCTTTTAGACTACAACCTCAGCAAATTGGAGGTGCTTGCACTTAAAGATGGTAAAGACCTTCTGAACCAAGACGGGTCGGTAAAAATGCAAAATAAGGAACTCACGATGGATCCCTACCGATCTTTAAGTTATGCATACTGTTCTGATACCAAATTGAAAAATGAGCTGCTTGACCAGGTGCAAGGGGTAGATCTTCTATATCATGAAGCCACTTTCGCTAATGACATGAAAGAAAGGGCGGCGCAAACCTTCCACAGTACGGCTGCACAGGCTGCTAAATTCGCTAAGGATGCTGGTGTAGGTAGGCTACTGCTGGGACATTTTTCAGCAAGATACCGCGAGCTGGACCCTATTATTGAAGAAGCGAAAGAGGTGTTTAGTGCGGCAGAATTAGCCATTGAGGGTACTATTTTTGAGGTCAATGAGTAAAAAGCAAACGCTCTTCATTGTTCTTTCGGCAATCTTTTTAACCAATGCGATTTTGGCAGAATTGATTGGTGTGAAAATATTCTCGCTTGAGCAAACCTTAGGTTTTAGGCCTGCCAATCTGAATATTCTTGGTTACACGCTGGACTTTAATTTAACCGCGGGGGTGATGATCTGGCCGGTAGTATTCATTACTACAGATATTATCAACGAATATTTTGGAAAGCAAGGGGTTCGTAAGATCAGTTTTATTGCCGTAGGGTGCATAGCCTACGCATTTATTATGATCTTACTTGTGACAATGCTTGACCCAGCAGCTTTCTGGCTTGATGTAAATGCTCAAGATGATAAGGGAAATCCTTTTGACATCAACTTTGCTTTCAACAAAATCTACTCCCAGGGTCTGGGAATCATAGTAGGTTCTATCGTTGCTTTTTTGATCGGTCAATTACTTGACGTGGTGATTTTTCAGCGCTTAAGGAAAATTACGGGTGAAAAAATGATCTGGTTAAGGGCAACTGGCTCCACGTTGGTATCACAGTTGATTGATAGCTTCGTTGTGCTATCTCTGGCGTTCTATCTTTTGGCTCCAGAAGCGAGCAGATGGGAATTTAGTCAGGTTATATCCGTAGGCACCATCAACTACATCTACAAATTTGTGGTGGCTATACTCTTGACGCCTTTAATTTACCTCGGACATTTTCTAATTGACCGCTACCTAGGGTCGGAGGCGGAAAACATAAAAGAAGAAGCTGCTCAAAGCGAGTTTTGAGTCATAAAGTGCAAATGCCCCGATGCTAGAAATCTATCCTTTTCGCATTTAAGTTCTAATTGGTGCTTTTGAAGGAGAAGAAAACTGTTCTCGTCGAAAAGGGCGCTTTGAAATCATTTTCCACCGTTTACCTTTTCGATATGCAAAATTCCCTAATCAAAATCGTTTTTATAATCGGGTTGACCTTCGCAATAGTGAAGAGCTATAGTCAGGGGCCAAATCTTACGGGTCGGTGGCATGGAAACTCAACGTTTCTAAATAATCATTACGAGTTGATTTATGAAATCAGGCAAACTGGCAATCAGGTTTCGGTGCTGGCTACTACGATCAATAAAAACGATAGTCTACAGGCCAGGATGGAAGGTGCCCTGAAAGGGAAGCGTCTAGAGCTGTTCGCAAAAGAGGTTATCTACAAAGTTGGGATGGGATGTATGGCGGATAATAAGCTCCAATTCAAACTCGCAGGAAATCAACAGACTTTAGTTGGAAGATGGAAAGGCAATGGCAAGCTAAACACCTGTCCTGCATTAGCCTCCGGTTCTGTTACGTTGATCAAGGAAGAAAAGCAGCTTTTATATGAAAAATCGGAGATTCTGGCCCAGCGAAGCACAGATTTAAAACAAATAGAAAACGATGATGACGTAGGTCAAGCACTCATCCGAGAACTCAGTAATCGAAAGTACTACGCATTAATCATTGGCGTGAATGATTACAAAGAGACAAATATTCAGGATCTGGACAACCCAGTAAATGACGCGACAAGATTGGCTGAAGTATTGACTAGATACTATTCTTTTGAGCAATCTGATTTAAGCTTATTGCAAAACCCTACTCGTGAAGAAATAATCAAGTCGCTAGATCTACTAGCCGGTAAAGTCACCGAGAAGGATAATTTGCTGATATTTTTTGCTGGTCACGGAATATGGAATGCACAACTCAATCAAGGTTACTGGCTTCCTAGCGATGCTTCAATGGATTCCAAATCTTATTGGCTTTCTAATAGTACGTTAAGGGACTATGTAGGAGGTATCCGCTCCAAGCATACCCTTTTGGTGTCCGATGCCTGTTTTAGCGGTGGTATATTAAAAGAGCGTGCGGTATTTGAAAATAGCCGCGCGATTCTGGAGCTTTACAAGCTTCCCAGCAGAAAAGCAATGACCAGCGGAACGCTTAAGACAGTTCCGGACAAAAGCGTTTTTATTGAGTATCTACTCAAAAATTTGGTGAATAATCAGGCTCCGTTACTTTCGGCGGATCAGCTGTTCAGAAATTTTAAAGTTGCCGTGATCAACAATAGCCCTAACGGTCAAGTACCCCAGTACGGACCGATTTCCCAAGCTGGAGATGAAGGTGGAGACTTCATTTTTTTGCGGCAGGATCGCTGATATAAGCAAGGCAGAACCAAAGGATGTTTGTAACTTTCTACTGAGTTACAACGAACCATGAAAAAGCTTCTTTTTATTGCGAGTGCTATTTTATTGCTATGGAGCTGCGGCGATGATGAAGCTCCAAATTTTTCACTTGCTCAGTTCATTGAAGACCAAGGACAACTTTCCGTAAAGGATTCCAGTATTATTGCCTGCGCCGCAGGGGCGACAGACAGTGTTAGGGTCTTTTTTTATCCTGAACCCGGTTTCGAAGATTTTCGCCTTTGGAAGCTTGAAGGCTTAGGATCAGATCCCAGCGATTTCAAAAATTATGTGCCATTAGTGGCACCTACTTTCGATGTATTCAACGGGTATTTGCGTTATTTCTTTCTCACTGAGGAGGAGGGTGGCACCTGGGTCACCGTGACTGGGAAAGACCAAACTACTCTCACTATTGCCCAACCTATTCTGCTAAAGCAAAGTAGCTTTCCCACTGAAAATAGTCCTGATGCTTTGACAATTGATCAGTCTGAGGATCTAGCGCCGAGATTCACCTGGGAGCCTGGCAATTATCCGGGGACGATCATTTTTTTTCAGGTGGTTGCAGATGGTGATCGCAATCTGCTTTCAGGAACTTATACTGTGGACCAAACATGGCAGTTTTATGATTTGATTAACGTAGTGCTAAATATTCGGGATGTTACTCCCATTCCCCAGTTAAATCCAAAAAGTGACTACTCATTTACCTTAATGGGAGTGACCCGTGATAATTGGGTAAATGTCTTCATGGAAGTTCCTTTTTCTACTCCTTAAAGTGCACCTATTTTATGGAATTACTCAGTAGTCTTGATCAACGTATCTCTAGGATGATGAATCGGTGGGGCTACATTGCAATTCGTATTTCATTCGCCATCATATTTATTTGGTTTGGTATTTTGAAGCCATTCGGACTGTCTTCAGCAGCTCCTTTGGTTTTGAAAACCGTGGCTTGGCTTCCGTTTTTGTCTCCTCAGGAGTGGTTGTCAGTGATTGGTTGGTGGGAAGTTGCAATCGGGGTTTTCTTCCTTTTTCCTAAGACCACTCGACTTGCGATTGCGCTGCTTTTCTTGCAGATGGGTGGAACATTTTTGCCCTTATTCATTTTACCAGAAATCACTTTTCAGCGTGATCATTTTTTATTGCCCACTATGGAAGGACAATATATAATCAAGAACTTGATGATTATTTCAGGGGCGTTGGTAATAGGAGGTACGGTCGCTGCCCGCGAGAAACATCTGTGACTTTCTGGGAAATGAAGTAGGGAAGACTTGATCTAATCCGTTGTTATTCTATGAAATACTTAGTAAGTATTGCCATTTACTCTTTGCTCGGATGGAACCATTCCACCGCACAAGATCAAGATAAAATTGACTCCTTACAGCGGCTTTTGGATTCAAAAAAGAAGCTTCAAACCCAAGCCCAAATAAATCTTGCTCTTGCCAAAGAATACAAAAATTCGGATACCACCAGTACTTTTAAATATGCAGATGAGGTCATTAGGATAGCGAAAATGGAAGACCTTCATGAGCTTAGATCAGATGCCCTATATATCAAGGGTTGGTCTTTAATGATGTTGGGAGATTACACTAAATCAAAGAATCTTTTTAATGAAGCCCTGCGCCTGTCCGACCGTTTCGGGGTAAAAAAAGGTAGCGCCAACGCATACAATGGGCTTGGTGTGCTCAACACTTATCAAAGTAATTACTATCCTGCTTTGGATTACTATTTTAAATCGATCGAGATATCCAAGGGTATATCCCATAGAGAAGGAATTGCAAATTGTCTAAACAACATCGCAATTATTTATTATTACCTAGGCGACAATCAAAGTGCACTTGATTACAGCTTTCAGGCTTTGGAGGTCAAAAAGGAACTCGCTATCCAGCGTGAGATAGCACTTAGCTACAGCAACATTGGATATTTCTATGGCACCCTAAAGGACTATGAAAATGCAAAACTGTATCACCAGCAGGCCTTGATGTTGAGAAAGGAAATAGGGGATATTGTTGGGCTGGCAGAGAGCTTTTCAAATATGGGAGAAGCCTTGTATGGCGAAGAGAACTTTGCAAGTGCAATCGAAAATTTCAAAAGAGCTTTAGTCCTTTATGATTCTATTGGATTGAAAGCAGACCGGACTTATTCACTCATCGGTTTGGGAAAATCTTATATGGAGCTAGGAAAGTTGGGAGAAGCGGAAGACTACTTACGGACAGGTCTACGAGAGGCGAATGATGCTAGCTTTAATAGCAATGTGCGGGATGCAGCTTTTGCACTAGCTGAAGTACAAAAGCAAAAGGGAAATTATAGAGAGGCGCTCATCGCATATGAACTTTTTCACGAAACTTCTGATAGTCTCAGAAATGAAGAGCAGACAAAGAAGATTGCCCGTTTAGAGACCGAATTTGAATTTAAAGATGCGCAAGCGGCGGAGCGTGAGCGCTATGAAGCTGACATTGAGGAGAGAAACAGCACTCAAAAACTGACCTACTATTTTTTATCAGCATTAACCTTAGTTCTTGGAATCGTCATTTTTTTTAATGCTAAACTGAAGAAGTTGAATCGGGCAGTAAAACGACAAAAAGATGACTTAGAAAGTCTCAATGCCACAAAAAATCGATTTTTTTCTATCATTTCTCATGATCTCCGAGGACCGGTCGTGAATATGACTGGGGTAAATGATCTTATCAATCACCACATTCGAGAAAACTACGATTTGCAAGGTGATTCGGCCCTTGAGGAAATCACTAACTATCAGCAAAATGCATCGACACAGGTTCTGGGGTTACTCGATAGCCTTCTTAAATGGGCTCTAAAGGAGGAAGGAAGTATTCCTTTTAATCCTGTATTGCTAAATGTCAACCATTGCATTGCCGAAACCTGTGAGCTTCTTAAACCTCAGGCACTGAGCAAAGAAATAAAACTGGATCATAGTCTGGAGGGTGAGATAGAATGGGCTTTGGATAAAAATACCTTCATGACAATCCTTAGAAATCTGGTCAGTAACTCACTTAAGTTCACTGAAAAGGGTGGAAACATATTGATACAAGCCAGGAAATCAGATATGCTGGAGGTGAGGGTAGAGGATGATGGTGTAGGTATTTCCGCAGATAAAATGCAAAATCTGTTCAAGATCAACGAGCAAAAAGTTTCAAAAGGTACTAGTGGTGAGCAGGGTACAGGTCTGGGACTTAATTTGGTGTACGACTTTGTGAAGTTAAACCACGGTGATATCACTGTAGAAAGCGAAGTTGACCAGGGTACGGTCTTTATTTTGAAGTTTCCTGTTCAGTAGATCGTCTGGCACCTGGTTCACCTCTTTCAAGTATTACTCTACTTATGAATAGGAAAATTATCGTTTAGGTTGATCCTTCAAAAATTTTTGGTTTCCATGCACTATGCTAGCTTTGTGCTCTATTTGCAAAATATTTAGCGGCGGTTGGTTCAAAAATAGAGAGATAAAATGGGAAAGACACTATTTGATAAAGTTTGGGATTCACATGTAGTACGAAAAATTGAAGATGGCCCGGATGTACTCTTTATTGACCGACACATGGTGCATGAAGTCACCAGCCCTGTTGCCTTTCTAGGACTTAAAAATCGTGGTATAGATGTACTGTACCCACACAAGACTTTTGCCACTGCTGACCACAATACCCCAACCAAAAACCAACATCTTCCGGTAAAAGACCCACTTTCAGCAGGTCAATTAAAGGCGCTTGAAATGAATGCAAAAGCGCATGGTATCTCTCACTGGGGATTAGGGCACGAGAAAAATGGGATTGTACATGTGGTAGGACCTGAATATGGTATTACTGTGCCAGGTGCTACGATTGTTTGCGGCGACTCGCATACATCTACGCATGGCGCCTTTGGAGCCATCGCTTTTGGCATAGGGACATCCGAGGTGGAGATGGTGCTGGCGAATCAGTGCATTATGCAGCCCAAGCCGAAATCAATGCGAATTAACATTACAGGGGAGCTCCAGCCAGGGGTTACGCCCAAGGATGTTGCGCTTTATATTATATCCCAATTGACCACCTCAGGAGCTACTGGCTATTTTGTTGAGTATGCGGGAGCAGTGTTTGAGCAGATGAGCATGGAAGGGCGGATGACAGTCTGTAATCTCAGCATCGAGATGGGTGCAAGGGGAGGTATGATCGCGCCTGATGAAACCACATTTGAGTATGTAAAAGGCCGTGAGTTTGCTCCGAATGGAGCGGGATGGGACATTGCAATGAAATACTGGGAAACGCTCTATTCAGAGGAAGATGCAATTTTTGATAAAGAGATCACTTTTGACGGATCGCAGATAGAGCCCATGATCACCTATGGAACAAATCCTGGTATGGGTATGGGCATCAGTGGTCGAATTCCAACGGCGGAAGAGCAAGATGGCAATCCTGCGACCTATCAAAAGTCACTTGCTTATATGGGTTTTGAAGAGGGCGATGTAATGATCGGCAAACAGATTGACTATATCTTCATCGGAAGTTGTACCAATGGCAGGATCGAGGATTTTAGGGCTTTTTGTTCCATAATAGAAGGACATAAAAAAGCGGATCATGTTACGGCATGGTTGGTCCCCGGATCGCATAAAGTAGAGCGAGCCATCAAAGAAGAAGGTCTACTAGATGTTTTAGAGGAGGCAGGATTTGAACTTCGTGAACCTGGTTGTTCGGCATGTTTAGCCATGAATGATGACAAAGTTCCTACAGGCAAACTGGCCGTAAGCACCTCAAACAGAAACTTTGAAGGGAGACAGGGACCTGGTGCACGCACGCTACTCGCAAGTCCACTTGTAGCAGCAGCCAGTGCAATACAAGGCAAAGTTGCCGACCCTAGGGAATTGATGGAATTGGCGCTGGTTTAATCTTTCAGACATGGCTTACGATAAATTTGAAGTACTCACAAGCACTGCAGTACCACTTCCTATTGAGAATGTGGATACTGATCAGATCATACCCGCAAGGTTTTTAAAGGCGACCAAGCGTGAAGGATTTGGTGATAATCTTTTTAGAGACTGGCGCTATCATCCCGATGGGAGCCCTAAGGAAGATTTTGTTCTAAATGATTCCACTTATTCAGGACAAATACTGGTAGGTGGCAAGAATTTCGGTTCAGGTTCTTCCAGGGAACATGCCGCATGGTCAGTTTATGATTACGGATTTCGATGTGTCGTATCAAGCTTCTTTGCAGATATTTTTCGTAACAATTGTCTCAATATCGGTGTGCTACCTGTGCAGGTTTCAGCTGATTTTCTGGAGCAGATTTTTCAGGAAATTGAGAAAGACCCAAAGTCACAATTCTCGGTAGACCTACCCAATCAGAAAATTACCATTCAGTCCACTGGAGCAGCTGAGTCATTTGACATCAATACATACAAGAAGGGTAATATGCTTAATGGCTTTGATGATATTGATTATTTGCAAAGCATGAAAGCAGACATAGAGACTTTTGCAGAAACACGCCCTTTTTAAGACCGCCGCTTTACTTTGAAAATAGAGATACTAGACACTACCCTTCGAGATGGGGAGCAGACTTCTGGTGTATCGTTTACAGATACCGAGAAGTTGACCATTGCTCAGCTATTATTAGAAGAGTTAAAAGTGGATCGTATTGAGGTAGCGTCTGCACGAGTATCAGACGGAGAGTTTAAAGGCGCCAGGAAAATTTTGGAATGGGCGACCAATCTTGGATATCAGGACCGAGTGGAAATACTGGGTTTTGTTGATCACAAGCTTTCTGTAGACTGGATCAAGAAGGCAGGAGGCAAAGTATTGAATTTACTATGCAAAGGGTCCAGAAGGCACTGCGAGATGCAATTGAAAAAAACCCAGGAGGAGCACATTGATGACGTCCGAGAGACCATCGAATACGCAAGAAGTCAAGGGATGGCTGTAAATATCTATTTAGAGGACTGGTCCAATGGCATGCGCACCTCGCCGGATTACGTGGAGCGAATGGTAGAGGCGCTTGAAGAGATGAATGTGAATCGAATTATGCTTCCCGATACTCTTGGTGTCTTAAATCACCTAGAGGTAAGCGATTTTTGTACCCGAATGACTACCACATTTCCGAGCGTCAAATTCGACTTCCACGCACACAATGATTATGACCTTTCCACTGCCAATGTTTACTCAGCTATTTCAGCTGGTATTACAGGTGTACACACCACCTTGAATGGATTGGGTGAAAGGGCGGGTAATGTTTCTCTATCTAGTGTCATTGGTATTGTTCAAGACCATCTGCATGGAGAACTAAATGTGGAGGTGACCAAGCTATACAAGGTTTGCAAATTGGTAGAGTCTTTTTCTGGAGTGAGGATACCTGCCAACAAGCCCATGATCGGCGAGTTTGTGTTTACGCAAACCAGTGGTATTCATGCCGACGGGGACAACAAAGACAACCTTTATCACAATAGTTTAAAACCTGAACGATTCGGGAGATCTTATTCCTATGCGCTGGGGAAAATGTCTGGTAAGGCCAATATCAGTAAAAACCTGGAAGAGCTGGGAATAGAGCTCAGCAAAGAGGAAACTAAGCTGGTTACCCAAAAAATCATTGAACTTGGTGACAAGAAAGAGTCAATCACGAAGGAGGATTTGCCCTTTATCATCAACGATGTGCTGCGAAGCGAAAAAATAGTGCAGCGCGTAATAGTGAATAATTATTCTCTTTCCGTGGCACAAGGCTTAAGGTCTGTCGCCACTCTTGGTATAGAGATCGACGGTAAAGTATACCAAAAGACAGCATCTGGCGATGGACAATACGATGCGTTCATGAATTCACTAAATGCGATCTACCAGGAGTTGGGAGAGCAATTGCCACGGCTCACCGACTATGAGGTGCAGATCCCGCCGGGAGGTGAAACAGATGCGCTTGTAATTACTACTATCACCTGGGTGGATCGGCAAGGAAATAAGTTCAAGACTCGGGGGCTGGATTCTGATCAAGCCATTGCCGCAATCAAAGCAACCACCAAAATGCTCAACCTGATAAAGGATTAGCCGTTTTTCAAGTATGCACTTGCCAGAATTTTTTCTTCGCGTTCTAGGTTTATTAGCAAAGACCCAATCAGTCAAAATCGCCTAATGAAGCATCAATCAACGCTATTTTCATTCTTTTGGAACACCACATTTTGGTGCACAACCTTATTAATTTTTTGGCCAGACCTTACAATCGGCCAAATCTATGAACCTGTAAAATGGGAATTTTACGCGGAGCAAGAGAAGGAGGGCTTTTACCTACTACATCTTAATGCAGAAATAGAAGAAGGATGGGCAGTGTATTCTCAATATTTGGAAAGGGATGATGGACCTATTGCTACCTCCATCACCTTCGAGAAAGGAGCTCATTTTGAGCTGATTGGTCAAGCGGTTGAAAATCCAGAATCGAAGAAGGAAGGTTACGATGCAATATTTGATATGAATTTGGCAAAGTTTTTTGACTGGATGGAAATTACACAAAGGGTCAAAGTGTACGATTCATCAGTGCCGATTACTGGCTATTTGACCTTTATGACCTGCAATGACCGGCAGTGTCTACCACCAGATGACATAGATTTTTCGATCTCATTTTCAGATAAGAGCACAAGTGATAAAAGCAAAGAATTTGACGGCTCAGAAGAAATTCCAGGTTTAGGTCAGCTAAATGAAAAAGAAGCCTTGGATCAGTTGTACGGAGTTACCGAGATACTACCCTCAGATACAACTTGTGATTATGAGTCGGTGGACAGTAATGGAAAAGCCATGAGCAGCATTTTTTTTCTCGGCCTCCTCGGCGGTTTTCTCGCTCTACTTACACCTTGTGTCTTTCCTCTAATTCCAATAACAGTCAGTTTTTTTACCAAAAGCGCCGAAACTAAAACTAAGGGTTTCAGGAATGCTTTTTTGTACGGATTCTTTATCCTTCTGGTGTATTTATTATTGAGCAGCCCTTTCCACTTGCTCGACGGGATCAATCCTGATATCCTTAACGAAATCTCCACCAACGTCTGGCTCAATATCCTCTTCTTTATCATCTTTTTGGTTTTTGCTTTTTCTTTTTTTGGATTCTTCGAAATCAACATGCCCAGTACATGGACCAATCGTGTAAGTGCTGCGGAAGGAGTCGGAGGGGTTTTAGGTATTTTTTTTATGGCACTAACCCTTTCATTGGTTTCATTTTCTTGTACTGGACCCATCCTCGGTAGCCTGCTGGCCGGCGCTTTGTCTTCCGACGAAGGTGCGTGGCAACTTACTGCTGGAATGGGAGGTTTTGGATTAGCGCTGGCATTGCCTTTTGGTCTTTTCGCCATGTTCCCAAGTTGGTTGAGTAAAATCCCTAAATCAGGGGGATGGCATACTACTGTAAAAGTGACGCTTGGGTTTATTGAAATTGCCCTGGCATTTAAGTTTCTTTCAAATGCAGACCTGGTCATGCACTGGGGCTTACTTAGATATGAGCTATTCATGGCCTTTTGGATATTGACTGCATTGCTTCTAGGACTCTATCTATTGGGTATTTTCAAGTCAAAGTCTGAAAAAAGTAATTCTATTTCGCTGGCAAGACGGCTGCTGGGTTTTGGTGTGCTAGTCTTTACGATCTACCTCTGTTTTGGCCTTTCGTACAACGAAAACACAAAGACCTTTAAATCCCTCAAAGTACTCAGCGGACTTGCACCTCCGGCAGGCTACAGCTGGATCTACCCATCTGACTGTCCCAATGGCCTGGCCTGCTACAAGGATTTGCAAGAAGGCATTGCGTATGCTACTTCCGTAAACAAGCCGGTTTTGCTCGATTTTACCGGATATGCCTGTGTAAATTGTCGGAAGATGGAAGAACATGTTTGGTCGGAAAAAAAGGTATATGACCTGCTAAATGATGAGTATGTTTTGGTCTCCTTATATGTTGATGACAAAGAGGAACTCGATCCTGAAGAGCGAATGTCGCTTCCCAATTCCAATGGAGGCATTCGGAAACTCAGAAACGTAGGACATAAATGGGCCTATTTTCAGACGCGCTTTTTTGAGACCAATGCTCAGCCTTTTTACGTGGCGGTTTCTCCGGATGGACTTGAAATACTAAATTATCCTGTTGGTTATACCCCAGAGGCTGAGGAGTACATCAGCTTTTTGGAGTGCGGGATCAGCGAGTTCAGTAGTTCAAGACAAAGTGCGCTCAATCAGCTAGACGATTGAGGTCCACTTTTACTTCCATTTCCTGACCAACCTCGCTATAAACAATACCCTTCATCGGCGCTACATTCCCGAAATCATATCGGACATCCAACGATTAGTAAAGCCCTTCCAGATAGCCCGTGTTTGATTTCCCTTTCTCGAACATTAGTGACTATACCTAGCTTTCAAATACGCTCATCAGTCTCAAATGATGACACAGATGCTTTAAAAGTTGTGGTGCGTTTGATTATTAAGGGATGAATCTGAAATAGAAGCTCGTAGATATTGTTGATTTCAGCAATGAATTAGAATAGGAGTTATTATTTTGTGAATATATGTCTATTGAAACAAGAAGATATCATCTCATAGAGAGAGTCATGCAGTTTGACGAAAAGGAGCTAAAAAAGGTGGAGATGTTTCTGGAGAAAGAACTTGAGCTGTCAGCTTCATTAGATCGAGCCTTGAAGCAAGTGAAGGAAGGCAAATTGATACCACACAGCGAAGTGAGGAAGAAATATGAGAAGTGGCTGTAAAAATTAGTTGGACAGATGACGCTGTTGAAGATTTAGATGACATTGTGCAGTACATTGAAAAACACTGGACTGACGAGCAACTACAAAAACTTCTTCACCCGACTAGAAAAATGCCTATTTGAAATTATTAATGCTCCTCACCGCCACAAAGATTCTCTTAGAAAGCAAGGAACCAAGGAATATCAGCACTCCCCACAAACAACTATATTCTATTCTTTTCAAAACGGCGTAGTGAACATTTTAAGGCTATGGTCAAATCTAAAAGACCCGAATAACTTGTAGTATTCAACTCCTAAGTGTTGCTGCCGGATACTATATAGTAAGTGTGTTAATTCTTTGAAGGATACAAAATGTGGTAGGAAAATTGAGTCCAGTAAGTACTACTAGCTGAAATGTTTAGTACTCCAGAATCCAAAGAGTACATCAGCTTTTTGGAGTGCGGGATCAGCGAGTTCAGTAGTTCAAGACAAAGTGCGCTCAATCAGCTAGACGATTGACGTCCACTTTTACTTCCATTTCCTGGCCACCGCCACTGTAAACAATACCCTTCATCGGGACCACATCTCCGAAATCACGCCCTACTGCGACTCGAACGTGTTGATCGCTTACAAGTAAATTGTTTGTAGAATCAAATTCTACCCAGCCTAGTGGAGGGATATAAACCGCAATCCATGCGTGAGAGGCATCAGCACCTACCATTTTTTTCTGTCCAGGAGCTGGGATCGTCTCTATGTAACCGGACATGTACCTTGCCGCAAGCCCTAATGAACGAAGGCAGGACAGGCCGAAATGTGCAAAATCCTGGCAGACACCTTTCTTTTCTTTAAAAACTTCTTTGAGGGGTGTGCTTATTTCGGTAAAGCCCGGAGTGAATTTGAAATCTTTATTGATTCGGGTATTCAGTTCTAATACTGCCTCCATGATAGGCCTATGAGGCGTAAAAGATGCTAAGGCATAGTCTTTAACTCCAGTAATTACTGGTACGTAGGGAGACTCTAAATAGTACTGACGAATATCATTGAGTACTTTGGGAGTTTGTAGCTCAGAAGCCAAGACTTCCCAAGGGACAGTAGCACTGGCATCTGCTTGCATCCAAACTGGTTGGCTAAGTGCTACTTTGCAAGAAGAGGTAACCTTAAGCTTTTGGTGAGTTTTGTGTAATGAGAAGTACAGAAACTCATTCTCGAAAAAATCCTTTCTTCTTACAAAAGAGCTGGGCTCAGGATCGATTTTGCAGTCGTGACTTTCTACTTCTTGATAGGCAAAGCGCTGCGGCGTTTGAAAGATCAGATTATGGCAAAGCGACGCAGGAAAGTCATATTTATATTCAGTTATGTGTCTTACCTGGTACCTCATACTTCAGGAAGTTTAGTAGAAACAAAACCATATTGATCTTGTACGTGAGAAAAGTACTGCTCATTGATCAAGACCGATACTTCCTTCATCAAGAGTATTAGATCTTCCATAAACTTGTAAAGCACTTTGCGCTTACCTTTTTTACTAATCGCACCAGAAAGGTCCTGAAGATTTACAAGTCGGATTCTCGTATATGCATCCAATAGTTTGCGTCGGATGGCCTCCATTTGGGGATCTTTATCATTGGGCATTTTTGCCATATGCTGATCTATGTGCAGCACTAGATATACCAATGATC